>JAFWQM010000189.1 GCA_017509065.1 Clostridia bacterium
GACTTCCAGAACGCCCGCAGCGTAGTGAGGGCAAGGCTCCTCAACTGGGACGTGGACAAGCTGCGTCTGATGCTCCTGGAGGGCGGGGAAATTGATTTCAACGTTTTCCTGGAAGGGATGAACATCCCGATGGAACAGCTGGGAGCGCAATTCAACAGAGGCAAAAACGGCAAACTTATTTCCCAGAGCGTGGAGGAATACGTTGCCACCGGCAATGCATCTGTTCTGAAACGTAAAATGGAAACGGCGCTGATGAATGTTCTGCGCAGTGTAAAATGGGATATGTTCTCCCTGGGTCCGATCATCGGTTACCTCATGGGCCGCGAGGCGGAAGCCAAAGCCCTCCGGGTAATCTTCGGAGCCAAGCGGGGCGGTTTTGACTACGAGCTGCCCGAACTGTACGCATAGAAAGGCGGATGTCTATGAAGGAACGTAAAATCGCGGTGATTGGCGACCCCGGTTCCGTAATGATCTTCAAGGCCATCGGTCTGGATGTGTATTACGAGGAACAGGGCCCTATGATAGAAAAAAGGATACACAAGCTGGCGGATAAAGGGTATGCGATCATCTACATCACCGAAGAAGCCGCGCAGCTGGTACCCGAGGCAATCGATTATTACACTACTGCGACATTTCCTGCCATCATCCCCATCCCGTCCGCCAAGGGCAGCCTGGGGCTGGGCATGAAAAAGCTGAAGGGCAATGTAGAAAAGGCTGTGGGCGCAGACATTCTTTTCAAGGAAGGGTAGGTAAATAGCCGATGAGTGGAACTATAGTAAAAGTATCAGGCCCGCTGATCGTTGCCAGCGGCATGGGCGATGTAGAGCTGTATGACGTGGTCCGTGTCAGCGAGAAGCATCTGATTGGCGAGGTAATTGAATTGCGGGGCGACATGGCCTCCATTCAGGTATATGAGGAAACGGCAGGTCTGGGACCCGGCGAACCGGTGGAATCCACCCGTTCCCCGCTGTCCGTGGAACTGGCGCCCGGTCTGATCGAAGGCATCTTCGACGGCATCCAGCGCCCCCTGGACGTGCTGTACAATAAAGCGGGCGACCGTATCACCCGCGGTGTCGAGGTTCCCAAGCTGAACCGCGAGAAAAAATGGAAATTTGAACCGAAAGTGAAAGTCGGCGACCATGTAACGGGCGGCGACATCATCGGCGTGGTCCAGGAGACCCCGGCCGTGCTGCACAAGATCATGGTGCCGCCCCGCAAGGAAGGCGTCGTGGAATGGGTGTACAGCGGCGAGGCTACCATCCTGGAGCCCGTTTACAAGCTGAAAGACAAAGACGGCAACGTGACGGAGTACCCGATGCTCCAGACCTGGCCTGTGCGCCGCAGCCGTCCGTACAAAGAAAAACTGCCCCCGACGGAACCGATGGTTACCGGCCAGCGCGTCGTCGACGCCCTCTTCCCCATCGCCAAAGGCGGTGTGGCGGCCGTACCCGGCCCCTTCGGCAGCGGCAAGACCGTTATCCAGCACCAGCTGGCCAAGTGGGCTGACGCCGACATCATCATCTACGTAGGCTGCGGCGAACGCGGCAACGAGATGACCGACGTACTGATGGAATTCCCGGAACTGAGCGACCCGCGTACGGGCCTGCCCCTGATGAAGCGTACCGTGCTGATTGCGAATACCTCCGACATGCCGGTTGCCGCCCGTGAAGCCTCCATCTACACAGGCATCACCATTGCGGAATACTTCCGCGACATGGGCTACAAAGTAGCCATCATGGCAGACTCCACCTCCCGCTGGGCCGAAGCCATGCGTGAGATGAGCTCCCGTCTGGAAGAAATGCCCGGCGACGAAGGTTATCCCGCTTATCTGAGCTCCCGCCTGGCAGAGTTCTACGAACGCGCCGGCATCGTGAAATGTATCGGCAACGAGGACCGCACCGGCGCGGTTTCCGCTATCGGCGCCGTATCACCCCCCGGCGGCGATATTTCCGAACCGGTATCCCAGGCTACGCTGCGTATCGTCAAGGTATTCTGGTGCCTGTCGGCAGCCCTGGCCTATGCCCGTCATTTCCCGGCTATCGACTGGCTGCAGAGCTACTCCCTGTACAGCGACCGCCTGCGGAACTACTACAACAGCTCCGTATCCCCCGACTGGTCCGGCATGGTCTCCAAGATGATGACCATCCTCCAGGAAGAAGCGGAACTGAACGAAATCGTGCGTCTGGTCGGCGTGGATGCCCTGAGCTTCAAGGACCGCATCACGCTGGAATGCGCCCGCTCCATCCGCGAGGACTTCCTGCACCAGAACTCCTTCCACGAAGTGGATACCTACACTTCCCTGGAAAAACAGCATGACATGATGAAGCTGATCCTGACCTGGTACGACAAGGCGGAAGCCGCCCTGGAGCAGCATGTGCACCTGGATAAGCTGATCGATATGCCGGTCCGCGAGGAAATCGGCCGTATGAAATACATTACCGAAAAAGAACGTGTGGAAAAGTTTGGCGAAATCACCAAGAGATTGGAAGCTGCCTTTGCAGCGCTGACAGAGGGAGGCGAACTCGATGCGTAAAGATTACAAGACAATTCGCGAGGTCGTCGGCCCGCTGATGCTGGTTGACCAGGTAGAAGGCGTCAAATACGACGAACTGGTGGAAATCCAGCAGGCCAACGGTGAAATCCGCAGCGGCTAGGTCCTGGTTATTGACGGCGACAAGGCGCTGGTACA
>JAFWQM010000190.1 GCA_017509065.1 Clostridia bacterium
ATCAATTTCTGGCCGTAATATGAGCATTTTCGGGCCAAACGGCCAGGAAATGCCATATTACAAGAAATTGATGTCTCCATCGAAAGACAGCTTTTTGCTGACTTTCGATGGCAGGGTGTCGACTTTGTCGACACCCTGAAGTTTTGCCTTTAACGCAAAACTTTTCATTCTTGACGCAATTACACTTTTATTGGTTCTTCCGGGATATGGTATCTTGAAAAATGATAAAATTACTGATAACTCTCTCCGAACCCGCTTCCAATTTGCGCTTCCTGACGGTAAATTGTGTCTGCCGAAAGGAGGCGCATTTTGTTATGGATCAAAGCATTCTTCTAAAGATTTACAGAGGGGAATACGCTCCATACAGGAGAAAGGATCAGAATTTTTCCAGCTACGACAAGCTTATGGCGCTGCAGGAAGAAATACTGGCCGCCTTGCCAGAAGAAAAGCGGCCATTAATGGACTCAGTGCAGGACGCAATAAACACGCTTCTGATGGATGAAGGCGAGTCAGCTTTTATCGAGGGCGTCACATTCGGCGCCCGGTTGATGATGGAAGTGGGAGGTGGTGATTGATAGCTCAGGACAAAATCTTCCTAAAACAGCCAGGCTCTCCTTGGGTTTACGTTTTCGTGTGTTTCGATCCACCGCAATCAGCCCGAATGTCATGGAAAAGCCTTTCTGCCATTCAAAGTTATCCAACAGGCTCCAATGGCAATAGCCTTTGATGGGAATACCATCGTCCAGACAGTTTTGGACTCCCTGTAAAGCCCGCTGAATAAACTCCACCCTGCGGCTGTCGTCAGCAGTGGCGATACCGTTTTCAGTGACGATCAGATCGCCCTTGAAAGCTTCATGTACCCGGCGAAGAACATGTTCTAACGCTTCAGGATAGAATTCATAGTCCATTTGCGTGAGTTCAGCGCCATCGGGACAGGGAAGCTGTCCCTGAAGACCGTACTGGGTGCGGGTATAATTCTGTACGCCCAGGAAGTCGTCGCCCTGGATGAAGGGCAGATAGTGACGGAATTCTTCATTCCAAGCGTCCTCGGCATATTTTTCCCCGCCAGGAAGGGCCTGCAAATCATGCAGAGACAGGGTGATGCCCACTTTGATTTCGGGACGAATGGACTTGATCGCTTCTTTTGCCACCTGATGGGCGCGGAATACCAGGGTGTCTCCTTCGGGGGTACGCGCGGAAACGAAAATCTTCGGATCGGGCGTGCCAAACACCTGGGCATTTTCCATGGCGGCGTATTTCATGTTCTCCATCATCTTCTGGAAATTCATGCCCACCTGTACGGTGCCTTCCGCCGCTTTGCCCGCTTCCGCCTGATGCTTCTGGGCCTGCTCCGCCATCAGTCGGAAACGGCGGGAAATCGCGGCAAGCTGCAATCCCATATTAGCTTCGTTGATCGTGCAGATATAACGCAGTTCGCTTCCCAGCCTTTCGGTCACATACGCGGCGTAGCGCCTGAAATATGCAACCGTGCTTTCCGCTTCCCAGCCGCCCTTCTGGATCAGCCACACCGGGCTGGTGAAGTGCATCAGGGTCACGATGGGTTCCACACCATGCTGTTTGCAGCAGGCGATCACTTTCCGATAGTGTTCGATTTCCGCTTCGTCAAATTTTCCTTCTTCCGGCTCGATCCGGGCCCATTCGATGGAAAAGCGGTAGGCGTTCAGCCCGGCGTCCGCCAGCAGCCGGATGTCCTCCTCATAGCGGTTGTAATTGTCGCAGGCCATACCGCTAGGCTCGGTAAAGCTGGAATGAGGCATCTGCTCCTGCGCCCAATAATCGCTGTGGATGTTGTTGCCTTCTACCTGATGCGCCGCGGTTGCAGCACCGATCAGGAATCCTTTCGGAAAAGCCATGCTTTTGTCCTCCTTACAGTTTCACGCAGGTTCCTTCGGAGATGCCGCATTCATTGAAAGCGTCCACCCGCACAAAATATTCCCGTCCACGGATCAGTGCGCCGAGGCGCTTTTCTCCCGGCTCAAAAACCATATAGCTGTGATACAGCTTGTCCGGGCGTTCGCCGAACAGGATATTATAGCCCACCGTGTTGGCCTGGGCCGTGATGTTCACCATCATATCCAATTCGCCTGTACGCTTCGCGGTGAAAACGGGGATCGAGGGTTTCTGTCCCTGCCCCAGGCCGAAAACCCGTAGGCCGGATATGCAGGGCTTTTGTCCGTAAGGAACAGATAAATCGGAAAGTTTCAGATACCGGACGGTAAAGCCATTCTCCCGAACGATCAAATCATGGGATAAGTCGGTTTGCGCACTGGATTTGTCTTCCACCACAAACCAGGCTTCACCGTCCAGGGAGGCTTCCAGCTTCCATTGGGTCTGCAGATCCCGTTCTTCGATATAACGTGCCTGACTGCCGCCTATGATTTTTCCAGGACAGGGAATGTCAATTTTGTCATCTGCGAAATTGATCTGCACAGCGTAAACAGACATGGACTTGCCCAGGTCGATTTGCAGCCATTCCTTCCGATCATTGGAAGCCGCCTGCCACCAGGTCTGTACGTTTTCTTCCGTGGCTTTGCCGGGTTTATGCCCCTGTGTCCAGGAGGAAGCGTCGACCTGCTTGCCTGCGCTCAGCAGCATCCAGGCCGGATTCCGCCAGGGGTCACCCTCTTCCGCCATGGGCCAGTCACCGTAGCGCTGGTTGCAGAACAGTTCCCCATCTGCATCAAAGCCCGCGGGCCAGATGCCCACTCTGCGTTCAAAATCGTGGTTGACGGAGATGCGCATGGTAGCCGTATGCCACCAATTTCCCCGCATATCCCGCATGGTGCTGCCGTGGCCTGCGCCAGGCAGGAATCCGCCGGGCTTATAGGAATACGGATTATTCTTTGCAAGCCGAAATGGCCCCAAGGGGTGATCCGATACATATACCCCGTCAGAATAGGTATTGTACTGTGTGCCGGGCGCGGCGTACTGCAAATAGTATGTGCCGTTATGCTTGTCCATCCAGGCTCCCTCTATGTAGGGCTTTCGGGAGAACATGCCGCGGATCAGCGGCCTGACTTCGGGTGGAAGCTGTTCCTCCGGCACGCCCCGACGCTGAATAAACGCCCGGTAGCCCATTTCGATTTCATCGTCCGAAGCGGGAAACTGGCTGTTATCCTCACCGATCCGCTCATAGCCAATTTCAAAGGGATGCCCTTCGATGAGCACACGCTGATCGCCCAAGGGCAGCATGGTCTCCCGATTCAGCTCCACACCCCAAATCGGTGTGATATTGGAGCACCCCCAATAGAAATACACCCGCCCGTCGTCATCAATGAACAGGTTCGGGTCCCAGAAGGGAAAGGAACCCTCGATCTTCTCATAGGGGCCGTTCAGGATGTCCTTGGTGCGCCAGCGGTCGCAGTTTTCTTCCCTGCGGGAAGCGCAGAAATATACCCAATCGCCCATGACCCGCACGTCCGGCGCGTAATCGTAGAGGGGCAGTTCATGCGGCAGGCGGTGGTTTTCCCAATGCGCCAGATCATCGGAAACCCACACGCCCAGGGTCATGGAGGCGAAGATGTAGTACCGCCCCTGAAAGCAAATCATGGAAGGATCGGCGGCTTCCCGGCAGATTTGCATCTGGCCGTGCAAGCGCGGGTCCGCGTTGAACTGATAGCGATAATTGACATTGACCGGATTACAGATGTATTCCATGGTTCAGCCTCCTCTTTCCTGGTGATAGTGTCCGGCAGCGGCGCGTTCCGCTCTTCCGTCCGGCCACAGGATATCCGCCTGCACGTTTTCGGGAATCGTTATGTCAAGCATCAGGCTTTCGCCTTCATACCGCCAGGCGCTTTCAATGCGGCCATAGGGGGAATCCCATTGCGCGGAAGCATGGCCAAGGGCAGGATGCGGGCAGGGACGGATCATCAATTTTCCCGCCGCCATACGGATGCCGCACACACCGCTGAACAGCCAACCGGTGATGGCCCCGTAGGAATAATGATTCAGGGAATCGTGCATCGTACCGTCGGGACGCATGCCGTCCCAGGTTTCCCAGATGGTCGTCGCACCTTTTCTGACCGCATACAGCCAGCCGGGACAGTCCTCCCGCAAAAGCAGCCGATAGGCCGTATCTCCATGGCCGTAATCGGATAATACCCGGCAGAGATCAGGCGTGGAAAGGAAGCCGGTGTTCAGATGATACCCGTTTTGAATAACCAATGCGTTCAGATCATCCGCCGCTTGCTGTTTTTCTTCCGCTTCCAGCAGCCCGAAGGCGATAACACGCACATAATCACATTGGCGGTCGGAGATGATTTTTCCATTCTTTGTACAGGTGAAACGGTAGGCTTTTTTGATGTTTTCAACCAGAGCAGTGTATTTTTCCGCGTCCTCCGTTTTGCCTAAGATTTTCGCAATTTCATACAGCAGGGAAGCGGAACGGAAAAAGTACGCTGTAGCCACCTCCGGCGCGCCCATCATCATGGTTTTCCGCATGGCTTCTGTGTTGTCCACATCCGGCTGGCACCATTCGCCGAAATGAAAGCCCTGATCCGCCAGGTATTCCTTCCATGGATTGCTTTCGTTCTGCGGGCGGGTCGCGCTGGCCGCTCGCTTCCGGCAGAAATCCACCCACCGGCGCATCATATCATAGTTTTCTTCCAGGATCTCCTCTCTGCCGTATGCCTGATACAGCGCCCAGGGAACCAGCACGCAGGCGTCGCCCCAGCCCGCGGAGCCTTGCAGCATATTGGAAATCATGCTGCCCGTGTTATTGACCGGGGCGATATTCTGCACGAGGCCGTCTTCCCCCTGCGCCAGGCGGCATTCACCCAGCCACTTGCGCAGAATGGGATAACAATCCGCCAGATACACGGCAGTGGGGGCGAATACGCCCGCGTCCCCCGTCCAGCCTGCCCGCTCCCGGGTGGGGCAGTCGGTGGGAATATCGCAGAAATTGGAGCGCATACTCCACAGGCTGTTGAGGAACAGGCGGTTCACATCGGCATTCCCGCATTCAAAGAAGCCGGTCTGCGGCATCCGCGAATAGACGGCAACGGCGGTGAAGGAAGCGTCTGTCAGGTCAACGTCTGTTTCAATCTTCGCGTAACGGAAGCCAAAGATCGTAAATTGGGGCTTCCAGACATTCAGACCATCTTTGCAGATATAGTCCAGCCGCTGGGGAATGCCGCTTTTGTTTCGCTCACCCGGATCGAAATTGCTTTGGGTGAAATTGCCGTTTTCATCCAGCGTTTCCCCGTGCCAGAGGGTGATTTTCTGACCCGCTTTTGCCATGACACGCAGTTTCGTATAGCCCGCCAGGTTTTGACCGAAGTCAATCACTGTTTCTCCGTTGGGCGTTTTGAACAGCCTGCCCGGAAAGCGCTCCTGTTCCAGAATGGGTACGCTCTCCGTTGGAGCCAGATTGGAAAACCCAAAGTCCCGAACGATCACGCCATGCCAGCCTGTGATCTTCTCCATGCGGGCGTCATAGCTTTCACCGATTTGAAGATCGTTCAGGCGCGTAGGGCCATTTTGACTGGCTTCCCAGCTTTCATCGCTGACCAGAACGGGCTTGCCGTTCACTTCCAGTTGGCACAGCAAGCCGATATCTGATCCATAGTAATTGCTCAGACCGTCCACGCCCACATTGCCTCGATACCAGCCGTCGCCCAAGGTGACGGTCAATTCGTTTTCTCCTTCCCGCAGGAGGGAGGACACGTCATAGCACTGTACCGTCAACCGCTTGTGATAATCCCCCGTGCCGGGAGCGAGAATAAAATCACCCACGCGCCGCCCATTGAGAAAAGCGGTATAGAGCCCGTGGCAGGTGATATACAGGCAGGCGTTTCCCGACTTTTCGATGGTGAAACGGCGGTGCAGATAAGAGGCAGGCTGCCTTTCCGCTTCGTCATGGGGCAGCTCGGGATCGATCCATTTCGCCATCCATTTTTCGGGCATCCGCTTTTCCATGCTCAAAACCTCCCGTTCAGCCATTGGGCGCTGACTTCCAGGCTCTTGATCGGGTCTTTATCCACCCAGTTTTTATGACTTTCCAGCACCACGGCCTGAATACCGTTGGCAAGGGCAATATCTTTCATGCCGTCCAAATCCATGTTTCCCGTGCCCAATTCCATGCTGTCGGCCTTCAGGATGGGCGTCATGGCGGGGCCCGTTTGCCTGCTGCCCCGATCCGTGATATGCCACAGCTTCATGCGGTTCCCCAGCCTGCGCATCCAGGCTTTCGCGTCCGCGCCGCCGTCTGTGAACCAGTAGGAATCAAACTCAAAATTCACGAAAGCAGGGTCGGTATCGGAAAGCAGAATTTCATAGGCTCGCAGACCGGGCTTTACCTGTAATAGCTCCACATTATGATTGTGGTACAGCAGAGTAAGCCCTGTTTGTTTGAGTGCCTCTCCCTCCTTGTTCAGTCGGGCAGCCAATTCCCGCACGCTGCTTTCATCGCTGTAATCAAAGCGGTACATGCCGGTGATGACCACGGTATCGGTGCCAAAGGTTTTGGCGTCCTCCATTACTTTTTCCGGTTCCTTCTCGACGCTGCCCAGATCCGTTTGGAGGCTGATAATGCCAAGGCCGCTTTCCCGGATGAGCTTGTCCCAATTTAGCTTCCCGCCTTTTCCTGTGGGCATTCCGGCTGCTTTCGTCAGAAGGCGCACCAGAAAGGAGGTAGGGTGGATCATGAAGCGGTTGAGTTCAAGGCCGTCAAAACCTGCGGCCTTGATGCTGTTCAGCGTTTTCCGGGCTTGGTCTTCACTGCCTGTGACCGTGCCCAGCATGATCTGCTGCACTGCTTTTCTCATTTGCGAATCCCCTGCAATACCCGGTTGAGCTGTTTCACGCTTTCTTCGTCCGCGCCGCTCTGCTTGAGCAGGCTGATGAGCGTCATGCGGCCCAGCATGCGCTGCAAAGCGGGATTATCCTTCACCGCGTCGGCCACGTCGCCGCGGGACGCGCTGGCTTTTTCCATCATAGCGTTGACCACCGCCCCGGCCTGTGGGTTGGCGCGCAGCTCCGCCAGGGTGTCCTGCACGGAGAAGCAATCGGGGTTCATATCGTCCTGGTCAAACCAGTTGACCACCGTGGAGGCCTTGTTGTAAATGTAGCTCCCGTCCGGTTCGGATACCCTTCGGACGCACATGGTATCGACGGCTTCACCCGCCTCGACGCGGATCAGGTGCTCGCCAAGCAGCGGAATTCGGAAACGGAACACGGTTTTCCCTGTTTGATCGGCAAACTTTACGCCGTCCACATACAGGGTGACGGCAGGCTGGTTGGAATAGACCTTGATTTCCGTTTCTTCCACGGCCCGGTTGATATACCGCTTGCCGCATAGGTGGACGAAGGGCTCCTGTTTGTTCCAATCGGCTTTGTAGAGATAGAAGGCGTCCTTACGGAGAGAACGGTCAAAGGTCACAAGACCTTTTTGGTTTTCGCCATGCTTGCCGCCCTCGTCCCGTCCATCAGCGGCGAAGTCGAACAGGTTCCACACGTGGGTGGCCCACAGGTAGGGCCTTTCCTCGATCATTTTGAGCATGTGCTCATGATACAGCGCCTGGTAATCCTCGGTATAATCGCTGCGTTCGGGATGCTCCGCGTGATAGGCGGGGTTCGCGTCCGCGCCGTACTCGGAGAAGCCGATCACCCGGTCCGGGTATTGGGCGTGGTATTCGTCAAAGAATTCGTCCGTCTGGCTCATTTCGCCCAGATACCAGCCGAAATAGAGGTTGTAGCTGTTGATGTCGGGAATCTCCAGGATGGGGCTGTCCGTTTCCAGCATGAACACGTTGGCCATGGTGGTGAGGCGCGTCCTGTCCATCCGATGGCACAGATCGTTGAGCAGCCGGTGGTTTTCCAGCAGATCCTCGTTCACCACGCTGGCGGCGGTGATTTCATTGGAAAGGCCCCATACGGCGATGCAGGGATGATTATAGCACTGGGTAATCAGTTCCCGCATCTGGTTCAGGGTATTTTCCCGTCCGTTCTTCATGTGCATGGTGATGTAGGGGATTTCCGCCCAAACCACGATGCCATTTTCGTCGCACAGGTCATAGAATTCCCGGGCGTGCTGGTAATGGGCCAGGCGCAGGGTGTTGGCTCCGAGTTCTTTGATGATCGCCATATCCGCCTTGTGATCTTCATAGGACAGCGCGTTGCCTTTGCCCTTTACGTCCTGATGGCGGCTGACGCCCCGGAGGGGATAGCTGCGCCCGTTCAGGAAAAAGCCCTTTTCCGGGTCGCAGCGGAACGTCCGGCAGCCGAAACGGGCGCTGACCGTGTCGCCGCTGTCCAGTTTCGCTTCCGCAGTATATAGGAAAGGATCGTCCAGTCCGTCCCACAGACGCACGTTTTCGATCACAAACTCTGCTTGGGCGTGGCCGTTTTCGGAAGGAACGCGCCGGGTTTCCCCGTTGACCGTGATTTCCACATTTTCCGCGTTCTGCCAGGTTTCCACCGTCACGGCGGCGCTGTGCTTTTCCAAATCGACAATGGGCGTTACCTTGATCCCCGGCGTTCCATCCTTCACCAGTTCAAAATGTTCTTCGGGCACGGAGATCAGCCGCACTTCCCGGTACAGCCCGCCGTAGAAGGTGAAGTCCGCTTTCTGGGGATAGACGGCGTTGCTGTCCTCATTGCTGACAGAAATGGCAAGCACGTTGGTGTCAGCCAGATGGCCTGTCAGCTCCACACGGAAGGTGGAATAACCTCCCTCGTGCCGGGCCAGTTTGTTTCCGTTCAGGTAAACTTCGGCTGTCATCGCCGCGCCATTGATTTCCAGGAAGACGTGCTCCCCGTTCAGTTCCTCCGCGGTCAGTTCCCTGACATACCAGCACAAGCCCCGGTGATAATCGTTCCCGCCGTCCTGACCGTCCACGGCGTTCCAGGTGTGGGGCAGGGAGACGCTTTCTCCCTTCCCAGCGTATGCCATAGCCTGCTCCACGCCAATATCTGCTTTCAGAAAACGCCATTCGTCGTTCAAGATCGTGGTTTTACGCATGGGCCGCATCTCCTTTATGCAGTTCTTCTTCCATATACGCTGCCTGGGAAGAAGCTTTTTTATCCTCGATGCGCTTCTGCACGTTCACCATCTCGGCCTTGTCCAGCTTGCAGCGGCGCATAGCGATCAGGGTGCAGATCCAGCCCACGATGGCCAGACCGTAGCGCAGGAACATGGTCATAAAGAACACGCCGGAGGTATCCGGGTCGGTGGGCTGGGGCATTGTGGCGGTGTACCCGATGAGCGCCACGCAGCCGGTTGCGATAGCAGCGGAGAAGGAAGAAACGACCTTGTCCACCAGGCTGTAGGTGCCGGTGACTACTGCGGGGATATACTTGCCGCTGCGATCCAGTTCATAGTCGATGATATCAGCCATGAAGCCGCTGTTGGCGGTGGTCACACACATGGCAAAGCCATTGGTGATAAAGGTCAGCGCCACGTAAGCGATCATGGTCACGCCCATGGTGGAAATAGTCAAGGTGCCCACCGTATGGCGGGTGATGATAAAAAACGCGATGATGGCAATATTTGCAATGATGCAGTTCCGTGTCCAGGTAACGATGGATTCCTTGTGACCATGCTTGCCCGCGTACCGCGCGCCGTAAGCTGCGAACAGGATGGAAGGCAGCATACCGATCATGCTCAGGGTCGTAGCCAGGCCCATATCGCCGATGAGAATGCCGTTGAGCATGGTGCTGACGATGGAGGCCGAGGAAGCCTGCTGTGCGATCTTATCAGAGGAAGCGGAAATAATGTAGCTTTGCAGGGGCTTATTGTTCCGCAAAACGTTCGCCATGTCCCTCCACTTGAGCCGCTCGTTTTTTCCGATACCCTTGAAGTTTTCGGGCTTGTCATACTGGGAGACGCCGATGCAGGTAAGCACCACGCCCACAAAAGAGAGGGTAATGCACATCCAGCAAACCACGTTCAGGAAATCCTGATTGAAGCTTCCGCCCATGGCGGGCATCAGCTTGGTATAGACCACAATGTTCAGTGCCATGGGGGTCAGGTAATTCAGCACAGTCTGCCACACGCCCACGGTAGGCCGCTGTTTGGGATCGTTGGTGATGAGGGCGGGCAGGGTCTGGGCGGTCATATTTACGATGGTGTAGCCGATCACGTACAGCATATAGCACGCCAGGAACACTAGGATACCGTGGCCCTTTTTTTCTTTCTATTTGTAAACGGGAAGCCTGCTCCCGTTTGAAAATAGAGGCTTCCCGTTTGAGAATAGAGTGTTCCCGTTTACAAATAGCCTGTTCCCGTTTGAGAATACTCATATTAAAAATGAGATAAATATTTCTTTTTATAGGCAGCAGGCGTCATGCCCTCCTGCTCTTTAAAGCATTGAATAAAATAATTGGGCGTATTGAAAGCGAGCTGATCGGAAATCTGCTGAACGGATAACGCTGTGGACCGCAGCAAAACCTTTGCCCGTTCGATGCGCATGTGCTTCATGTACTGGGAAACGGACTGCCCTGTTTCTTTTTTGAATTTTTCTGTGAGATAATATTCCGTATACCCCACAAGCCCGGCCAGATCAGCGGTACGAATCTTCCTGTCCAGGCTTAGTTCAATATAATCGCAGCATTTCTGAATGGCGTGGGAATAGTTGGGATTGGTGTGCAGGTAATGCACCCGATAGATAAAATCGTGATACATGGCGTGCGCCAGGGCGGAAAGCTCGCCGGAATCCCGGCAGTTTTCCGCCGTCTGGATGTAGGAATCACCCAGCGAATAGGCGATTTCCGGCGATAGGCCGCCCTCCATGGCAGCCCGGCACACCAGGGACGTGAATACGATGATGCTTGTTTTCATCTGCCGCAGGGGTTCCTGACCCTGCACGGGAACGCCGGGGCTCAGGGACATGCTGCGCTCGATGGTGTATTGATAATTGATATTCCCAGTGCGCACCATCTGCAGCATAGCCTTTTCAGCCTGGTACACCCGAACACGATCCCGCTGCTGGGCAGGATCAGGACGGACGTCCCTTCCCTGCAGGGAGACAGAACTCAGATCAAGGATGCCCAGCCTCTGCCCGGTCAGCGTATTATGCACCATGACCACATAACGGGAAAAGACCTCAAAGGACATCCGCCTCAGTTCCGCAGCCTCAATCATCGCAAGTCCGCTTCATGCGGATATTGCTTGTTTCGGCTGATCTCACCGCCGATGAGATTCCCGTCACAAGCGGTCATCGGCGGTTCGACCCCGACCAGGGGGATGATCCCCCTGGACCCGCAATTGGCGAAATAACATCGTTGGGATATACCAACAAACTGCGCCTGTTGTGCTGGAGTTACGGAAAGTTTGAGGGCTTCTGGCCCAGGAAAGCCGGGATAATCCCAGGGGGAAAGCTCGCTTTCCCCTGGTGATTTATCCCCGGCTTTCACCGGACGCGAAGCGTCCGGTCAGGCGGCTTTCAGCCGCCGGGCCAGAAGCATTATGCGTCAAGCCAAACTTCCGCGTTTTTCTCTGCATCAACGGGAATCTACTTCATTTCATATGTCAAGTGCAATCCGCTAAATGGGTCCAGGGGGCGAAGTCCCCTGGTGCGGGGTTTAGGGGCTGCACAGGCCCCTGCTTCGTTACCCTTCACAACAAGGCTATTAGAAGAAGAAAATGGTAAAAAAGAAAGCGCCACATTGTGACGCTCCCTCGATGATTGAGAAGAATCATTGCTTTTCGTAAAACTGGTTCATAAGATGCATGACATCCTTTGGGCTGCCGCTGAGGATCAGACGCACGCCGGTTCCGACAGGGTCAGAAGCGAAGTGCAGTTCGGCTTCCGGACTGCATGCTGAGATTTTTTCGCAGAAGAAAACGGATGCGCTCAACGCTTCTTTGGAACCCAGATCCAGAATGACGCACATCTTGTCCTGACTGTAGGGCTTTGCGCCTAAAAAATCGAAGACGATGGCATTCTTTTTTGCTTTGATAGACGGCCGGACCGCTTTGTTTTCGATAAACGCCTGAACCTGTTCCGGGGTGAATACCCATGCGCCGTCGATCTTTTCACCTGAAAGGAATCCGGTTGTGATGTATGTTCTGATGGTACGGGTGGACAAGCTGGTGATCATAGCCACATCATTGATTGAAAAAGTGTCTTTCATATCGAATACCTCCTTGCCTTTTTCGATTTAATTATAATGCGCCCGGCAGGAGATATCAATTTGAAATACTGCGGCTTTTTCATACCTGATACTGTTCCCAATGCAAAGAGCAGATCACGTTTTATTTGAGATCGGTAATTATTCCCCCGTCGTCCTGACGCTGTAAAATACCTTATTGGGCGTCATATCCTGCTGGTACTGAATGAAAAGCTCCTCCACGGTGACGCACATGAAGCCATTGTCGTACAGCCATTCGGCTGCCCTTTTTCCGGATTCGGGGGTGTGATCCTTGATGTCGTGCATGAGGATGATGGAGCCGTCTTTGGTTTCGTCACGCACGACGGTCATGACGGCGGCGCTGCTTTTTCCCGTCCAGTCCTTGGTGTCTACGTCCCACTCGATGAAGGGCAGGTTGAGTTTGGATTTGATGAAATATTCAAAAATCCCGTAAGGCGCGCGGAGCATCCAGGGGGCGAGGCCCCAGGTTTTGGTCATCACGTTGTACATCTTTTCCGTGTACGCCTGGATGCGGGGGATGGTGGACTTGCTGGTGTCGGTGTGTTTGTAGTGGTGGCTTTGCAGGGAGTGGTTCTCATCGTTCTCGCGCATCACGATGTCCGCGTATTCCTCAATGCGGTCGCCCACTAAGAAGAACGTGGCCTGCGCTCCGGCGTGGCGCAGGTTGTTGAGCAGGGTGGCAGTGTTGGCGTAGTCCGGTCCGTCGTCGAAGGTGAGGGCGCACATTTTGTAATTGGAATTATCGGTCTGGCGTTCGCCGTACTCTGTCATAAAGCCGCGGATGGCGTTGTAGGGGATGGTCACGCGCATGAGCGTGGGCTGCTTGGGATAGAGGATCTTGGCTTCGTAGTGGAAGCTCAGCGACACCGGCCCGAGCATGAAGGGAGTGTTCATGAGCGCTTCCCTGGTACACAAGGCGCGGAGGGTCGCTTCGTCCGCCTCCTGCTGGGGAAAATAGTTGTCCAGTTCTTCGTATACGATTTCCGCCATGATCTCCCAGGCTTCGCTGTCCTCGTCGAACAGGTCGGATAAATACACCCGCTCGCCGGTGTCCATGTCGTAGACCCTGCAATCAAATGGCGACCGCACCTGCTTGCGCTTGAAGCTTTCCCTTGCCAGCACTAAAAAACTGACCATGCTCTGCCCCGACCGGGAATTAACCACATGCACGTCCAGGCGGCTGTTGCGCTTGGGGTTGCTGGCTTTCTGCATTTCCGGGCTCATCTGCGCCACATAAGCGTCGACCATGCTGTTGATCTCGTCATCCACGGCGGACTGGGCGGTTTTGACATATTCCCAGGAAAGATAGGTCTGACTGTTCAGCTTGTCCTTCACCGTGTATTCCACCCGGAAAGCCGCAGGAAAGCTGGCTGCCTTTTCCGCTGTACCGGGCAGCGGCAGGAGCAGCAGCAAAAGCAGCGCGGCCAGGATTCGTTTCATCCGCGGTTCCTCCTGAAAAAGGAAATTCACATCAAAATTCTAACATATTCTCCGGGGGAGCGCAAGGAGCCGGAGCGTAAAAAACCTTCGCGCCGTTCAGGATGGCAAGACGCCATCCTGAGAAAAGCGCGAAGGGAAGGATGAAAAACGTTACATTGGCAATGAGAAATGGTTCCATAGCAGCCACCACGGCGGGCTGACTTTGACAGGCGATCTCGCCGGGGAGGGAGGAGCCTTCGATGGGGGCGGCGCGGGTGTCGGCGTCAGCGGCGGGGAGGGCGCGGGAATTGTCTTGCCGGGTACAGGCGTCACGTCGTTATCGAGATCGCTCACATGCATCGTTTGCACTTCGATCTCCTGCTGTTCATCCGCATTCTGCTCAAGCTCTGAAAGGTCCACTTCCGTTGCGTGCTTCGACCACTGACGCCAGTTGTCGTACACATCCCATACGCGCATATCGTTGGGATCCAGGAAGGCCACCATGCCGTCGTCCAGATCCACCAGATTCAGCCTGATGGTGCCGGGGTCTTCCGGCCATTCCTCGTCGAATATCTCATAGCGGTCAACCGCGCGATGGATGCGCAGACCGGGAAATTTTCTGATGTCGGACAGCAGTGTGGTGTTGCCGAGATTCGCGCCGTGAAAACCCCAGTTGATATACAGCTTATTATAAGCTACGCCGGAGCACTGGATAAAGCGCACCCGGTCGTTCTTGATGGAATAAACCATGGCGCTGTGCTGATGAAACCCTTTTTCATCCGTGTATTCCACCCGGATGATGTCGCCCACGCGCAGCCCATTGGCCTCCCACACGGAATTGTACTGCCGCCATTTGCCGTGGGGATTCACTTCGCCGGATAACAGATAACCCAGGAACTGACAAAAGCCGAAGCATTCTCCCCAGCCGAAGGCATTGGGCATGCCGCTTTGCACCGTGTTGCAATCCCACCGACAGCCGAACCATCCGCGATTATAGAAATAGTCTTCCCCTTTTTGTTCCGCTATAAGCTGCGAGGACTGCGTCCAGCCCTTCTTGTTTTCATACGCATGAAAATTTTGCATCACATCCGGTTTGGTTACCCAGTACCAGCCGTCGTTCAGATCATAGGCTTCCAGGATGGCGTCCAGGTTTTCCGTGGTATAAACACCCCGAAACCGCGTATCGACAAATCGGAATTCTTCGGGGGGTTCATAAAAATATTCTTCTGTTATACCCTCCGGCAGACATCCCAGCAGAAGCAAGGCTGCCAGGGCCGCTGAAATCCATTTTCGTATCATTGTCAATTTTTTACCTCATCCGCATAAACGATAGTATCAGATGAAAGGGTATAACCCCCTTTTTTATTGTAACACAAAAAACGGAAAAACGGAATATATGTTGATAAATATTTTACAATCCTGCAACATTTTTTGTTTCCATTCAGGTATTGAGGCCAGTTACAGGAGGTTACGATGGGGCCGCGGAGGCCCCAGCGTTCCTTCTCTGGAAGATTTATACCTGAATAGTAACCATTTTTTGCCGGATGCTGTTTCAAGCAAAGCAGCGGTGCCTATGGCGCGGAGTTTAACGACGCTGATGATGGGAAACAGAACCATGGAAAAAGCAATTACTGTTTGCATATATATTGATGAAAACTTATAAAAATTATATAATTCAAAGAAGGAAAATTTAACCAACTTTACCATTTACAAGGCGCAAAGCAGATGCTTATTCCGGAATGGAGGCGATTCTCTGTCCGATCTATGAACCGGAAAGTTTCTTTCCAAAGATTGTTTTCTAATTATCTGCGATTGCTCAGGTTACTGACCAAGGCTTTATTTGCGGCATTTTTGTCAACTTTTTAAATAAACGAGAAATAAAAAATCATCCTGTCCTGTCGCGATATCTGAATAAAAGATGATGCTTAGTCATTCAGAGAGCATCAGTTGTATTCTCCTGCGCCTGTTACCCCCATCCGTTGGGGGTACGGTTTTCCTTTGTTACATAAGGATTATCGGATTGTTTTATTATTCAAATATATTGACATCCTGATTATGTTTGCTGTATAATAAATAGGCTTTTAAAGGGGTATATTGCTCTGAAACAAGCGAAAGGAGAGGCAAGAGATGAAGAAGCTTATTACGTTGGTTCTGACCCTCGCTTTACTGTTAACCAGCGTTGCAGTTATTGCGGATACCAATCCTATTCCCAACATCAACACATTTGCCAAGATGAGGGTAAGCTGCAACGATAGGGGTTATTCATTTCGTTTTGACAGGCCTGTTGACCGTCTGCTTGTCAATTGGACCGACGGAACCGGGCTTCAGGAACTTCTTATTGATGAAAACCTGAGGGCTTACGCTTTCCGTGGAAACCATAAATATCTGGCTGGAATTGAAGAGCATTATTCCAGCAGTAAATCCGTGATTGAAAAATACCGTGGGGAAACGCTGAGCGAGCATATCGAGCTCGATCCTGTCACCGGCCTGGAAATTGTTAGAGAAACCAGGACCTATGTGAGGATTCAGGCACTGAAATATAACAACAAAATGGAAGAAAACATTGCGAAGTTCAGAGAACGGTATAAGAACTATGAAATCGAAATCATCGAGCCCCAGTTGTTGATTGAGGGGCATATTGACGAAAACGGAGAATTCGTTAAATCGCCGGTGGTGGACGAAAATGGCAATTATGTCTATACTGACGGCGAGATGAGAGCTTATTCCGTAAAGACAAAATATTATAAAACCAATATCGCCACCCCCGATCAGATCGCTTTTATCACGCTGCAGGATGACGAATGGGTTGTGTACTACAACCGTTCGGGTATGATCGTAGGCGTCGAACACTATGAGAATCAATTCTGATTCCTCTGAATTTCGGACAAGATAAAGGCTGTTTAAACAGTATTAAGAGGCCATAGCGGGAAACTGCTATGGTTTTTTGCATCTGTCGAGTTAGTAAGAAATCCTTATCGGAATCCAGGATTCGAGGCTGACTGTGATTATTGCTCGCCCAACTAAATCATGAATTATCTGCGGGCGATAAATCGGTCCATCCTGCGTCACTCAACCTTGAAATATCCTTCGGCCCTGGGCTGCCGCCCGGCCTCCGCTAAAAACAATCCACCGGATTGTTTTTCG
>JAFWQM010000191.1 GCA_017509065.1 Clostridia bacterium
CCTTCAGCTTTTCGGGAATGGGCAGTCCAAGGTGCGCCGCATTTTCCAATAAGGAAATGCCTTCATTTGAGAGATAAAAGAAGATCACGGCTGTACGCAGCGCAGAGCCGGTACCAACCACATGGGTATCCAAAATGTGTCCGACACCCACCAGCATGAAAATGATCACCTTCCGTGCAATCCCGCGAAATCCGACAGCCGAGGACAGGGTTTTATCCTCAATGGCGCACATCACACCGGTGATGTAGTCAAGGACAGCAAAGACAATGAGAGCAATCAGCAGACCATCCATGTCGCTCAGGAAATAGCCGAGCCACCCGCCCAGCGCAGTGAAGGCTATCTGGATCTTCGCCCAGATCAGGTCGATAGAAAAGTCACGCCTTTTCGTTTCCTCCTTGAAATATGTTTATGAAAAACAAACCCGCACTCGT
Organism: Clostridia bacterium; assembly: GCA_017509065.1. The sequence continues at coordinate 432 of JAFWQM010000191.1, forward strand.
TTTGAGAGCGGGCTGAGCCCAAAGTGTCTCTTTGCGTTTTCAGATGCTTCTGCGTCCTTTGACGTGTACATTATCCAACACCCGCCTTTCGCATTTGGTATGGTTTATGTCACTGTCAGCGTAACGATACTGGTAGTTACCTCGCCCAATGTGTTTGATACGATGCAGTGGTATTGATAACCATTATGGCGGGTTTGTGCGGTGAGGCTATAGATGGATTTATTAGCCCCGGTTGATGGATTCGTCCATGCGCCGTTTGCCGATGTCCGGTACTGCCATTGGTATACTCCAGCGTTCCGCGCTTCAACGGTGAAGGATATAACTGTCCCGGCTGAAACGGATTGGCTCTCTGGCTGGCTGATGATGTGCGGCTTGCATTCTTCCTCCAGTGCAATGACACGATCAAGCAATGGAACATATTTGTCCACGTTGCACGAATAATAAGTGTCCCATATGGTACGGGCAACCATAGCGCAATAACGATCATAAGGCATCCGTTTTCTGAACGCCTCGCACACTCGCTTATTACGCTCATATAGCCCCAACAGCGCCTGGCCCTGATTCTCCGGGGACGTGGTGGCGCTGCCCTCCCGGTAACACCAGATGTAGGGCGGGCAAAGGGTTTTGATCTGTCCTGTGCGGCGATAATCCACGATGGTGTTGGCAATAGCATTGAAGCAGCTGTCTTCGTTGAATTTGAGCGCCGTGTCAAACCAGAGATCGTGTTCCAACAAAAACTCCCGGCGGTACACCTTGCCATGGATAAAAACCAGGTTCCGTCCACGGGTGTGCAGCCGCATGGAGCCGTCCGCCATTTTATCCTCGCTGAAGAAATCCGCCCACAACACATCGTAGGCGGGGCTGAGCACGTTCAGGATGTCGCGCAGGGTGTAGACGTTGGAAAACATATCGTCAAAGTCGCAAAACATCACCCATTCTGCGTCCGACACTTTCAGGCCCGCGTTCCTTGCAGCCGAAACCCCGCCATGGGGGATCAGGATTTGCCGCACCTCGTAGGGCCTGCTGGAGAAATAGAAGTCGTCCAGGGTGTTCTCCGGTCCGTCCTGTACAAGGATCACCCGAACCTGAGAAAAGTCCGCATCCCGCTGCAGATCCAGCATAGAAAAGAACTTTTTTCCTTCCTCCCAAGGCTCGTCATAATGGGGCATGATGATGTCAAGCATTCACTTCACTCCCTTTTTCCATAATCAGACCGCGTAGCTCAGCGATCTTTGTCTCGTGCTGGCTGTCCTCGTTCTGCAACATCTGTGCCAGCGCGTCCAGCAGCTGGTTGATGTTCCACACCAGGCCGCAGCGCAGGGTGCCTGTGGCATCTGCCAAAAGGTTCAGCTTCTCCTTGGTTTCCTCGATCAGGCCGTACTTGTTTTTCTGTTCCATGGGTAGGCTCCTTTTATTGAATATTTGCCCCATGTTCGTGGCAGCCAAGCCACAGGCGAGGGGCATCTCATGCCTAAGCTGTACAATGGGAGGACGATGATCTTTCAATTATTCTTTTTATACAGGACCGCCCCAGCTGGAAATTTGGGAGTTTGTCAGCTTGACAGCGCTGCCGACAAGGGTTGTGCCGTTGATCGTGACAGCACCGCGGACGTAGCCTTGCGCGGGATTATTGATATACGGATTGCCATGATTAATAGAAAAGCTGAACGTGCGCAATTCACCGATATATGTGCCGTCATACCATACGCCGATCCTACCGCTGATCCTGTCGGCCGTTTTCGTTGGTGTTTGGGCGGTTGCGTCTGTATCGCTGCCAAGGTTAATGCTGAGTTTGCTGATATCGAAACCGGGTACATTGGCAGCTGTGATACTCCGGGAAATGCTGCGGGTGACGCCGCCCGAATCCGTGTACCGGGCTTGCACGTTATACGTTTCGCCAGGATCGATGGTCACGCCGGTGTCGGGAATATCGGCGTAAGAGCCGCTGCTGCCTTTCCGGCCCTTGAACGATACAGTAGCAACCGCGCCGTTCCATCCGGCAGTCCGCGCAGCCTCTCCGCTCATGCTGATCGTTTTATCATAGCTGCCCAGGCTGGCCACATCGTCCCCGGTACCGTTCTGTGCGGTCAAGCGAAAACTTGCGCTGATGTCACCGGTATCCGCGTCATAGCTGGGCGTGGTCAGCCTGGCCGCGATGATGTTGTCTACTCGCCGCGCCGACATCGCATTCTTGAAATACGCGGTGTCGGCGATATTAAAATTTGCGGTGCCCTGCGAGCTCTTGACTGCTCCAAGTGTCAACGTAATTTTTCCCGCATTTGTCCCTGTTCCTTCGGAAGCGGTGATTGTATGGAAATGATTTACATTGATGCCGCCGCTGCTGGTGCCCAAAACCGTGCCCCAGGACACCTGGCTGCTTCCAGAACCGTAATAGAGCAGACAGGCTTTATAGCCATTCTGCCCGACGGTGAGCGTGTTGGTAGCTTCCAGGTAACTGGCTTTCAAGCTGGTAGCCACAGTCTTGCCCGTGGTGAGGTTATCAATATCCGCACTGACGGCGCTCAGGTCGCTCATGGTCACATAACCATCAAGATTGATGTGATCTGCGCTGATAATTACGGTGGAGGCAGCGCCATTGATGGCGGTAACGATTGCGGCAGGCTTGATCTTTGCATTCGAACCGGTTCCCTGCACCACCAGGTCGATCCGATTCGCCTGTTGGGTAATGGAGCTTTTTACGCTGTTGACGGAGCTATTCACTTCACTCCGGATTTGAGACGCGGTTTGCGTGATGGAGCTATTGACGCCGCTGATCGCTGTGTTTACTTCGCTCCGAATCTGGGACGCGGTTTGCGTGATTGAGGATTTCAGGCTGTTTCCCTGGGCGCTCACCTCGCTCCGGATCTGGGATGCAGTCTGCGTGATACTGCTGTTTACCCCGCTGATTGCTGTGTTTACTTCACTACGGATCTGGGACGCGGTTTGCGTGATTGAGGATTTCAGGCTGTTCCCTTGAGCTGATACCTCGCTCCGGATCTGGGAGGCAGTCTGGGTAATGGAACTGCGCAGGCCGCTGACAGTGTTTTCCACCACACTCTCGATACGGTCGGATTCCTGGTTGATGTAAGAATACACGTCATTGTTGGCGTCGCTGACTTCCGTGCGGAGTTGGCTGGCCGTTTGGCTGATCGTACTGCTCAGCCCGTTGGCGGTATCTGTCAGCGTCTGGTAAAACCGGCTGGCGGTCAGGCTCATTTCGGCCCGGAGGTTGTTCCGGTTGTCGTCCACCACGGCCCAGATTTCCTGCTGCTCCACTTCCAGCCTTGCGCCCTGCACCACCAAATCCTTAGACGATACCACCAGCTGCCAGCGCCCGCCCTTCCAGACGTACACTTCATCACCCTGGTAATCGGCCCACTCATAAAGCTGGCTGGTGTTCCAGTCGTTCACGCCCGCTTCGGCCCAGGTGCGGGTGTCGTTGGATTTTACCCAGATATCGCCTGCCATCAGGTCTTCGGTTTCCGTGGTTGTGGGATCGCCCCACTGTTTGAACACCCGGTTACCGTTGCGCACCTCAATGGCCGCGCCGCCTTCCCATTCAATGATCCGGGCATACACGCCGGAAATGGCGCTGGCCACCTCCGCGCGGATGCTGTTTGCGGACTGGGAAATGGTGGCGCTGTAGCCGTTCAGGGTATCGTCCACTTCTGAACGGAAACCGGACAGCGATTGCTCGAATACGGAGTACAGGGTGGAATTCGAATTGGCCACCTCAGCTCTGATCTGGCTGGCGGTTTGCGTAATACTGCTGTTCAGACCGTTTACGCTGTTCGATACCTCTGAACGTATCTGGGACGCTGTTTGAGTAAGACTGCTGGTCAAGCCGTTGACGCTGTCCGATAACTCCGAGCGTATCTGGGATGCCGTTTGGGTAATGGAGGTTTTTAATCCGTTTTTTGTATCTGATACCTCTGCGCGTATTTGTGATGCCGTTTGGGTGATGTTGCTACTCAGACCATTGATACTGTTCGACACCTCTGAACGTATCTGGGATGCAGTTTGGGTGAGACTGCTGGTCAAACCATTTTCTATGTCGGATAATTCCGATCGTATTTGTGAAGCAGTTTCGGCTATGCTTCTGTTCAGGTCATTGACGTGATCCGACACCTCTGAGCGTATCTTTGACGCTGCTTGATTGATACTGCTGTCCAACCCATTTATCGTCTCCGCCACAACACCCAGCGTCATGCTGGTATATTTCCGGGTCAGGCAGTCATAGGTGTACTGCGTCATTCGCATCGAAACCAGTACGCCGATTCGGGGGGCGATGACCTGAACCTTGTCGCCCAGGTAGATGTTCTGCAGAACGCCGTATTCTTTATATTCTTCCGTTTCCGCACAGTTGATGAAGTCCACGTTCAGGGTAACTGTGGGCACATCACAGCCACTGTCAAACTGCTTCTGTGCTGCCGCCCGCATTTCGGCATAACACTGCTCCTTCGTTTTCGGCTCGTCATTATCGTCAGATTCCTTGGCATCCGGTACGGGCAGGTGAATCCATTTCGGATGGGGGTAGGCTCCGATATTGGGGCTGTCCAGAAAGAGCTCCGGAAGATACAGCACTTCACCGTCCCTATCCTGGCCGGTAGGCATGATGCGGGTAACAACGCTGGACAAGTCTTCATCGTAGCTGATCCCCAGCAGATTTTTGCTTTGCCTGATCTGCACGTTGGTGTCTTTACCCACACGCTTTACCACATAAGCGTCGAACCAATCCCGCTGCAGCTCCCCGCCATATATGGCAATCACGCCTTCATCGCCCAACAGTGCGTCCACAGGGTTCACATTCTCAAAGGATGCTCCCTCTACTGTCCTGGTTAGGTCGGAATAAAAAGTAAAGCCATGCTCAGTAAGGCAATGGCTGCTGATGGACTGAACGACAGAAGCCCCCGTCACCGAAGACGAGGGCTTGTAGGACTGGACCATATTGTCCATAAGATCATAGAAAATATGCCTGGCATACACAGTGACTTTATTCAGTTCGGGCACTACCCGGTAAATACGGAAGGGCTGATCCCGCAGCTGCCGTTCCTCCACAACAGTGGATACCGCCTCCGAAACAGACCCTTCCTTATGATCAAATACCAGGTAGGTGGTATCCATGAAGCCGTGCTTTCCATCCGGAGCGGTCACCTCATACCAGGCGCTGTTTGTTTTAGCGATTACTTGCACCAGGGATGTGTTTTTGTAGGCGGCAAGGATCGTATAATTCCTTCCGGGACCATTCCGCAGATTCAGGGTTCCTCTTTGGAGTGCAGCACCGGAAATATCCGTGTTGATCCGCCATATTTCCGTCCGGTTATCATCGCCTGGCGTGGTGAAGTTGACGCGGGGCGTCATGGCTGCGGGAACCGGAGCGCGTAGAATGCTGCCTTCCACCAGGCGCCGCCATTTTCCAGCTTCATCGATGGGATGCACCAACGTCAGTTCATATTCGCCGTTCAGCGTTTCCGTGACCTCCGCCGACAGCGGAGAAAGGGCGCCGTTGCCATTGGTGGAAAAGTCGGTGCAGTCGGCGGGATAGACGCAGATCATGGGGCATCACCTCCTTACTGGCATAATGAAAGCACTGCGAAAAGCAGTGCAAAAATAGCAATGATAAACGTGTCAAGGCTTGTTTTCATTTCCCCACGTGCATAGTTGATCCAGAACCTTCATCAACGATTGACCACGTTCTGTTAGGGTATATTCAACTTTGGGTGGAACTTCCGGGTACATTTTCCGATGAATCAGACCGTCTCGCTCCAATTCCTTAAGATGCAAGCTCAACGTTTTATCAGTCACTTTTCCCAAATAACGCTGCATTTCATTGAATCTGACAGGCCCATATTCCATCAGGCAATAAAGAATGATTGGCTTGTACTTCCCGGAAATAAGGGACAGCGTATAGCTATATCCCGTATCACAAAAGTTAGCGTCCGCAATTCGATTCATTTCAATACTTACCTCCAGGATAGTACCTTTCTCCAATGATGGTACTTGTTTTGAATTCTAAAACATGATACCATGAAATAGCCAAAGAGGCAACTTAGAGAAGGAGGAAAAAATATGAAGAAGAATCTTGGTGTTTTGCAGGCTGTGTACCCGATGCCTGTTTTGATGGTAGCCGCTTACGATGAAGCGGGGAAAGTCAATGTAATGAATGCAGCCTGGGGAATGATCTGCGCGATGGATAAAATTACGCTATTTATTGATGAAGACCATAAGACCACCCAGAATCTTCTGAAGACAAAGGCGTTTACCGTTGCTCTGGCCGATCAGGCACACATGGATGTTGCAGACTTTTTCGGCATCGCTTCCGGTAACAAAATGGAAGATAAGTTTGAACGTACTGGCTATCACGCGGTGAAAAGCGAACATGTCAATGCTCCCATTGTAGAAGAATTTCCGGTTGTGATGGAATGTGAGCTTGCTGAAGTTGTCAATACTGAAAATATGTATGCCATCGTCGGTAAAATCGTAAACGTCGCTGCCGAGGAAGCCGTCCTGGATGAAAAGGGAAAAGTTGATCCTGTGAAACTGAACGCATTAACCTTTGACCAGTTTAAACATGGGTATTATGTCTCTGGCGAGCAGGTTGGGAAAGCCTGGAACGCAGGCGCAGGCCTGATGAAAAAGTAATTACAGACTTCTCCAATTTGGCCTTACTACCACTTTCGTCACCGCCCCAGACCAGCTGATTGCGTTCATTCCCGGTTTCAGTACCGGAAAATCCCCGGTCATATGATCGTTCATCAGGATGCTGCCCAAGTAGGCTTCCTTCAGAGCGCAGTCGAGGACGATGCTCCCGGAAATACCTTCCAGTTCCACAATGGTTGTGCCCACCATGAGCGTGATGTCCCCGGAACCATACACCGTGAGGATTGGCTCGGAGTGCACACTGCCAGGATTGGTGATGATTGTCCCGGATGTGGTAACTGTGATGTCAGCGGCGGCATCAGCATAGAAAAACGGATAACAGCGAAAGTTGACGGCGAAGGTACAGTGCGGATTGCCCCGGAGCACCTTTTCAAAAGGGATCTGGTTGGCGATCCGCGCTTTGTAGTAACCGCCTGTCCGGTTGGCAAAGGTCACCGTGCCGCTGCCTTTCAGCCATGCGGCGATAGCGGGGATCTGCGCCGGATCGGAGATAAAGCAGGTCGCTGTCAGCAGCAGATCGTCATACACGTCTTCGCCTTCCAACTGCGTCAGGCTCCCCGGTCTGCCGGGCACATTGGTCTGGGTGCTGCGCTCAGCAGGAATGGTAATCGGCGGCTGTTCCGACACATGGATACCGTACTGGCGGCAGTCCACACCATTCCAGATGAAATAGTCCTGCATGAGAAACCCTCCAAAGACGTCAAAAGGCCGCCTTTTGACGGGTGGCCTCTGACGGTTGATTTTGTTCAGTCGATTCTGCGGATGATGTCAATTCCATGGATCGCCGCAAGCGTCGAGCCATTCGACCAGGCAACGTGTACACCGCCCGCGTCATCCACGAACATGACCTCTCCGGTCAATCCGGGAACCATGTCCTTCCTCGGTTCCTCAAACATTTGAACCAGTTCCACATGGCATCCGGGCGGGTAATCCTCCCGGAGTTTCTTCAGCACCTCCGGCCTGATTTCCATCATGAAGCCCACTGAGTTTACCTCCTTTCCTTTTAGGGTAGGGTATTACTCACTCTTTCTGCCTTGAAAGTCAAGTGGAAAGTTAAGCCATGCGCAGCCCCCGTCCCCGCTGCTGCCTGCGGGTCAGGGTGGCGATCTCAATGGCAAGAGAGCGGATATCCTGCTCATCACTTCTTCTGCATCATGCAAATAGTTAATAGAACCCACATCTATTCTCGATGGAGAATAGACAAACCAGTTTTTTCTGACAATTCGGTATCCAGAAGTATCTTCACTTGTGACTTTTGCTTCCTTGAAATACTCTGATGTTGGGATTAACCCCTGCTTCGTAATACTATAGGCCACATCACACTGCCGTTCGCTATTCCGAGCAGTCTCATGTTTTGTAAACGTGCCGAGCTCAAGATACTTAACACCATCAGGGCACAAATTGGCAATTAGATTGCTCAATGTACTCATGTTTATTCCTCGCTTTTTGAAATGATCTCCTTGATTGTCGTTCCGTTTTCGTCTTTCCAAACGGCTGGGCCATTTGTACTTCTCCCAGTTACAAAATTGCCGGCGGTAGAACTGCTTTTAAAGGATACATCTTTTTGTAGAACGCAATCTACAACAATTCCCTCTCTTGTTCTTGCGCACCGGGGTAAAATCGCTGTCGCCTCGCTCGGAATCCACGCCGTCGTTCACGGCGATGAACCGGACGTTCATGCTGGGGAATACGATCTCAGTGTAATGACCAACTTGCAGGTAGTCGCGTCCGAAGCGACCCATGTCTTTCACGATGACCGTGCCGACCTGTCCTGCTTCCACCAGGGATAGCATTTCCTGCATGGCGGGTCTGGCGAAGTTCGTGCCGGTGTATGCTGATGCCGCATATAACTATTTGCTTGAAAAATCATTGGGGAATTTGGAGAATGGAGGTCGCGGCATTGGAAATGTAGTAGAAAGTTGTCTGATTAATCCGCTTGCACGATACTTGTTCGAGCATCAGGATGCTAACAGCATTCATGTTGAGAGAATTGAAGAAAAGGATCAACTATACCATCTCATAACAGCGTAGCGGCCTACAATTACTATGAGTTATTGCTCGCCCAACTAAATCATGAATTATCTGCGGGCGATAAATCGATCCATCCTGCGTCACTCAACCTTGAAATACCTCCAGTATTCCTGCGGTTTCGTTCCTTGTCTGGAACGATTTCTCATCCCGCATCTGAATTC
>JAFWQM010000192.1 GCA_017509065.1 Clostridia bacterium
GAATTCAGATGCGGGATGAGAAATCGTTCCAGACAAGGAACGAAACCGCAGGAATACTGGAGGTATTTCAAGGTTGAGTGACGCAGGATGGACCGATTTATCGCCCGCAGATAATTCATGATTTAGTTGGGCGAGCAATATTATGGCTTTCTCGGAAGGGGGCTGGGGGAAACTCCTCCGGTTTATACGGGTTAGGGAGTTATTCGTCTATTTCGTATCCGGCGTTTGTTAATGCGTTCAGCGCGGTTTCCGTGAATCCTTCCCGGAAGAGAATATAATCGGTGTTGAAGGTGGAAACGGCGAACAGCGGCACCCGCGCGTCCGCGAGGCAGGAGGCGATTTTCGCAAGGATACCCACCAAAGAAAAATCCAGTACGCCAACAACGCGCAGGCAGCGCCAGCCGTCCTGCCGGTTCAGCGCGCCGGCGGGGCAGGACGCCGCCGGGCAGGCCAGGGACACTTCCTCATCCGTTTTCGCTAAAAAGGTGAAAGGATCGCTCAAATCTGCTTGATCGGGTGTTTCCAATTGGCACACGGTAAACCGTGGTTTTAATAATTCCAATTTCATGAAAATCCTCCTCCTGTTTTCCGTACCCGGTCTTCCTCAGCCAGTCCTTTTTCAACGTCCAGGACGCGGGTTTCCGTGACTTCGTTAAAGCCGAAGGAGGCGTACAGGCTGATAGCGCGTTCATTGCCGCAAAGCACCGTGACCCACATAGGTCGGGAGGAATCCAGCGCTTCCACCGCGAAGCGGACGGCGGCTTTTCCGAGGCAAACGCCCTGGTATGCGGGCCGGATATACAGCGCATTGATTTCATTCTTTGCTTTATCCAACACCAGCACGCCAGCGATTTTGCCGGTCAGCGAAATGGAATACACCTGCCGTCCCTGCCCGATATGGTCCCGCAGTTTTTCTTCCATATAAAATTGACTGTGCTTTTTCAAAAACTCCGGGCTGCAATGCGCGGCATGACTGGCCTGCCAGCTTTCGGCATACGCGGCGGCGGTGTCGGAAAGCGTCGTTTCGTCTACCGACACGATCACGGGGGTCAGCAATCGCACGGCGTTTTCCCGCGCCGCCCGCATAGCGGTGGGAATGGGGAGGGCATTCATTTCTTTCAGTGTGACAAAGCGGCCCTCTTTACAGTCCGTTGAATCAGCTTCATAGTGATACAGCGTCATGTGCCAGACCCGGTGGGTAAAGATATGGCGGGCCCTGCCGAGTTCTGTTTTATAAACGGCGCGTATTCCTGCCGCGCTGATTGCTTTCTCCGCGTCCGCCCGGTTGTCAGCTCCCTCCGAGAGATGATATACCCAAAGGTTTTTCAGCAGCGTTTCTTTCCTTTGATTCATCCAGATCCTGCCCCGGCAGGTAATCAGCGCCACCGCCATGGATACATCCTTGGGCGGTTTCGCGGCGGCTTTGACAGGCAGGGTTTCCGCGTCGCCTTCCTGGTAAGCATTGCAAAGGAGGCGCAAGGGACAGGCTTCACAATCGGGTGTTCCGGGCACGCAGACCGTGGCCCCCAAGTCCATCAGCGCCTGGTTGAAATCGCCGCAGCGGGATGCAGGCATATCCTCCCGGGCCAGGGAAAGCAGTTGCCGCTTAACATCTGGGATGTCTACGTCCTCCCGCACGCCGTGAAAGCGGGACAGCACGCGGGTCAGGTTGCCGTCCATAGCCGGGGCGGGCAGGTCAAAGGCGATGGAAGCGACCGCTGCGGCGGTATAATCGCCCACACCGGGCAGGGTGCGAAGCAAACTGAGGTCGGCGGGGAAGCTTCCATTGTATTTTTCCGCGACTTCCTTCGCCGCTTTGTGCAGGTTCCGGGCGCGGGAATAGTACCCCAGCCCTTCCCAGCATTTGAGCACATCCTCTTCTGGCGCGTTTGCCAGCGCGAACACATCCGGGAAGCGCGCAAGGAAGCGCGTGTAATACGCCCCCACCGTTTCCGTGCGAGTCTGCTGGAGCATGATCTCGCTGACCCACACGCGGTAAGAGTCCTTCGTGCCCCGGAAGGGAAGCACGCGCCTGTGTTCGTCATACCAGGAAAGCAGCAGCGCGGAAAACATCCGTCCATCCTCCTTAATCCAGATAAACCGGAGGAATCTACTGGGGGAAACCGCTCTTTGGAGGCCAAAGATTGCCTTCCCCTCGCAGGGGAAGGTGGCGCGAAGCGCCGGATGAGGTCTATCCCCCAGACCCCCTTCCGAGAAAGCCATAAAAACTTCAGGATATTTTGTCAATATGCGAAAAGCTTTCGCTTTCTGTGGCCAAAGGAAATCCTTCTTTACTCTGATCATTATACCACAGCGCAATCCTTCTTGGAAACAAAAATCAGAATCTTTTAAAAATAAAAGAAATTTAAAGAAAAGATGGAATAATACAGGATAATTCGCATATAATCCTAAATAATCGAATAAAACCCCTGAATTTCAGGAAAAGAGCATTTGCGCTGAAAGCGTTTATGAAGTACACTATGCAAGGATTGTTTAGCACTCAATGATTATGAGTGCTAACAAGCCCTAAAATCGCTATCAATTGTAAGGAGGAGCCTTATGAACATTAAACCTTTGTTTGACCGCGTGGTCATCAAGAATGTGGAAGCCGAAGAAACCACCAAGAGCGGCATCATCCTCACCAGTGCCGCCAAGGAAAAGCCCCAGATGGCTGAAGTGCTGGCTGTCGGCCCCGGCGGGATGGTGGATGGCAAGGAAGTCACCATGCAGGTGAAGCCCGGCCAGAAGGTCATTTATTCCAAGTACGCCGGCACCGAAGTGAAGCTGGACGGTGAGGAAGTCATCATCGTGCGGCAGAGCGATATTCTCGCTGTTGTAGAATAATTGTCTATTAATAAAAGGAGATAATCAAAATGGCTAAGCAATTGAAATACGGCGAGGACGCCCGCCGCGCTCTGGAATCCGGTATCAACGCTCTGGCGAACACTGTCAAGATCACCCTGGGTCCCAAGGGCCGCAACGTGGTGCTTGACAAGAAATACGGCGCTCCCCTCATCACCAACGACGGCGTGACCATCGCCAAGGAAATCGAGCTGGAAGACCCCTTTGAAAACATGGGCGCTCAGCTGATCAAAGAAGTCGCCACCAAGACCAACGACGTGGCCGGCGACGGCACCACCACCGCCACCCTGCTGGCGCAGGCCATTGTGCGCGAAGGCCTGAAGAACCTGGCCGCCGGCGCGAACCCCATGGTGCTCAAGAAGGGCATCGAGGAAGCCGCCGAAGCCGCCGTGGAAGGCCTGAAGGAAATCTCCAGTCCCATCAGCGGCAAGCAGGCCATTGCCCAGGTCGCTTCCATTTCCGCCGGTGACGAAACCATCGGCCAGCTGATTTCCGACGCCATGGAAAAGGTCGGCAAGGACGGCGTCATTACCGTCGAAGAATCCAAGACCATGAAGACCGAGCTGACCACCGTGGAAGGCATGCAGTTCGACCGCGGCTACGCTTCCGCTTACATGGTCACCGACACCGACAAGATGGTGGCCGAGCTGGATAACCCCTACATCCTGATCACCGATAAGAAAATCAGCAACATCCAGGAGATCCTGCCCGTTCTGGAGCAGGTGGTGCAGGCTGGCAAGAAGCTGCTCATCATCGCCGAGGACGTGGAAGGCGAAGCCCTGGCGACCCTGGTTGTGAACAAGCTGCGCGGCAC
>JAFWQM010000193.1 GCA_017509065.1 Clostridia bacterium
ATCAATTTCTGGCCGTAATATGAGCATTTTCGGGCCAAACGGCCAGGAAATGCCATATTACAAGAAATTGATGTCTCCATCGAAAGACAGCTTTTTGCTGACTTTCGATGGCAGGGTGTCGACTTTGTCGACACCCTGAAGCTGCCTCACAAAGAGACAGCCCTGTTTCGTTTACCGGCCCATCCGCAGCAGACGCCGCAGCCAGCCTTCCTTCCGCATCCCGCTTTCCAGGGGATTGCGCAGCTCGGGAGCGTTCACGTCTTCCGCCATAACATTGGACATATTGGCCATATAATGGTTCAGCATTGTATTCATCATTTAGTCCTCCTTTTGTCCCCGGTTTTTTTGTTTTTGTCCTTCCCGGTGACAGCTATATCATAGCAGATTTCAAAATCAATACTTTCATATTCATTTGATTTATGTCATATTTGTTTGTTTTATTATGAGAAAGATAGGGCCAGGCAGGGAATTATCCCGGATGGTGGAAAAAACTGAGAAAAAGACAGGCAAAGAATTGACCATAAAAGAAAAAGCCGTTCCCCCGTGAAACAGCGGAACAGCTGATTGATAGTTGCCCGATGATTATTCCATGCTCAGAATCAGCTTATGCAGCAGCTGGTACAGTTGAAAAGCCTCTTCATGGGCCAGCGGGATGCAGCCCCCCACCTGGAAGGGAATGTCCTTCACCTGCTGGCGCAGCTCCCACCCCTTGGGCGTGACGGTGACGGCCACCACGCGCTCGTCCTGCCGTGAACGGCTGCGGGAAATGTAGCCGCAGTCTTCCATTTTTTTGAGCAGCGGGGTAATGGTGCCGTTGTCCAGGTACAGCCTGCGGCACAGGTCACCCACCGTGGCGCTGCCGCTCTCCCACAGGGCCAGCAGCACGATGTACTGGGTGTAGGTGATGCCCAGGGGTTTCAGGTACGGCGTGTAATGGTTCACCACCTTCCGCGCCGCCGCGTACAGCGGGAAGCAAAGCTGGCTGTCCAGATGCAGCTGGGGAAGGTCGTCCTGGGGATGCTGTTCCATATCGGTCATGGTTGTCACCTGCCAATCAAATTGAAAACTGTTTGCTCTGTTTTCTACCGGGTTCGTTACAGTAATATGCCATATTCACCTCATGGCAGTCCGGTTCGTCCACCACACTCGTTTCCGTAAAGCCTACTTTTTCATATACATGTTTTGCATGATTGTTGCCGTAGATGTATGTAGTCGTGATCTCTTTGGCATCGTAACGGGTTTTCATATAATCGATAAACTCAATCAACGCCTGGGTTCCTTTATGCTGATTTTGAAACCTGATATCGATGGCATATTCCCAAAGAAAGTATTTCCGGTCCTCAAAGCGATGTACCAGAACGAATCCAATCAAGTTGTCTTCATCCATGATGTCAAACGCCATAACGGTATCAGGATTATCTTTGATAATGAGCTTTATGTTTTCCTTTGTTGACAGCATTTCGGATTGTTCAGCAGTCAGTTCTATTTTCATTTCTGTGGAGTTTACAAAAAACATATGAACCCTTTCTTGCTTAGATCACTTGAAAGTTACTATCCATAACACCGCAGCAGTATAAACCAATGGCGCAATTCACCACCGGGCCGGTGAAGAATTGCGCCATGGATGCCCGCGGAAATTACAGGTTTTCCTGAATCCAGGCGGTGATCATGGGTTCGGGCTTGAAGCCGATGGACTGATCCACGAACTGACCGTTCTTCATCATCACCAGGCAGGGCACGGAGTTGACCCGGTAAGCCATGGCCAGCGCCGGAGAATCGTCTACGTCCACGTTGTAGAAATCCACCTTGCCCGCCAGCTTTTCGCTGACGCTTTCCACCACAGGGGCCAGCATCCGGCAGGGGCCGCACCAGGTCGCGGAGAAATCCACCACCGCCACGGCGCTCTTTTTCGCTTCGTTTTCAAACTGTTCCGCATTGATCTTCTTAACCATTTTCATTGTCTCCTTTTTTAATTTTTTCTGGGGGAAACCATTCTTTGGTCTCCAAAGAATGATTTCCCCCAGTATCACTTCCGTTCCTTCTGATCCAGATACGCCACGGCGCTGAGGGCGGCCACATTGCCCTCGCCCGCGGCTTTGATGTACTGGTAGGGCGTGCCGGTGATGTCGCCGCAGGCGAACACACCGGGGATGCTGGCGGCCATCTTGCGGTTGACCGTCACATGGCTGCCGTCCGTTTCCAGGCCGGGCACCAGCTGGGCCGGGGCCACGGCCTCCCGCAGCACGAACACCCCGTCCACAGTATACCCATTTTCGGCGGTCTTGACAACCCTTGCTCCGTCCTGGTTTTCAATACCGACGACCTTTTCCCGGATGACCTTCACGGCTTCGGGCAGGTGGGTTTCATCCTTGTACACGGGGAAGTACAGCACTTCGCTGCACACCTCGGACAGGAATGCGGCCTCCGCTTCCTCCCGCGGGCTGTAGCCGATCACGGCGGTGCGCCTGCCCCGGTACAGCGGAGCGTCGCAGGTGGCGCAGTAGCTGACGCCCCGGCCCAGCAGTTCGGTTTCTCCGGGCAGCGGCTTGCCCTGCACTACGCCGGTAGCCAGGATGACACTGGACGCTTCCAGCATTTCCTCCCCCGCCTGGAGCGCGAAATAATCGCCCATGGCGTACACGGCGCTCACCCGCTTTTCGGTGATGGTTATGCCCATCTGGTCGATGTGATTTTGGAACGCGGCGGCTAAATCAGCGCCTTTCACGGCGGGGAAGCCCAGATAATTCTGAATTTCATGCGCCTTGGCCAGCTTTTCACTCAAATCCCTGCTGCCCAGCAGCAGCACCTTTTTATTCCGTATTGTGGCCGTAATCGCGGCGCTCAGCCCCGCCGGGCCGGTGCCGATGATGGCAATGTCAAAACGGCTCATATTGTTTCCTCCACTTAAGACCGATAAACAATTCGAGTTGCCTTTATGGCTTTCTTGGAAGGGGGACGAACCGCCGATGACCGCCTGTGGCGGGAATCTCATCGGCGGTGAGATCAGCCGAAACGAGCAATCTCCGCATGAATAGCGCCGAGCAACGCAAGGCTGAGGGCGAGCAATCCTTGGATTGCCGCCCGAAACCCGCGCTTCCCGAAGGGTATAGCGCGGGGCGTAAGCGGAGTTGCGACGATTGAGGCTGCGGAACTGGGGCAAAGAGCGGTTTCCCCCAGTAAATACACATTACAGCAGCTTCTCCACGCACGCCGCCACGTCCTTCATGCTGGCGGTGGGCTCGAAGCGGGCGACCACGTTGCCCTGGCGGTTCACGACGAACTTGGTGAAGTTCCATTTGATGTCGGGGTTGTTCTTGTAATCCTTGTCAATTTTGTGCAGCATCGCGCCCATGGCCAGCGCCATGGGGCCGTGGCCGAAGCCCTCAAAGCCCTTCTGGCTCTTCAGATACTGGAACAGGGGCAGGGCGTTTTCACCGTTCACGTCGCTCTTTTTCATCTGGGGAAACTGGGTGTTGTATTTGAGCGCGCAGAATTCATGAATCTCGTCGTCGGTGCCAGGGGTCTGGCCCGCGAACTGGTTGCAGGGCACGTCCACGATTTCCAATCCCTTTTCGTGGAACTTCTCGTACATGTCTTCCAGGTCCTTGTAATGAGGCGTAAAGCCGCAGCCCGTGGCAGTGTTCACCACCAGCACCACCTTGCCTTCAAACTGCTTCATGGAGATTTCTTCACCCTTCGGGGTGGTCACAGAATAATCATAAAAACTCATTTTTGCTTCCTCCTTCTCGTCATATCGGCGTTTCTGTGATCAATATCTTTGATCAAATATAATTTTACCACATAATTTTGTTTTGTCAACCCCCTTTTTCAAATCATTTCCACAATCAGCCAATCTATACAAAAAAAGAAATCCCCGCCCTTTTACAGAACGGGGTTTCGCGCGGGAATCATTCCGCCAGATATTCGCTCAGCGCCATGAACTCTCGCAGATAGATGCCGCGCTTTTCCTCGAATATATCGGCGTAATCCTGATGCCGGGAGAAGATTGCCTCCGCTTCCCGCAGCGGCAGCCATACGGGCGTCAGGCCGCGCCGGACTTCCTCTTCTGTCAGATGGCGCTTCCCCTGCCCAATCACTTCGCAGACAAAGTAATAACTGATGTAGCGGTATTCCTCATAATATTCATTAAGGGTCAGGAAATGCCGCACCGGACGCACGACGCACCCCGTTTCTTCCTCCACCTCGCGCACGCAGCAGGCTTCCGGCGTTTCTCCTTCTTCCAGCCCGCCGCCGGGAAGCATCCACACGTCCGTTTTCGTATCGTGGGACAGCAGAATCTCCTCGCCCCGCACGATCATGGCCCGGCTTCCAAAGCGGGTTTTCGTGTACATTTCAAAGCGGTTGTCACCCAGGATGCTCAGTTCCTTCATGTTTCCTCCGCACGCTGTCATTCAGTCGCCCAGCCCTGCAAGGTGCTTTGCAGATAGCCCGCCAGGATGGGCACAATGCGGGTGTTCTTGCCGCCCTTCATCACCACCACGTCGGCGTCCTGGATATAGTTCCTGATCCAGCGGTCGTACATGGGCTTCACGGTGGCGAGATACTGCTCGGCGATGTTGTCGATCTGACGGCCCCTGTCCTTGATGTCGCGGCGGATGCGGCGCAGCAGGCAGATATCCGGCTCCACGTTGATGTATAATTTGAGGAACATCTTGTCCCGCAGCCGGGGGTCATAGAAGGAATGGATGCCCTCCACGATCAGCACCTGCGCGGGGAAAATCATTTCATCCGTGTCCTTCCGCGCGTGCAGGGAAAAGTCGTAGGCTTTCCGGGTGATTGGCCGGCCAGCCATCAGCTCGCATACGTCGTGGTACAGCAGATCGTGGTCGAAGATGCCCGGCTCGTCATAATTCAGATGCGTTCTTTCTTCAAAGGTCAGATCCGGATGATCGTAATAATATGCGTCCTGATTGATAAGCACGCCCTTCACGCCCATATCGCGCAGAAGCTCGTTTGCCAGGGTGGTCTTTCCCGATCCGCTGGCGCCGCAAATCCCGATAAACAGCATCCCGTCATCCCCCTTTTCATTTTCCCCAAGATAACGCATTTTTCGCCCCGCGTCAAGCTTTTTATTGCCTCGGCCCAAGTGGTCTGATATAATCGGTTTGTTCGCTTTCCCGAGGGAGCATGGCACTGTGAAAGCGGAACTGCTGTAAACAAAAACAAGCGGCACCGTGTGCCGCGAAGACTGGAAAGAGGGGTTCATCATATGGAACTGAGGAGACTGACGGTTCAGGACAGAGCCATTTTGACAGAGCTGTTCAAAGACGTGTTTACCAACGAACCGTGGAACGATGACTGGAGCAACGCGGAACAGCTGGACGCCTATATCGCGGACCTGACCGGACAAAGCAATTCCCTGCCCCTGGGATACTTTGACGGCGATCGGCTCGTGGGCCTGTCCCTGGGATATGTCAAGCATTGGTACACCGGGACGGAATACTGCATTGATGAGTTCTGCGTAGGCCGCGGCCTGCAGGGGAAAGGAATCGGCACCGCTTTTCTTCAGGACATCGAAGCGTTCCTTGCGGAGAGGCAGATCACCCAGATCTTTCTGCAAACGGACAGGAGCGTGCCCGCGTATGCTTTTTACAGGAGCAGAGGTTTCCTTGAGCTGGAAAGCCACGTATCTTTTGCGAAAAAGGTGAAGAGGATCTCCTGTATCAGCCCTGATGCAGCGGCAGTTCCACGATGAAGGTGGCGCCGCGGCCCTCCTCGCTTTCGACGTTGATGGAGCCGCCATGGAGCAGGACGAGCTGATGCACGATGCTCAGGCCCAGGCCGGTGCCGCCCTTTTCGCGGCTGCGGGCCTTATCCACGCGGTAGAAGCGGTCGAAGATATGCGGCAGGTTTTCTTTCGGGATGCCGGGGCCGTTGTCGGATACCTTGAAAATGGCGTTGCGGCCCTGGCGCTGGAGTGACACGCGGATGACGCCGCTGGCCTGGGTGTACTTGACGGCGTTTTCCATCAGGTTGTAAATCACCTGATTCAGCTTGGACTTGTCGGCGTAAATATCGCAGGAATCCTGCAGCTGCAGCACGATCTTCTGGCCCTTGCGGTTGGCGATGGGCTGCAGGCGGTGGGCGTTGTCCTTGATGAGCTGGGCGATGGACAGGTTTTCCCGGGTCAGCTTCACGTTCTGGGAATCCATCTGCACCAGGGTCAGCAGGTCGCTGACGATGGCGGAGAGGCGGTCGATCTCGTTGTTGATGTCCGTCATGAATTCCGTGCGCAGATTCTTATCCATGTCGGGCTGATAGATCAGCGATTCGATCATGATTTTCATGGTGGCCAGCGGGGTTTTTAATTCATGGCTGGCGTTGGATACAAACTGGTTTCTGGATTGGTCCAGGGTTTCCAGCTTTTCGCTCATGGAGTTGAAAGCCCGGGCCAGCTGCTTCATTTCGCCGGAGCCGCGCACCTTCACGCGCGCGGAAAAATCGCCCTTGGACATCTTCTGGATGCCTCGGTTCAGGCCGGCGATGGGCCGGGTGATGATCCGGGAAAAGACCCAGGAACAGATGAGGGCGGTCACGGCGATGGCGGCGAAAATCAGGATCATCTGATCCTGGAGCTGATACAGGTTCTGCATGATCTCCTGCACCGGCGACACCAGCAGCAGCACGCCGATCACGTCGGAAGCGTACACCACGCCCGCGGTGCAGTAACCCACCCACGCGGCGGTGGAGCGCCGGGCAAAGAGCAGATGGGATGTGTCCAGCGAAACGCCCGTTTCCAGCTCGTGCACCCCGTAATCCACGTTCTGGCCCTTCACCAGGATGCTCACGATTTCAGGGTACTCCAAACGAGTGCCCTGGATTTCGCCGTAGGAATCCAGCTGCACCTTGCCGTTCTGGTCGAGCAGCAGCAAGCGGCCGCCCAGTTCGCCGCCCGCGGAGATGAGCTGGCGCTGAAGCGCCGGAGCGTCGCTTTCCGCCAGCGTGGGGGCGATGCGCACAGCCAGGCTTTCCAGGCTGGCGCGGTCCGAACGGATACGCTGCTCAAATAAAGAATCGCCCACCATGCTGCCGACCCAGCTGGCCATGACATAAAAGCTCAGGCCCACGATCGTCAGAAAAGCGAGCAAAATCTGCCAGCGGATGCTGGCGAATGGATTTTTAATCCTTATCGGTGAAATAGTAGCCCACTCCCCACTTGGTGAAGATGAACTCCGGCTGGGCGGTGTTGCGCTCGATCTTCTCGCGCAGGCGGCGGATGTGCACGTCCACGGTGCGGGCGTCGCCCATATAGTCGTACTTCCAAACGGTTTCCAGCATGGTCTCCCGGCTGAACACCTTGCCCCGGTTGGTGATGAACAGCTGCAGCAGGTCAAACTCCTTGGCTGTCAGCCGCACTTCCTTGCCGCCCAGGGTGACGGAACGGTTCACGATATTCACTTCCATATCGTGGACGCGGATGATCTTCTTTTCCTCGTTGGCCACGGGCTGGGACACCCGGCGCAGCACCGTCTTGATCCTGGCCTTGACCTCCAGGATATTGAAGGGCTTGGTCATATAGTCGTCGGCGCCGTACTCCAGGCCCAGGATCTTGTCCATATCCTCGCCCTTGGCGGTGAGCATGAGGATGGGCACGTTGCTGGTTTCGCGGATGCGCTGGCACACCTGAATGCCGTCCAGCTTGGGCAGCATCACGTCCAGCAGCACCAGATCCACCGGCTCGCTGTGGAACACTTCCAGGGCTTCTTCGCCGTCGGAAGCCGTCAGGATTTCATAGCCTTCCTGCTCGAGAGTAAAACGCAGGCCCTTGATAATCAGAGGCTCGTCGTCCACCAATAAAATACGCTTTGCCACGTTCATTCATCCTTCCTCAGATGATACCAGGAACAGGAGGTTTCCACCCCCTGCTTCACGGCTTACCCTATTGTACACGAAAACGACACCAAAAATCAAGTGTTTTGAAACAATTTCTACACATTTTTGTCGAAAATTTTTAAAAATTTATTTATTAATTCGTTATGAAAAACATTATTCATCTCATTTCCTACCTTTGATTATTTCAATCTGTTTCTTTACAAATCAAAACGGTCATGATATGATAATGATGCTGTAAAATGGCTGAGAAGGTCCGTTTTCAGCGGGGAGCCGCGCGGCGGCGTACGCATGCTGAGGAGGTTTAACTCATGTGCAAAAGCATTCAAAAACCATTCGTCTTTCTTCTTATCTGTATTCTGACGATTCTGCCCGGTCTGGGCCTGGGGGAAATTTTGCAGTTGCCCATCGACTTCTCTCCGGGGATGCGGCCTGTGGACACCTATGTGCAGGGCATGACCACCTATGACGACCCCTCTATCCACGTGGAGCGCAAGTGGGGCAAGAACGACCAGTTCGGCTGCACCGTGTACACGATGGACATCACTATCGCGAACGCCACCCAGCTGCGCACAGAATCCTGCAACGGCGGGGAAAACGGCTTTAATTCCCGCAACGAATCCGCCACCGTGCCGCAGATGGCCAAGCGCGTGAACGCCGTGGTCGCCATGGACGGCGACTCCTTCGCCAAGCGCGACGGTCACGATTTCGTGCTGCGCCAAGGCGTGCTGTTCCGGGAATCCAAGGAGACCTGGCACGACCTGCTGCTCATCGACGAGGACGGCGACTTCCACATCATCCTGGCCGCCAGCCGGGACACGGAAGAGGCGAACAAACCTCAAAGCTCCTTCCCCTCCACCCCCCTGACCACCGACATGCTCACGCAGGTGGACGGCAAGAAGGTCATCAACGGCTTTGAGTTCGGCCCTTGCATTGTCCTGAACGGGCAGTTGGTGGAAGCCAACCCCCGCTCCATCGTGCACCCGCACAAAAGCCAGAGCTGGAACCCGGCGCAGCGCATCTGCCTGTGCCAGATCGGACCGCTGCAGTACCGCATCGTAGCGGTGGCGAAGTTTGGTCTGAGCGTACAGGATTTCGCAAAGCTGGTATACAGCATGGGCGACGTGCAGATCGCCTATATGTTCGACGGCGGCGAGGCCACCCAAATCGCCTTCCTGGGCACGAAGATCAACAACACCGACGCCAAGAACATCCGCAGGGTTTCCGATATTATCTACTTTGCCAGCGCATATAAGCCGGACTGAAAAAGAGGTTCACCATGAATACTTCTTATTTTGTCTTTATGCTCGGCAGCGCACTGATCGCTGCGGGCGTACATTACCTGCTGGCGGGCGGGCTGAAAAAGCGCGGGCTGCTGGCGGCGCTGACGTTCATGTTCGGCGCGGTGCTTGGCGCGGTATGCGCCAGGCTTACGTACTGTCTGATCTGTATCCAGGATGTGCTGCTGGACGGTATAGAAGAAACGTTGCTGAGCGACAGCATGGAATGCATGAGCTTCTTCGGCGGTGTGGTAGGCGTGATTTTTGGCGCTGTACTCGCCGCCAAGTGCACCGGCAACAAGCCCATGGCCGCGCTGAATGCCTACGCTCCCGCCGGCGCGCTGATGGCCGCCATGGCGCGGTTTGCTGAATATTTCCTGGGAACCATCTGCGTGGGAAGAATGATCGAGGACGAAGCCTTCCAGTTTTTTCCCCTGGCCCAGGGCGTGGATTACGGGTATGACTACACGGAATGGTATCTGGCCGTGTTCATGCTGGCTGGGATCGCGTATTTCATCGTGTTCCTGGTGTCCCTGAATAAATTCAAGGACAGACGGTTCCTCCGCACGCTGTTCTATATCTGCCTGCCCCAGATCATCCTGGAGAGCCTTCGGAATTACAACCGCCTCACCTGGACGCAGTTCGTGCGGGTGGAGCAGCTGGCCTGTATGCTGTATATCGAAGCGATTTTCCTACTCTACGCCGTTTGGGCCGGGAAGGGAACGAAGAACCGGTTCCTGCCCGCTATCGTCGGCTTGGTCTGCGCGGGCGTCTTCATCGGCGTGGAATTTGCCTTGGATAAGACCAATTTGCCCCATGTGCTCACTTATGCCGTGATGGTAGCTGGACTGGTTGTGCTTGGGTTTATGGAGCACTTGGGATTCAAGAAATTAACCGGAAAAAACGTTTCATAAGTAAGCGCATTGAATAACGACTTCAATTGTACCCCTTCCTTCCCTTTATGGCTTTCTTGGAAGGGGGGTGCGGGGGTAAACCATTCTTTGGCCTCCAAAGAATGGTTTCCCCCCGCGAAAAAACACAAGGAGGGGCTGCCCATGGAAAAGGCGCTTGCGCTGGAAATGCGCGGGATCACGAAGCGGTTCGGCAGCGTGTTGGCCAACGACCATGTTGACCTGGACGTATTTCGGGGCGAAATTTTAGCCATCCTGGGTGAAAACGGCTGCGGCAAGACCACCCTGATGAACATGATTTCCGGCATCTATTTTCCCGACGAGGGCCAGATTTTCGTGGACGGCCAGGAGGTGGTGATCCGCTCGCCCAAGGACGCGTTCCGCCACCGCATCGGCATGATTCACCAGCACTTTAAACTGGTGGACTTGTTCACGGCGGGGGAAAACATCGTGCTGGGCGTGAAGGAGGAGGGCCGCTACAACCTGAAATCCGTCAACGCGGAGGTAACGAAGCTGGCGGATAAGTACGGCTTCCACCTCGACCCGCAGAAAAAAATCTATGATATGTCCGTGTCCGAGAAGCAGACGGTTGAGATCATGAAAGTGCTGTATCGCGGCGCGGATATTTTGATTCTGGACGAGCCGACAGCCGTGCTGACGCCCCAGGAAATCACCCGCCTGTTCGACGTGCTGCGGCGCATGAAGGCGGACGGAAAGTCCATCATCATCATCACCCATAAGCTGAACGAGGTGCTGGAGGTCAGTGACCGGGTGGCGATCCTGCGCAAGGGCGAGCATATCGCCACGGTGAACACGAAGGAAACGAACGAAGCCCAGCTCACCGAAATGATGGTAGGCAAGAAGGTCGACCTGAATATTGACCGGACGGAACCGGTGAACGCCGCGCCGCGGCTGATGGTGAAGCACCTGAACCTGGACGACAGCGAGGGGCTGCACATCTTAAAGGACATTTCCTTCACCGCTTACGGCGGCGAGATTTTAGGCATCGCGGGCATCGCGGGCAGCGGGCAAAGGGAAGTGCTGGAGTCCATTTCGGGCCTGCAGCCGGTCAAGAGCGGAGAGATCACTTTCCGCAATCCCAAGAAGGACAAGCCCGTCACCTTCTTCCATAAGAGCATGAAGCGGGTGAAAGAATTGGGCGCCCAGGGCGCGTTCCACGACGGAACCGGGAAGCCCGTATCCTTTCATGGCATGAGCAGCAAGGCTGTGAAAAAGTGGGTGGAATCCGGCGACGTGCTGTTCAACGAGGACGAGGTTATCAACCTACGGGACAAAACACCCCTGGAAATCCGCCAATTGGGCGTGCGGCTGTCCTTCGTGCCGGAAGACCGCTTGGGCATGGGCCTGGTGGGCTCCATGGGCATCACGGACAATATGATGCTGCGCAGCTACCGCAAGGGCCCGGCCATGTTCCTGGACAGAAAAAAGCCCCGCGCCCTGGCCGATGAGATCATTCACGATCTGCAGGTGAACACCCCCGGCGTCAATACGCCCGTGCGCCGGCTTTCCGGCGGGAATGTGCAGAAGGTGCTGGTGGGCCGCGAAATCGCTTTCACGCCGAAGGTGCTGATGGCGGCGTATCCCGTGCGCGGCCTGGACATCAATTCCTCCTACACCATCTATCACCTGCTCAACAAGCAGAAGGAAAACGGCGTGGCGGTCATCTTCGTGGGCGAAGACCTGGACGTGCTGCTGGCGCTGTGCGACCGCATCCTGGTGATCAATTCTGGAGAGGTCACCGGCGTGGTGGACGCGCGCACCGCCACGAAAGAAGAAATCGGCCTGCTCATGACAAAGACAGAAGCGCGGAAGGAGGATGCCTGATATGAGCCAGCATAGCGCAGAAAACCGCGAGCCGCTCATTCACCTGAGCAAGCGCCCCGTCATCCATCCCGCGAAGGCCGTGCTGATCCGCCTGGCCGCCGTCCTGCTGGGCCTGTTGGTGTGCGGCCTGGTAGCCTTCCTGCTGATCGAAAAGATTCAGGAAAAGCCGGAAAAAATCTGGGATTTCTATAACGCTTTCATCAAAGGCTCTTTCTCCACGCCGCGCAAGTTCTGGAAATTCCTACGCAGCACCGCCATCCTGCTGGGCATCGCCCTGGCGCTGACGCCCGCCTTCCGGATGCGCTTCTGGAACACCGGCGCGGAAGGTCAGACCCTGGTCGGCGTGCTGGGCGCCATCGCCGTGGACTTTTACCTGGGCGGCAAAATCCCCGAACCCGTCCTGCTGATCCTGATGCTGCTGGCGGCGTTGCTGTGCGGCGCGGTATGGGCCGTGATCCCCGCGCTGTGCAAGGCCAAATGGAACACCAACGAAACGCTGTTCACCCTGATGATGAATTATGTGGCCACGTTCCTTGTGTCCTATTTCCTGGTCATCTGGGTGCCCAACGGCTCCTCGTCGCTGCCGAAAATGAAGTATGGCAAGCTCCCCGCCATCGGCGGAAACGATTACCTGTTCATCATCCTGATCATCCTGTTCCTGACCATCGCCCTGTATATTTACGTCAATTACTCCAAGCATGGCTATGAAATCAACGTAGTGGGCGAAAGCGTGCGCACCGCCAAGTACGTGGGCATCAACGTGCGCAAGGTCATCATCCGCACCATGATTCTGAGCGGCGTGCTCTGCGGCCTGGTCGGCTATCTCATCGCCGCGGGCCTGGATCAGACCGTGACCACCAACTCCGTGGGCGGTCAGGGCTTCACCGCCATCATGGTTTCCTGGCTCGGCAAATTCAACCCCCTGTTCATGATCCTTACCTCTGCGCTGATCCAGTTCCTGAACCAGGGCGCGGCACAGATCAGCCAGGACCTGAATGTGTCCGGCGCGCTGCCCGCGGTCATCACCGGCATCATCCTGTTTTTCATCATCGGCTGCGAGTTCTTCCTCAACTATCAGCTGCATTTCCGGGGCCGCCACGGCCGCGCAAAGGAGGGCGTGAAATGAATATCTGGCTGAATTTCCTCATCGACTCCCTGGCCTTCGGCGCGACCTTCATGTACGGCTCCACCGGCGAAATCCTGACGGAAAAAGCCGGGCACCTGAACTTAGGCATTCCCGGCATCATGTGCATGGGCGGCGCGGGCGGCTGCCTGATGCTGAACCTGATCGGCAAGAGCAATCTTCCGCCGTTCCTGATCGTGCTGCTGGGCATTCTCTCCTCCCTGCTCCTGTCCGGGCTGATGGGCCTGATTTACTCCTTCATGACCGTCACTCTCCGCGCCAACCAGAACGTGACCGGCCTGGCCCTGACCACCTTCGGCGTAGGCCTGATGAAGGTGATCATGAGCAAGATGGACGCCACGGTGTACCTCGTCGGCCCCAAGATGTTCTACCGCTGGCCCTTCGCCGGGCGGCAGGACGCGCTGCAATGCCTGGGCGTACTGTTCTTCCTGGCCATCATCGTGGCCGTCGCTTCCAGCTATATTCTGTTCAAAACCAAGGTGGGCCTGCATCTGCGCGCCGTGGGCGAAAACCCCGCCACCGCCGACGCCGTTGGCATCAACGTGAACCGCTATAAGTACGTCGCCACCTGCGTGGGCAGCGGCATCGCGGGCCTGGGCGGGTTCTACTACATCATCGACTACATGGCCTCCCAGGAAGCCTACCTGAGCCTGGAAGCCTTCGGCTGGCTGAGCATCGCGCTGGTTATCTTCGCCCTCTGGCGGCCGCATATGACCATCATCGGCTCCACCGTGTTCGGCTTCCTCTTCTCCTGCTCCAGTTACATCACCAATATCGACTGGATTCACGTGACCATGTCCATGAAGCCCATCCTGAAAATGCTGCCTTACGTGGTCACCATCCTGGTGCTGATCGTCACTTCCATCCGCAACAAGCGGGAAAACCAGCCCCCGTCCTCCCTGGGATTGTCGTATTTCCGGGAAGACAGGTAAGGGACTGGGAGAGAGTGCAGAATTCAGATGGTATAGTGTGCAAAGTGGGGGGCCCGCCAAAAGCCTTCCCCTTGAGGGGAAGGTGGGCCGCGCGGAACAAAGATGGAGAGAGTGGGCAAGTCCATTCGCGCGGCTCGGATGAGGTGTAACAGTGAATCATCAGATAACCCGTTGAACATATGTCTGGCAAGACACCTCATCCGTCAGGCGCGAAGTTCCTCCGTCACACTGAGCAAAGCGGGTTCCGCGCCTGACACCTTCCCCTCAAGGGGAAGGCTTTTGGCTGCTTCCCCAACATTTTTTATTCACGCGTAAGCCGTGGCTCCGCTTCGCTCGGGATGACATTGCAGCATTCTTTTCGGAAAGAAGTGTAAATCCATGATGACCCAAGAAGAAATGAATCTCCTGGTTCCCCAAAAGCTGAAAGAGATCGAAGCATCCCACGGCGTCAAAGCGCTGTATTCCGCCGAGAGCGGCAGCCGGGCGTGGGGCTTTGCCTCGCCGGACAGCGACTTTGACGTGCGTTTTATCTACATCCGCCCGCGGAACGACTACCTTCGGCTGAACGAAATCCGGGACGTGATCGAAATGCCCATCGACGACACCTGGGATGTGTCGGGCTGGGACCTGCAGAAAACCCTGCGGCTGTTGTGGAAATCCAATCCGACGATCTATGAATGGATGCAGTCCCGGATCCGCTATCTGGATTCGGATTTTGACCGGCGCATGGCTCCCCTGCTAAGGGAGTACTTCAGCAAAAAGAGCATGATGTATCACTACTACCACATGGCGGGCAACAACATGCGCACGTTTCTGAAGGATAAGGAAGCGGTAAAGCCGAAAAAGTATTTCTACGCCCTGCGGCCGATCATGGCCTGCCGCTGGATCCTGGAAAACAATTCCACGCCGCCGATTCTGTACTCCGATCTCGTGGACGCGCAGCTGCCCGCGTCGCTTAGAAACGTAAATGAAGAATTGCTGGACATGAAAAAAAGTCTCCCCGAAGGCGCTGAAATCAAGCCCCTCAAAGCAGTGGACGACTTTTTGAACGACCAGGCCGAAGCGCTGGGCAACGCGCTGCGCGGGATGCCCGACTACAAGCCCAAAAGCTGGGACGCGCTGAATCAGTTTTTCCTTTCGGAACTGGACAGGATGGAAGGCACACGATGAGAAAAACCGTTTCTGTGGTCGCTGCCGTGATTGAATCGGAGGGACGCTTTTTCGCCACCCAGCGGGGCTACGGCCCCTGGAAGGACGGCTGGGAATTCCCCGGCGGGAAGATCGAGCCGGGCGAAACTCCCGAAGCCGCGCTGGCAAGAGAGATTCGGGAGGAACTGGACGCGGATGTCGCCGTAGGCGAAAAACTCACCCAGGTGGAATACGATTATCCGGAATTTCACCTGTCCATGGGCTGCTACCGCTGTTCCCTGATTTCCGGCCGTCTGACCCTGAAAGAACACGAGGCCGCCCGCTGGCTTGCCCCTTCGGAACTCGGGGCCGTTGCCTGGCTCCCGGCTGACGCGCTTGTGGCAGAAGCGCTTCTTAAAGCTATATAAAAAAACCAATAAACAGTTTTGTTATTGCAATTCAGCTATAACTGAATTATTGCTCGCCCAATTGAATCGTGAATTCAGATGCGGGATGAGAAATCGTTCCAGACAAGGAACGAAACCGCAGGAATACTGGGGCCGAAGCGCTCGAAAAACAATCCGGTGGATTGTTTTTAGCGGAGGCCGGGCGG
>JAFWQM010000194.1 GCA_017509065.1 Clostridia bacterium
AGCGGACGTGCCGTTATTGCTCACTGCGTTCCAGGTGGTTTCACCAGACTTCTGATAATTCCACTGATAACTCAGCCCGATGCCGCTGGCCACCACCTTGAACGTCGCCGTCTCGCCTTCATTCACCTTTTTATTGGCTGGCTGCGTCGTGATGACAGGCTTGGTAACCACGGTCAGCGTGACGGTATTCGACCAGACAGAACCGGCGCTGTTGGATACCTTGACGCGGTACTTGTAACCGTTATGATGGGCTGCCGCGGTCACCGATAAGGTAGCGGACGTGCCGTTATTGCTCACTGCGTTCCAGGTGGTTTCACCGGGCTTCTGATAATTCCATTGATAACTCAGTCCGATGCCGCTGGCCACCACCTTGAACGTGGCTGTCTCGCCTTCATTCACCTTTTTATTGGCTGGCTGTGTGGTGATAACAGGCTTTGTAATCACGGTCAGCGTGACGGTGTTCGACCAGACATATCCAGCGGCGTTGGATACCTTGACACGGTATTTGTAGCCGTTATGATGGGCTGCGGTGGTCAGGATATAGGATGCCGAAGTGCCGTTATTGCTCACCACATTCCATGTGGTTTCACCCGGCTTTTGGTAATTCCATTGATAACTCAGCCCGATGCCGCTGACGACCACTTTGAACGTCACCGTCTCGCCTTCATTTACTGTTTTATTGGAAGGCTGCGAGGTGATGACAGGCTTGGAAACCACAGTCAGCGTGACGGTGTTCGACCAGATATATCCCGCGTTGTTGGATACCTTGACCCGATATTTGTAGCCATTGTGGTGAGCCTGCGTGGTCAGGCTATAGGTAGCGGATGTGCCATTGTTGCTCACTGCGTTCCAGGTGGTTTCGCCCGGTTTCTGGTAATGCCACTGATAACCGGTCGCGCCGGAAGCGACTACCTTGAAGGTGGCCGTTTTCCCTTCCACCACGGTCGCGCTTGTGGGCTGGGTGGTGATCGTGGGCTTGAAAAGCACTGTCAGCGTGGCAATATTTGAAAAAGCTGAACCTGCTTCGTTTTCTACAAGGCAGCGATATTGATAGCCATTGTGCCGCGTTTGTGCCGTGAAAGAATAGGTGGCGTCTTTCCCGTTTGTACTCACACCATTCCATGTATCAGTACCAGGCGCGAGGTAATACCATTGATAACTGACCGCATTGGTGGCTTTCACAGAGAAGGAGGCGGTTTTCCCTTCGGCTACGGTAACGTTGGAAGGATGACTGGTGATGACAGGCGCGACATCCATCAGCACCACCGGATAGCCGTTATTCGTCGCGAATATGTGCGCTTCGCTTCCTGAGTAACAGACAATCGTCATGTGACTGTTACTATCTGTAAAAGCAGTGGATGAAATATTCGTCACGCTGTTCGGGATCGTGATTCTTTCCAGGTTGGGGCAACCCCCAAAAGTCCACGACTCGATGCTGGTCAAACCATTCTGAATCGTGACAGTCTTTAGGCTGGAGCATTCATAAAAAACAGAACCACCCATGGTTGTCACGCTGCTGGGAATCGTGATGCTTGTCAGGTTAGAGCAACTTCCAAAAGAAGAGCCATTAATGGTAGTTAAACCGTTCGGGAGCTGGATCGATGTCATCGCGCAGTGGTTAAAAACCGTAAAGCCAATGGTTTTCAGATTGCTCGAGAGGGAAATGGACGTGAGACTTGTACAATGCATGAAAGCGCAATCGCCAATACTGGTCACGCTATTGGCCATTGTAACGCTCGTCGCGTTATAAATGCCGGAAAACGCGCCGCTCCCGATATGGGTCACTCCGCTTTCTATCTTGATCTTTTTGACATCTCCAGATATCCAAGGCTGATCCATGCCGCTGCCGTAGTAATCGTACATTTTTCCGGTTCCGGAGATCGTCAGCGTTCCATTGTCGTCCAGTCTCCAGGTCACGTTGTCTCCGCATTTGCCGCTTGATTCAGCATTCGCCAGCAGCGGCAGCGCCGCGAAACAGACCATAAGCAGGGTCAGAAACATAAATCTTTTTTTCATCACAGCTTCCTCCTCATCAGTAAAATTGACTACAGTTCTTCGTTTATATATATTTTATCATATTTATTCTACCTAAAATTAAATAATAAATTACAAATGAAGCAAAATTCCATGACGATTTCATGAAGGCAAAAAAATATTGGAATTTTAAAAATAATGCTTGACAAGCAATACTGTGTGTTGTATAGTATTATCGAGGAGGCGATATGATGGATTCTCAAATGAAGAAAGGGATGGTGGAGGTGTGCATCCTGTCGCTGCTGAGCCGGGGGGATTCCTACGGCTACCAGCTGATCAAGGACATCGAGCCCATCATGACCCTGTCGGAATCCACGCTGTATCCGGTGCTGCGGCGGCTGGAAGCGGCGGGCAGCCTGACGGTGTACAGCGTGGAACACAACAGCCGCCTGCGGAAATATTACGCCATCACGGAAGAAGGGCGCAAGCGCATTGCCGACTTCCTGGCGGAATGGGCAGATGTAAACCGGGTGTACGATTTTATCGCGGAAGTAAACGGAGGTGCGTAACATGAGCTGGTGGATCAGAAAACAGGAACGGGATGAAAAGGTATTCCCGAGCGATCTTTACTCCACGGCGTTTTATACAAACTACACGCTGATGCGGCGCGGAATGAATAAGGGAGGCGGAAGAAAATGACCCGGAAGGAATATTTGGAGGAATTGACAGAAAAGCTCAGCTTTGTCCCGGAAGCCCAGCGGAAGGCAATTCTGGATTATTACGAAGAAATGATGGCCGACCGAATGGAAGACGGCATGGACGAGCAAAGCGCCGTGGCCGCCATGGAAAGCCCGGACACGATTGCCGAGCGCCTGAAAGCGGAAGGCAGCTTCTCCAAAGACGAAACCAAAGCCGACGGCATGGAAGACCTGACCGACGAGGCCATGCATTTTTCCTCCCTGGCGGGCAGCCTGCTGCGCACCTTTGAGGATCTGGAAAAGGCGGGCAATGTGACCTCGCCCGAACCGCCCGTTCCCCCGGAACCGCCTGTTCCGCCCACTCCCCCGACGCCGCCCGAACCGGAAACACCCGAAAAGCCTTTTGATGCGAAAGACGCGGGCGAGCAGATTTCGGAGGCCGTACAAAAAATTATGGATTCCGCCGCGGACTACATCCAGCGCTACACCAAGGATGCGGTTGAAGGGGAATATGAAAAGAAAACCTTTACCTGCCCGGCGAACAAAGTGAAAGCCGTCCGCCTGCTGTGCGGGGAAATGCCCATTCGCGTCACCGCCTGCGACGGAAATGACCTGACCCTGATCTATTACACCTGCGACAACGACCCTTACGAAATGAACCTGGACGACGGTGTGCTGACCCTGGAACGGCCGGTCAATGGGAATGGTATCAGCCGCTTTACCTTCTCCATGCTGGGCGGCATCATCAAGATGGGCTGGAACAAGTCCGCCCCGACAGTGGAACTGTTTATCCCCCGGGACACGCTGTTGGATTTGCTGGCTCATGCTTCCAATGCTTCCATCAAGGTGAGCGACTGCCAGGCGCTGTGCCAGGTAGATTTAAAGACCACCAACAGCCGAATCGAGGCGACCGATCTGTCCTGCATCCATCTGACCTGCGCGACCACCAACGCTCGGTTGGTACTCAAAAACGTCCGCACCCGCCAGCAGCTCACTGGCAAGACCAGCAACAGCCGTATCGAGGCGACCGGTCTGCGCTCCGGCGGGGACATGCAGCTGACCACCTCCAACAGCCATATCGAGGGGCGCGACTTGCAATCCTTCGGCAGCCTGTATCTTACCACCTCCAACACCAGCCTGCTGGCCGAGGACTGCGCCGCCAAGGGTGAGCTGCGCCTGACCACCAGCAACGGCAAGCTGGAAACCTGGCGTTCGGATGGCGCTTCCGTGACCCTGAAAACCTCCAACAGCAGTATCCGCGGCACCCTCCCCGGCCGCCAGCAGGATTGGGCCATCGACAGCCACACCAGCAACGGCAAAAACTCCCTGCCCAAGAGCCAGCCCGGCGCAAAGCCCCTCACCGTCCACACCAGCAACGGCAGCATCGACCTGCACTTTGAACAGGACTGACACAAGGCGGCGGCTGTCCGGAAGACGGTATAAAGAATTCTTTAAGTAAGTAAAGGGATAAGGGACCCCTCTCAGGCGCTTCTCGCCAGCTCCCCCAAAGGGGG
Organism: Clostridia bacterium; assembly: GCA_017509065.1. The sequence goes on from JAFWQM010000194.1 coordinate 4,187, forward strand.
AGCCAAGACCTTGCCTCTCCCTCTGGGAGAGGTGCCGACGAAGGAGGCGGAGAGGGCACTACGCCCTATTCCCTAATCCTTTTTATACCTTAAAGTGTCCGTAAAGAATATACAGTCATTCAACCAAAGGAGCGCTGAAAACATGCATTTTGTGGACGCAAAGGGGATCCTGACCGGCAGCGGCGGGCACTTCGGCATGAACATTTACCGCGGCTGCTCCCACGGCTGTATCTACTGCGACAGCAGGAGCCGGTGCTACCAGTTCACCCACGCTTTTGAGGACATCGAGGTGAAGCGGAACGCGCCGGAGCTGCTGGAGCAGGCGCTGCGGTCAAAACGGCAGAAGTGCATGATCGGCACCGGCTCCATGTCCGACTCCTACATGCACTGCGAGGAGCAGCTTGGCCTGACGCGGAAATGCCTGGAAGTCATCCTGCGGTACGGCTTCGGTGCGGCGATCCAGACGAAGTCCGACCGGATTCTGCGGGACATCGACCTGCTCGACGAAATCAACCGGCGGGCCAAGTGCGTGGTGCAGATGACCCTGACCACCTGGGACGATACACTGTGCGGCATCGTGGAGCCGAACGTGTGCAATACCAAGCGCCGCATCGAAGTGCTGGAAAAAATGCGGGAACGCGGCATCCCCACCGTCGTATGGCTGACGCCGATCCTGCCCTTCATCAACGACACCGAGGAAAACGTACGAGCCATCCTGAACGAATGTGCCCGCGTGGGCGTCCGGGGTGTGATTGATTTCGGGATGGGCCTCACCCTCCGGGAAGGCGACAGAGAATATTACTACGCCGCGCTGGACAGGCATTTCCCCGGCCTTGCACGCAAATACGCCGAGCGCTACGGCAACGCTTACGAGGTGCCCAGTCCCAACGCGGACAAGCTGATGGCGCTGTTCCGCGATATCTGCCAGGCAAACGGGATGCTGTACCGCCCGGAGGACTGCTTCGCGTTCCTGAATGAACTTCCCAGCAGGTATGAGCAGACGAGCCTGTTCGATCTTTCATAACAAGGAAAACGCCGGGGCTGCAAAAGCTCCGGCGTTCCTCTTGTTTTCGATTTATGCTTTTTTACTTGAAGTAGTACTCATCCGCAGGCACCTTGCCACCGACGGAAGCGGGATTGGCGGCGAACAGGATATCATACAGCGGGGCGGCCTGGGCCTGCATGTCCTCCCCGGCAACGAACACCAAGCGGCAGGAAGGCAGGGCTTTTTCGGCCACAGCGGCGGCGGGAATGATTTCCAGCGCGGCGATTTCCTGGGCGGCTTCACTGACGTTTTCATTAGCAAAGGCAATGGAGGCTTCCAGGTCTTTCATGAACTGCTCTACCTTTTCCGGGTTCGCTTCCACAAATTCCTTACGCGCGATCACCACGCTCATGGACAGCTGCGCGTCGGCAAAGCCGTTCTTTTGGGCGGCGGCGGCAAATTCTTCAGTCACGTCCAGCGCTTTGCGGAAGTTCGGGTTTTTTATCAGCACCTGGGTCACCAGGGGTTCCGGCAGCAGCACCACGTCGGCCAGGCCCTCCAGTGCCTTGGAGGCTACGGCGGCATGTTCGGCTTCAAACTCCATATTGGCTTTCACGCCATTGGTTTCCAGGATGTAGTTCATCACATATTCCGGCGTCGCGCCCTGGCCGGCGTTCAGGATATCTTTGCCCTCCAGGTCGGCTACGGAATGAATGCTGTCACCGTTTTCCAACACGTACAGCATACCGCGGGTGATGAGGGACAGAGCGCGCACGCCGCCCTCCGTCTTGTTGAACAGCACAGCGCCCGCATTGATGGGCACAGCGGCGATATCCACCTGGCCGGAGATAACCAGCGCGTTCACCTCGGCTGGCGCGGCGACCAGGCTCAGTTCATAATTGCCCTCGTCCACGGTGATCATGTGCGCCAGCGCCATACCAGTGGGCCCTTTCAGGCCCGCCACGCGCACAGGCGCGGTCTCGGCGGCGTTCTCCGCCATGCACACAAAGGGAAGCGACGCGGCCAGCATCAGCACGGCCAGGATTTTAAAAAACTTCTTCATGTCAGTTATCCTCTCTTTTTCTTGTCATTGCGCTTTTCACCTGCACGCCGGGCACGTTGCCCAGCTTAGCGGTAAAGCTGCCCACCCGGATATTGTCCCCGCGAACCAGCAGACCAATCACCGCCATATTCCGCTCATGGTCCGGCACGCCGATGCGTCCCGTCACCATATCCTGAAACTGGGAAATCACCTGGTTTACCTTCGCGGCCTGGGTCAGATCCTCGATGACGATTCCGATAAAACCGATACGTTCTTCTTCCATGGATTGCTTCTTCCTTTCCAAAAAGAAAAGCATGACGATCCTGTCATGCGCCCAAAGAAATGCTTTTCCTGCCTCCTTTCGCTCTCGGGCCCGGACGCATCCCTGCCCTCAAGGGAAACAATTGATAATCGCGCCGCCCGCTGGCCTTCATGCTTTCGCATTGGGGTTTGCGGCATCGCGCTGAACCTATTATACACAATTCCGCCAAAAAAGAAAAGAGGTATTTTGCGAAAAAAAGGCTACTACGCGAAATCATGGTTACGATTCAGGTACTCCTGGGGGAACCGCTCTTTGGTGCCCAAAGAATGGTTTCCCCCAGATATGTGAATGGTAACAAATCATGCGGCAGCCGTCTTAAGCTGTTGGTTTACTTGATCATTTCCATCATCTGGTCGATCCAGTTCTGGTCGGGGGAGAAGCGGCGGACACCCGCGCTGTTGGCGTCGTAATCCGCTTTGAGCGTGATGGCGATAATGACATGGGCGTCTTCGCCGAAGCAGGCCCTCAGGTCAATCGGCTCATTGAATTCAAAGGACCTGGCATGTTCACCGGTTCTGAGCGCCTCCAGGCTGGGATACACCACCAATGATTCGGAATGGACGTTGATATTGGAGGAACTGAGCCGGTAGTTCACCTGCTGGCCTTCCTGGCTGTTTATCAGCGTAGCCGTGCCCACGGTGTATTGATTGCTGGCGATCAGCGGATATGTGAACACGCCTTCCTTGGACAGATCGACCGGCGTGACCCGGTTCCATACACTGCCGCCAATCAATTCGCGGGTGGTCGGCCCGAACGAAGTGACCGTATTATTGTAGTACATATGCGTTTTGGAGCTTTGTTCCTTCGGCTCTTCCCTTACCTCGCCGCATATCGCGCACACTGACTTGTCCTGGGAATCCTGGCCGTTCAGTTCCACAAATGAATGTCCGTAAGCGGAAAGAACGATGGTTTCTTCTTTTCCGCAGATCCTGCATCTGCGGACAGCCGCGCCTTCACTCGTACAGGTGGCTTCGGTATAGCTCACGGCTTCCCACTGATGATCCATCGCGGGGGTTTTCACGGTTTCTTCCAGGCCGCAGTTCACGCAGCGGTGAACCATGATCTGTTCCCTTAAGCAATCGGGCAGGCTGTAATCGGTCTGATCCTCCCATTCGCCCCACACGTGCTCAAGACACGGGAGCGTTTCATCATATGCCATTCCGCACAGCGTGCAGATGAAATGGACGACTCCTTCCCGGCTGCACGTAGGTTCTTCACACGTATACGTCCAGGTATGCGGCTCGCTGTTCTTGTCAACGCGATATTTTCCCGCAATCACACGCTGACACTCTATGCAGTACAGATCATACACAATGAATGCATTGTGCATTTGCATATTGTCAGTCTTCTGGTATATTACACCCTCGTGCACTCTCTCTTCCACATGATGCGTCGCTTCATGGATTGTGGCAGGGGGTTCCGCAGCCGACGAATCGGGTTTTGTCGGTTCCGGCACGGGCTCTTCATTTTCCGGTTCCGCGGGAGATGATTCTTCCTCCGCAGGCTGTTCAGGATTTTCTTCTGTGGGCGAAGGTTCTTCAGATGCTGGCTGTTCCGGGTTCTCCTCTGTGGGTGAAGGCTCTTCCGCCGCTGGCTGTTCCGGGTTCTCCTCTGTGGGTGAAGGCTCTTCCGCCGCTGGCTGTTCCGGGTTCTCCTCTGTGGGTGAAGGCTCTTCCGCTGTCGGTTGTGTCGGGTTTTCTTCCGTGGACGAAGGCTCTTCCGCTGCTGGTTCTGCCGGGTTCTCTACTGTGGGCGAAAGATCTTCTTCCGGCAGTAACGGGATAGCGTCTGTCAGCACGTTTTCTCCGACAGCAGGAAACGCAGCTTCAGCGCCTGCTGATATAGGATCACCGTTCACAGCGCCTGCCGATTCCGGTTCATCCTGTGAAACATCAGGGATAATCGGCGGAAGAAACAGTGTTTCTCCGGAATCGCCGCTGTTTGACTGTTCCTGGCCGGTAAGATCAGATTGATCATATGTTTCAGACTGAGCGGTTATTTCCTCCGTAAAGGCGGTACTGAAGCATAAAACCAACACGGCCAGTAATATAGTAAATCGTTTCGTAGTTTTATCCTCCAAACACTTTCTTATAATCTGTGTCAGCGGATGGCGAGGATCATTGCCCTACACGCATCCACACGTATCATATCACATCCGATCGTTTCTGTCAATTGATGTTATAATATAACAAATATAGTGTGTATATTTTGGTCGAAAGCAGCAAAACACCGCTGCCCCGGGAGGGACAGCGGCAGGATATTCATGTATCAGAAATTCATGTTATCGACCACGCGCAGGGTGATGGTCAGGTCAATGTATTCACCTTTGCCCAGTTTGTTCACGTCAACGGTTTCCAGGTTGGTTTTTTCGGTCAGTTCGGGGTCGCGGTACACTTTCAGGTGCACCTGATCGCCCTCATGATAACCGTTCAGCTTGGTAATCAGAGCGTTCTGGGAATCCAGCACGGTGCCGTCCATTTCCACCACGATGTCGCCGACCTTGATGCCGCCGTCGTCAGCGGGGGAACCGGCTTCCACAGCGCGGACGAAAGCGCCGGCAGGCAGGCCGAAACGGGAGCTGTTGGACAGGGTGGTGATGGTCACGCCCAGACGGGGCTTGCCGTACAAAGGAGAATCAACGCGTTCTTCCTTTTCGCCGCTGTTCTGGCTGCGGGTGTCGGCGCTGTTGCCGTTGCTGTTGCTGTTGTAGTCCTTCAGCACTTCGGTGATGAGGGGCTTCGCCACGTTGATAGGAATGCACAGGCCGATGTTGTCCGCCTGTTCGCCAGTGGAGAAGAAGAAGCTGCTGCTGGAGCTGGAAAGCGCGTACATGGCGGGAATGCCCTGCAGCTGGCCCAGGATGTTGAACATGCCGCCGCCGGAGTTGCCGGAGTTGATGGCAGCGTCGGTCTGGATCATGGTGTTGGTAATGGTAGAGATGCGGCCGTACTTATCCATGCTCTGGTCGGTCACTTCGCGGCCCAGGCCGGAAACGACTCCGACGGAAACGGAACGGGAGAAGCGCTCACCCAGGGGATTGCCGATAACGATAGCCCATTCGCCCACCTGCATCGCGTCGCTGTCGCCCAGTTCCACGGGCTTGAGGTCAAGGCCCTTTACTTCCAGCACGGCAATGTCCAGGTTGGCGTCATAGCCCACCACGGAAGCTTCATGCTCTTCTTCGTCGGTGCCGGTGGTCACGGTCACACGGGACGCGCCTTCCACCACATGGTAGTTGGTCAGCACATGGCCATACTTGGTAATGACCACGCCGGAGCCCGTGCCCCGCAGGCTCTCCTGAGATTCGGGCCGCCCGTAGCCATAGCCGAAGCCGTAGCCGTAATAAGAGGTGGTGGTGGCGTAGTTATTCACGCCCACAACGCTGTTGCGCACTTCGTTGACCACGCTCAGGAATGGGCTGTCGATTTTGCTCTGGTCGGTCGAAGTGTTCACGATCGCATCAATTTCCTTTTCGCTCAGGCCGTTGGTGGCGGCATTCGCGGTAATGACCGTCACGCCAATCATAACCACGGCGAGCAGCACAGCTACGATGCCAAGATACATACGCTTTTTCATAACAAAATACTTCCTTTCTTTTGATTAATATTCAATTGATTAAGCCGCACTCTCCGGGAGGCATCCCTCTCTTCTGAGTACGGCTTTATTATAGAAACCCATTTTTACAGAAATTTGATACAATCGTGACAAAAATTAGACACCCGTTCCGTCAAACGCAGGGGTAAAACAGCCGTCTGCCGCTTCCTTTTCCTGGGTATAGCCGGTGAGCCCCAGCGCTTCAAAATGCGCCAGCACCCGTTCATATTCCGTATCGGTGACGCGCCTGTCCAGTCCGGGAATCCGGCACCAGGGCTCGGGGGTATACTGGCGCATGAGGGACACAGGCGTGTCCTTGGGCAGGCTTTCCGCGATAAAATCCAGAACGCGGATGCTGTCGCCCGTGCAGCCGGGCAGGATCAGATGGCGCACAATCACGCCTTTTTGCATCATGCCGTTTTCGTCATATGCCGCTTCTCCGGTCTGGCGGCACATTTCCTCAATGGCGGCGGAGGCGATCTCGAAGTAATCCGGCGCGCCGGCGCAGAGCTTTGACAGTCGGGGCGATACGTGCTTCAGGTCAGGCAAGTAAATATCCACCGCGCCGTCCAGGAGCCTGAGCGTTTCCAGGGTTTCATAGCCGCCGGTGTTCCACACGACGGGGACGGCGGGGCGACAGATTTCCAGTGCCTCCAGGATAGCGGGAACGAAGGGCGTGCCCGTGACCAGGTTGATGTTGTGCGCCCCCTGATCTTCCAGTTCTTTGAAAATGTCCGCCAATCGCTGAACGGAAATGTCCTGCCCCTGCCCTTCGTGGCTGATGCCATAATTCTGGCAGTAAGCGCAGCGCAGGGTGCAGCCCGAAAAGAACACCGCACCGCTGCCGCGAGTGCCGGAAATGCAGGGCTCTTCCCAAAAGTGCAGCGCCGCCCGGGCGACCCGGGGCCTTTCCCCCATGCCGCAGAAGCCTGTTTTCATGCTCCGGTCTACCCTGCATCGGCGGGGGCATAACGTACATTCAGCCATCGGAACTCCTCATGAACAGGAATTTTTCCGCGTTCACCCTGCGGCCGCGCATGCCGAAATCTTCTTCCGGCACTGTGATATCGCAGATCAGCAATTCTTCTGTTTCCGTCTGCTTCACCAGTTTTCCGTTTTGGTCAAACCAGGCGGTGGGTACGGCGGGGCAGCGGGACAGGGAATTGACGGACAAAATCTGCATCACGTTTTCCGCCGCCCGGGTGCGCAGATGGCCCGTCAGAACGGCGCGCCGCTCCGGGTCGGGCATTTCAGTGGTGTCGGAAAAAGGCATCACGCACAGGTCGGCGCGGCGCTGAAACAGGGGCCGGAACAGTTCCGGAAAGCGAACGTCAAAGCAAATGCGCACGCCGATCCGAAGCCCGTCCAGCTCAAACACGCCGTCAGATGCGCCAGGCGTGAAATTGTCCGCGTCCCAGCCCCACAGGGCTTGCTTGTCATAGCGGCAGATTTCTTCTCCGCGCGCGTTGAACGCCAGCGCGGAATTGTATCTCCGTCCGCTCTCATAGCGGACTGTGCCAAAGAGCGCGCATATCCCGTTTTCCACGGCCGCCTGCCGGACAGCCTCCATGCCGGCTTCGGTTTTTTCTTCCGTGACGGAATCCACGGACGTTTCGACGGGCGGATACCCGGTCAAGGCGCATTCATGAAAGCAGACCAGCCTTGCGCTTTCCGCCGCTGCGAGCATGATGCCCCGACGGATGCGCGAAAGGTTCTCTTCCATATCGCCGCTGCTGGCAAAGGGATAGCAGGCGATTTTCATGTTTCCTGCCTCTGCAGCTCTTTGGACATATACAGCACCAGGTCGTCGTCGTTGGTATAGATAGTGTCGTAAGGCGTGCAGGGCTTGTCCCTGTACCACGCGCCCGAGCCGTCAGGGATGTAGCCGCGCTTGACGTACATCCTCTGCGCGCTGCCGTAGCCGTTGTGCAGGCCCACGCCGAGATACACGGTGTCCGCGTACCGGGCGGCGATCTCTTCCGCCGCGTCCATCAGCTTGCTGCCGATGCCGCGCCGCTGATACTTCTGCAGCACGCCGAAATCCACGATCTCCGGCAGGCCCTTGTTCCCAAACGCGCCCCAGGATGAATTGGGATATACGCTGATGTACCCCGCCGGACAGCCCCGGTACTCAGCCGTCAGGGGAACCGCCTTTCCCTCTGCCCGGTCACGCAGCCGCATTTCGTATTTTTCTACCGTGGCATGCCAGCCCTGGGCGATTTCTTCCTCCGTGAAGATTGGCCCGTCGGAAGGAAGCATATCCCGGATCAAAATATCCTCGTCCTGATAGTAAATCATTTTCCTGTCTCCTGTTTTTTTCCCGCCCGATTTTCTTATTCCCCGGCCGTTTCCGGCACCCAGGTGAGAACGTAACCCTGACGGGCGTATTCGTCGATCACCTGCTGTACACCCTCCTCACCCGCCATCACCAGAAGCTGACAGGTAAGGCGGGGCAGCAAAGATTCCAGGGCGGCAACTGCAAACAGGCTCTCCCCGTTCTCGGCTTTCAGATCCATCCTGTAGCCATACCCCGCGCCGTCCGCAGCGAGCAGGCTGCTGAGAATGAGGATGTCATTCGGCTTCGACGTGTCCAGGAACAGCACGCTTTCGGGATCAAGCTCCTCTGTGACCGTCAGAACGAGATCCGCCGTTTCGCCGCTGACCATGCACCCGGTCAGGACAGGCTGGCCCATGTACGTAAAAGCGCCCGGCTGCGCATCCTCGTTGGCGACGGTGATGCCCGTTGCGTCAAAAGCCGGATACACGGGCACCGCGGCAAGAGCAGCTTCCGCTTCCGCGCCGGACAGCAGCCTGACCCGGCTCACGAACGGCGCGCCGGTATCCTGGGCGGCCCACTGATCATACACAAAGCGGACTTCGTGCTCGCCTTCCGGAAGGGCCAACGCCCAGGAACGGCTTTCCTGCCTGCCCATGAACTGCTTCACTTCCGCGCCGTCCAGTTCCACGCTCAGGTAATTGGTGCCAATCGCCAGGTCGCAGCTCAGGTCAAAAGCCAGAGCGTCGCCCGCCTGCGCGGTAAACATCGCGCGGCAGGAAGCGGTGGAATTGTTTTTATTCATATTGGAGGGAGATACGCCCGCCTGTCCGTCCCGCTCCGTCGGTACGAAAGGATAGCCCCTCCGCGCGGGGTCGCTGGTAAAGGCGATCGCTCCGCCCGCCACATTCAGCGCGGCGGAAAGGGCTTCGTCAGACGGGAATTCCACATTGAGAGCCGCTTTCGGAATGCCTTCATACGTCACGGTTCCTGTGTACCCGTCTCCCAGGAAAGCGTCGAACATCCTGCGGAAAGCGTCCGCGTCCGTCACCGCGCCCGTATGCCGCAGCGCCAGATTGCCAAACCGGTCGATCACCATGCTGACGGGAATGGAATACGCTTCCGTGTATTGGGCGAGCCAATCGCTCCCGGCAGGGGCCATGGGCAGGGTCAGGCTGTTTTCTGTCCGATAACTCCGCAGCTTTTCAGGCGTGTCGTTGTTCTCGATGGAAATCACAATGACCGCCACGCGGCCGCTGTATTCCTCATACACCATCTGCAAATAGGGGAATTCCATGCCGCACGGCCCGCACCAGGTCGCAAACAGATTCACGTACACCGCTTCGTGGGTTTTCAGCGCTTCGGACAGCGTAAATTCTTCCCCGTCGATGGTGGTCACGGTGAAATCCTGGAAAGGCTTGCCCAGTTCCGCACGATTCGCCGCAAACGCAGGCAGCGCAGCGCTGAGCAGCGCCAAAGTCAGCATCAGGCAAATGATCTTTTTCATCCTTCAATTTCCTTTCTTCTTGGCTGTTTGTTAGGGAGTGTTCCATTTATTCCAGAGAACGCAGCAGCGCTTCCACTTCCTCAAAGGAAGCGGCAAGGTTGACCTTGGTGCGCACCTGCGCGGAATTGCGGCGGCCTGCGGTATACCAGGCGAAGTGCTTGCGCATTTCGAGCAGCGCGCTGCGCTCGCCTTTCCATACCGCCATTTCCCGGGCCTGGCGCATGGCGGTATCAATCACCTGAGAGAAGGGCGGCGGGGTATACTCTTCCCCCGCCAGCGCAGCCTTGATCTCCGCAAATATCCAGGGATTGCCCAGCGCCGCGCGTCCGATGGCCAAGCCGTCGCAGCCTGTGATTCCGAGCGCTTCCCGCGCGCTTTTTCCATCCGCAATATCCCCGTTGGCGATGACCGGAATGGATACCGACCGTTTCACCTGGCCGATCTTTTCCCAGTCCGCTTTGCCGGAATACTGCTGCTGCCGTGTCCTGCCGTGAACGGTCAGCCCGTCCGCGCCCGCCTGTTCCAGCACGCGCGCAAACTCCACGGCGTTTTTGTGTTCCTCATCCCAGCCAAGGCGCATCTTCACCGTCACCGGCAAGGGCGTGGCGCGCTTCACCTGCCGCACGATCTCCCCGGCCAGGTCGGGATCCTTCATCAGCGCGCTGCCGGATTGTCCGCCCACCACCTTCTGCGCCGGGCAGCCCATGTTGATGTCAATGGAGGAAAACAAACCGAGCTCAGCCAGCCGGGCCGCAGCTTCCGCCATGAAGCGCGGTTCGCTGCCAAAAATCTGCACAGCCAGGGGCCCTTCCTCCGGGAACCGGGCGAGCAGGAAGCGATAGGCGTTCCGGTCGGGCGGCGCAGTCAGGTATCCCTGCGCGCTGACCATTTCAGTGGTCGCGCCGTCGCAGCCCTGCTCACAGCACAGACGGCGGTACACCTTGTCAGTGATTCCCGCCATGGGAGCAAGAAACAAGTTCAGCATAGATCAATTCCTGTGTGTTCAGTGTATATTGCCGGATAAACCAGAGGAATTTTCTGGGGGAAACCGCTCTTTGCTGTCCGGGGCCTCCCGGCCTTTCCGGGGCTACCGCCCGGCCTTCACTGAAAATCATCCACTGGATGATTTTCCAGGCGTTGCGGCCCCTTCGCTGAAAACCAGCCCAAGGGCAGGTTTTCCGGGCGCTTCGGCCCCAAAGAGCGGTTTCCCCCCAGACCCCCTTTCGAGAAAGCCATAGGGGTTTTCGGACTTTTTGCCATTTTGCGAATTCTTTTTACTTATAAGCGCCTAATTACCTTCCAGCACTTTGATCACCGATAAGTTGCGGATACGCCATTGCCCGTTTTCCCGGCTCAGCAGCGCGCTGTACTGGGTGGGCTGCCATTTGGGCCCGGACAGGTTCCCTTCCGCTGCCATTTTCTCCCGTGCGGAGGCTTTCAGCTTTCCGTCAATGGCGGGGATGCGTTCCGTAAACGTTGCGCGCGCCGTATCCTCCCAGGGCCAGCACCAAAAGGAATCCAGATTGATGCGGTGGTCAAAGCCTTTGATCGTATAATAATTCTGGTAATCGGAATTACCGCTGCCCGCTGCGATCAATAAGGCGTCGCGCTCCAGGTACGCAGGGGAAAAATAGGCGTTCAGGTTTTCGTCGGCGCCCATCATCACCACCTGCGCCCGCTTCGCCATGCCGTCTTTTATGATGATATAGATGTTTGTGGCGTTCTTGGAAAAATAAAACGCCATGGTCATCAGGCCCAGCACGCAGAACAAAACCAGCAGCCGGGAGGAGAGGTACCATACCAATCTGCGCAGATGCTTCACAATCTTCCTCCATCATCATTCCGGGAATCAGCGTCTCCCTGATTATATCACAGTTATCGCGCCTTGTCCATGATCGCATGGATTCCCGCGCTGTCATTGTGTTACTGCGAAGCCTTTAGGCCGATCAGTAACCCGTCATTGCTTTTCATAGTAATGAACGATGCTCCTTCATCATATCTTTCACCGGAACGTAAAATCAGCTGATTGCATTTTCATGCTGTCAATACCGATTTTATTACATTTTTATAACATTCTTTTTCTGATTATTTCATAATTTGTGGGGATAATGCTGGTGATAACAATTTGTTTATGCTGTGGATAACTTTGTGGATAATGTGGATAACACAAAATGTTTATCCCCATTATCCACAGACATCCAGTCTGAATTCACGTTTTTCTACATTTTTACTGTGGATAACTCTGTGGATTTTGAGAATAGGATCAAAAAACCGGGTAAAAGTATATATTCGCCTTTTTATACGAAGACAGAAAGAAAAACAGTGATTGCACCTGTATTCGGAAAAATACCGGTGTGCTTGTGATGTATATTTATACATCTTGTTTCTTTCGCCTGTGGATAACTCCTGTGGAAAAACAGCCGGAAAAAAGTTCATGCTTTTTTGACTTGACAGCATCATTCAGTCCGTCTTCGCATATCGTGGCGAGAGAGGGGGGAGCGTATGAAAGCTTGGTGGAAAAGCAGGATATATATTCTGGCGGCAGTATGTCTGTGCCTCCTGGCGGGAGCGGTGGCTCCGCGGCCAGCGCGGCCCGCAGTCCCAGCAAAGCCGGTGCAGCAGCAGACGGAGGGGCCATTGCAGGGAATCACTGTATTGGTTGACGCCGGGCACGGCGGTACAGACGGCGGCGCGGTCGGCAAGGATTCAGGAACGCTGGAAAAAGAACTGAACCTGAAAGTGGCCGGATATTTGCGTGACGAGCTGGAACAAAGCGGCGCCAAAGTGATCATGACCCGAGAAACCGACATGGAATACAGCCGCAACAAGCGGGCCGACCTCTCCGCTCGCCTGGAACTGGCTCAGTTAGGAAACGCCGATTTATTGGTGAGCATCCACATGAACGAATACAGGTCACGTAAGGAATCCGGGCCTCAGGTGTTTTACCGCGCGGGCCAGGAGCAAAGCCGCCTGCTGGCCGGGGCAATTCAGGCCGCGATGATTCAAGAACTGAACCCTGTAAAAAAACGCGCCGCCATGCCGGGAGATTATTTCATCCTGTCGCTGAATATCCCGTCCGTGTTGGCAGAGTGCGGCTTTCTGTCCAACGCGGCGGAAGAAAAACTGCTGCTGACTGAAGATTATCAGCGCCGTATCGCCCAGTCTATCCGGGATGGGATCGTAGATTATATCTCGCTGCAAATTGTGGAAGCTTATCATTAAATATCCATTTCCGACAGAAAAAGCCTTTCCGTCTTCACCTGACAGGAAAGGCCGTACGCATATGCCGCAAACAATAACGCCTATGCTTTCTTCTTTTTTTCGAGGATTCGGGCAATCAGAAAGAACAGGAAAACGATCACCAGCGATCCAAACAATACGCCCACGCTGTCAATCGCCACGTCACGCAGCGTGGGTGTGCGGGTTCCTATACAGTATTGATGAAATTCATCCGTCCCCGCGTACAGCGTGCCTATCACCCAGCTCCACAGCACGCCGCGCCGCACGCAAAGCTCATGAAGCAGCAGCATCAAAGACGCGCCGAATGCAGCAAATTCAGTAAAGTGTGCTGCCTTTCGCACGATGAAAACAAACAACTTGTAAATCTCCTGCTGTTTTTCCGGAGTCAGCATGTCATAATCCGGATGGAACAGCCGCATGAACCAAAAGGTTAATCCCTCGCTCATCTTCATCGACGCCGGGCCATCCACGGAGGAAAAAAAGAAAATCAGCGCTGCCACAGCGATTACGAGCATCCATGACAGGATGAGACTGCATCGCCTTCTTTTCATGTTTCCTCCTCCTTTTTTGTTCGCTGATAAATAATTATTGGAAGGTTTCTCTTATTCTATTCACCGGTCCTTTTACAAAATCCTTTTTGTTGTTTCCTTCGGCTTTCTTTCAAATCATCATTATCAAGCTTTTTCATTCAACGCATCCACTAACTCACTGACTAACCGTCTATTCTTGTCATTCAGTTTGTTCCACTGATTAATCAGTTGCCGTTGCTCGTCTGTCAGCCCCATTTGGTTCTCCACGTCAAAAAACTGCGGAAGGGTCATGCCCATGCCGCGGCATATGCTTTTTTTCTTTATTTGTAATTGCTCATTCACGTTGTTTTATAGCAATAAAGCAGCTTGTCATGAGGCTAACGAAAAACAAACCATTCCAAAAGCCTTCCCCTCGCAGGGGAAGGTGGGCCGCGAAGCGGCTCGGATGAGGTGCTCCCTGAATATGAAAACATTCCTGCTGAGATCAATCATCCAGTGTAGGATTCACCTCATCCGCCCCCTGCGAGGGGAAGGCTTTTGGCTATCCTTTTATACAACGAAAAAGAAGCCATTCGTTAGAACAGCTTCAATTGGAATCCGGCGGCGACCTACTCTCCCGGGCCGTGTCCAGCCAAGTACCATCGGCGCTGAAGGGCTTAACTTCTGTGTTCGGTATGGGAACAGGTGGGACCCCTTCGCCATTGCCACCGGAAACTGTATTCACTTCGCA
>JAFWQM010000195.1 GCA_017509065.1 Clostridia bacterium
GAAAAACAATCCGGTGGATTGTTTTTAGCGGAGGCCGGGCGGCAGCCCAGGGCCGAAGGATATTTCAAGGTTGAGTGACGCAGGATGGACCGATTTATCGCCCGCAGATAATTCATGATTTAGTTGGGCGAGCAATAAATACATTTATTCAGAGGTTCGTCAGGCGCAATGGGAAACAAGCCAAAAGCCTTCCCCTCGCAGGGGAAGGTGGCGCGAAGCGCCGGATGAGGTGCGCCCCAAAGCAGGCATCAGAAAAGGCGCGTTTGTTACAATGGGTTCACCTCAGAACGCTTCGCTACGCCTTCGGCCGCAGCAGGCGCGAATTGACTTTCGTACTCTTGCCATGGTGGTTCTGCGCCTGACAGCTATCCGCAGCCTCAATCGTCGCGACTCCCCTTCATGGGGGAGATCGCTCGTTTCGGCTGATCTCACCGCCGAAAGGAAATCCGCCACAGGCGGCTTTCGGCGGTTCGTCCCCTGCGAGGGAAAGCCTTTTGGCTGGCCTCTAAAAACTCCGAAGGGAGGAATTCGATGGAACAAACGATTGACCGGAGCATCCGCATGAACCGGTTGAAGGGCAGAATCCGGGCGTGGCTGTCCAAGCCCGCGAACGTGATCCTGCTCATTTTCCTGGTCACGTTGGTGGTGCTGACGCTGTATCCGCTGATTACCATGCTGATGGAAACGGTCACCATCCATGTGGGCCGCGAGGCGCGGGCGGCGAAGCAAACGGCGGGAGATTTTTCCTTTTACCATTTCCAGCGCCTGTTTGCGACGGCGGAAAATGACTACAGCTGGATCCAGTTTTACCAGCCGTTTCTGAACACGCTGACCGTGTCGCTGGCCTCGTCGCTGATTGCCATTCTGTTCGGCGGCGTGGTAGCGTTCCTGGTGACGCGCACCAACCTGAAATACAAAAAGTTCGTGTCCGCCGTGTTCACGTTCCCTTATATCATGCCCTCCTGGACGCTGGCGCTGTTCTGGGAGACGTTCTTCAAAAACGTGAACATCGGCCTCAAAACCTCCAACGGTATCATGGCCGCCGTGTTCGGCATCTACATGCCGGAGTGGTTCGTGTACGGCGCGTTCCCCATCGCGCTGGTGCTGGGGCTGCATTACGCGCCGTTCGCCTATATTCTCATCGGCGGCATCCTGCGCAACATGGACGCCAACTTAGAGGAAGCGGCCACGATCCTGAAAACCAGCCGCCCGCGTATCATCTGGCGCATCACGCTGCCCATCGTGAAGCCCGCCATGCTGTCCACCTTCCTGCTCGTGTTCGCCAGCTCCATGAGCGCGTATTCCGTGCCCGTGTTCCTGGGCTCGCCGGTGCGCTACTACGTGCTGAGCACCAAAATGAAATCCCTCATGGACAGCTATCCGGGCCAGGCGTACATCATCGTGGGGGTGATGATCCTCTTCGGCGTGGCCATCCTGCTGCTCAACCAGAAGGTAACCAACAGCCGCAAGCAGTTCACCACCGTGACTGGAAAGTCCGGCCAGATCAGCAAGATCAACCTGGGCAAGGCCAACCGGCCTGTCGCCATTATTCTGGTGATCATCCTGCTGCTGGTGGCTGTGGTGCCGCTGGTGACGTTCGCCATGGAATCCATCATCATCAAGGCCGGGGATTACAGCCTGAGCAACATGACCCTGGATTTCTGGATCGGCACCGATTTGTCCTCGCGCCTCGACCAGGGCGACAGCACGGGCATCCTGCTGAACCCGAAGGTCTGGAACGCGCTGGGCTTCAGCCTGGGCCTGGCCGTCACCTGCGCGCTTGTGGCGGGCACCTGCGGCATCCTGGTGGGCTACGGCGTGGCGAAGCGCCGGGGCAGCAGGCTGGCCTCCTGGGTCAACTCCCTGTCCTTCTTCCCCTACCTCATGCCCTCCCTGGCCTTCGGTGCGATCTACCTGGCTATGAGCAGCAAAATCCCGTGGCTGCGGGGCTTCCTGCTGCTGGCGCTGGTGGGGTCGGTCAAGTACCTGCCCTTCGCTTCCCGCTCCGGCGTGAACGCCATGCTGCAGCTCTCCGGCGAAATCGAGGAAGCAGCCGTGATCACCGGCGTGCCCTGGTGGAAGCGGATGGTGCGGGTCATCTTCCCCATCCAGAAATCAAGCTTTCTCAGCGGCTACCTGCTGCCCATGGTCAGCTGTATGCGTGAACTGAGTCTGTTCGTTCTGCTGGTGCCCACCAGCAACACCATCCTCACCACCATGCTGATGCAGTACTCCGAAAAGGGCTGGGCCCAGTTCGGCAACGCCATCAACCTGCTCATCATCATTGTGGTACTGCTGGTGAACTTCCTCGTCAATAAGCTGACGGGTGCGTCCATCGATAAGGGGGTCGGCGGTTAATATGCCGGAAATCATTCTGAAAAACGTGGCCAAGCGCTTTGGCAAATTCGTGGCTGTGGACAATCTGAACCTGAATATCCCAAGCAATTCCTTCATCACCCTGCTCGGCCCCTCCGGCTGCGGCAAAACCACCACCCTGCGCATGATCGCTGGTCTGGAAACGCCCACGGAAGGCAGTATCAGCATCGACGGGAAGGTTGTGTTCGACGCGGACAAGGGCATCAACCTGCCCCCCAACAAGCGCGACGTGGGCTTTCTGTTCCAGAACTACGCGCTCTGGCCCCACATGACCGTGTACCAGAACATCGCCTTCGGCCTGGAAAACCTGAAATGGGATAAAAAACGCATTCAGGAGCGGGTGAAGGAACTGCTGGTGATGCTGCGCATCGAGCAGTTTGAGAAGCGCTATCCCAGCGAGCTGTCCGGCGGCCAGCAACAGCGCGTCGCCATTGCCCGTACCCTGGCCCCGGGGCCGAAGGTGCTGTTCATGGACGAGCCGCTTTCCAACCTGGACGCCAAGCTGCGCATGGAAATGCGCACGGAATTAAAACGCCTGCACCGGGACACGGACTCCACC
>JAFWQM010000196.1 GCA_017509065.1 Clostridia bacterium
CGCGCGGGGCGTAAGCGGACTTGCGCCGATTGAGGCTGCGGATCTGGGCGCGCGGAGCGCCCAGCGTTACTTTTAATGACTTATTGCTCGCCCAACTAAATCATGAATTATCTGCAGGCGATAAATCGATCCATCCTGCGTCACTCAACCTTGAAATACCTCCAGTATTCCTGCGGTTTCGTTCCTTGTCTGGAACGATTTCTCATCCCGCATCTGAATTCACGATTCAATTGGGCGAGCAATAACGTGCTCTTTCCCTTATTAATCCTCGACGATTTTCCTTGCTTCCATATAATACCGCTTTTCATTGGCCTCGCCCATGGAGAAGGTCTTGCGCGGCAGGGGGCCGTTTTTTGCCACGGCGGGGAACAGAAGGGATTTGTCCATGGGCGGCAGCAGGATGCCCACAGCGTGTTCTTTTTCCACAATCTCGCGCACGGCTTTGTCTCCGTGAACATAGTCCAGGTTCAGGCCGGGCTGACGGTCAAGCAGCATTTGTACCGTGCCTACGGGCAGGGAATGAAGGGGCTTCGTGATGCGGAAGGAGCGTTCTCCCTGCTTTGTCACCAGGGTCAGATCGACCTTGGTTTCATCTTCAACAAGTTCCGCTTCCTTCAGCATATCCAGCACAGCATCCCCGTCGGTATTGAAAACCACCCGATGGATGGGCTCGAAAATCAGGGCTTCGTCGTAGATGTTATTCAGCTCCACCATGGCGAAGCGGGCAGGATGATCGGCCTGTTCCGCTTCAGAAAGACTCTTTTTCACTTCTTCCCAGTGGGCTTTTGCGGTGGCCAGGGAGTGGTTGCCGTCGCCGACGGCGAAGAGAATGCCCTTTTCCGGCAGCGCCGCTTTCAAAGCCCGGACGGCATCGGCGATTTGGCCCAGCGTTTCATCGTCCTCCACGGCCCAGCCTTCGATGGAACCGCCGTCCAGCATCAGCTGTGTGTCGTACAGCTTGCGCAGCGCATCCCGCTTTTCATACACCGGCTCGATAACCGTGCGGTTCATGTCGTCGCATAGCAGCAGCACATGGCTGAGTTCCAGCTTCGCGTTTCGGCGCACTTTCTGCCGCGGGGGGATGCGGGAGACGATGGTGCCCTCGGTGGGGCGGATCTCGGACTTGCTGTCGGGGGCGAAGCTGTACGCCTCCAGATCCACCGTCAGCACCAGGCCCAGCCGCGCGCCGGACTGCGTGACCCGCCGCACCAGCACCATCCCGCTGACCGCTTCCCGCAGTACGCCCGCGGACAAATAACGCGCCATTTCAGCCTGCGCCTGCGGAACCCGCCGGTCGCTTTCATCGAGATACGCTTCCGGGATAATCAGCTTCAGGGCGGAAGGCCGTTCGCCCACATATTCATACGCGCTCTGCCAGACGTTCTTCTGCGCGGTATACTGATCGCAGGCCACAACCGCCCAGGCTTCCATATTTTCCTTTTCGCCGGGCAGATAAAAAACGCCCGGACGGACGCATAGATTTTCAAACAAATCCATGGTTTCCACCTCCTTCCCCATGATACCAACTTGCGTTGGTTTTATCAAGAGGGCGTGCCAGATTTTTCTTAATCGCTTAACATTTCACTCAACAAAACGTGAAAGAAAATTTACATTCGCGCGCTCCGTCCCGCCTTGACGAACATATTCCGTGTTTATATAATATACAGTGAAGCCTGTCGGATGACAGCGAACGGAGAGAATCAAGGAGGTATATCCATGAAAAAGATTGTATCTTTGCTGCTGTGCCTGGTTATGCTCGGCGGCATTTGCGCTTTCGCCGAAGAAGAAGTCAGCCTCGGCACGGTCGGGAACGCCAGGGCCGCTTACAGCATTTCCTGCCTGACGCCCAAGCAGTTCACCGTTTTCCACAAACAGTCGGACAGCCGGACGATTGAAGGGATGCTTGCCAACGATAAACCCAAGCAGGCCAGCTATCTGTTTGTGATCGCCATGGATGAAGAATATGCTGGCATCGAAAGCCTCGGCGCGCTGGACGCTTCTGAGCTCGAAAAAAGAACCGCCGCCTATGAGGAAGAAGGGCTGGCTGTTACCGTAAAAGAAAAGAACGGGGAAAAATACCTGTGCCTTGCCGACAAGACCGCAAAGAAGAATACCTATGCCTCCGTTGAAACAGTGATTCACGGGTGTCTGATCCAGATTTCCCTTTCTCCCGTGGAAGAAGTGTATTCTTCCATGACCGAAAAGCAGGCGCAGGCCGCTGTTGACTTCCTTTCAACCCTGACCTTCACGCCCGCCGAACCCATTCCCGGGGAGGAAGAAGAGCCGGAAACCGGCGCGGAAGAACAAGAGGGTATCCCGGAGGAAGAAATTGCTGCGGAGCTACCGGAAGAAATCAGCGACCAGGAATCGGACTTTGGCAATGCTCCCGTTCTCATGGGAGGATGGGCCGTGAACCAGGAAGCTTTCGAGTCCCGCCTGGACGAAGAAGAACAGAGTGTTTTTGACCGGGTGGTGGCAGCAACCGGTATGGACTATGAGCCCGCCGCCGTGCTGGCGACCCAGGTGGTAGCCGGAACCAACTACGCCTATCTCTGCCGGGAAAAGGACGGCGACCGGGAATGGATCGTCGTGACCGTGTACAACGGCCTGAACGGTGAAGTGCAGGTGCTCAACGCCCACGTGCTGGCGCTGTACAACCTGCTGACCGCTGAGAACGCGCTGCCTGCCGGACTGTCCGGCGGCTGGTCGCTGCGCGAGGCTGACAACGGCGCGCTGCTGCAGCCCGAGGAAGCCCAGGCCGCGTTCAGCCAGGCTGTGGCGGCAGCGGAAGAAAACCTTTCCCCCATTGCGTTGCTTGGCACGCAGGTGGTGGCCGGGATCAATTACAAGGTGCTTGCCCGCGGCGAAAACGCGCTCTATATCGTGACCGTATACGCGCCGCTCACCGGCGACGCCAGCATCACGGATATGGAAATGCTCGATCTGCTCGCCTATGTCAGCGTGAACTGAAAAACAGTACAGAAAGAACACCGGCGGCCCGATGAAAGGCTGCCGGTGTTTTGTTTGCGAGTATAAATCTCAGCAAATTATCAGTTACTGCTTAGCCTTGACTGGAGAACCGCTGAGGAAGCAGCATCAAGGGGGATTGTTAAGGGGAACTCCTCTTAACTGAAATCCGCAGCGGCGGCATGTACGCCGCGAGGGGCCGAAACGCCCGGAAAACCTGCCCTTGGGCTGGTTTTCAGCGGAGGCCGGGCCGGAAGGCCTCGTCCAGAAAATTTCAGACGGGCGCGAAGACGACCAGATGAAATTTTCTACCTTGCGATTTTTCCGCCCGGGAGCCCTGAAAGGGCGAGAGGAAAAACCGTACGGGGACGAACCGCCGATGACCGCCTGTGGCGGGAATATCATCGGCGGTGAGATCAGCCGAAACGAGCAATCTCCGCATGAATAGCGCCGAGCAACGCGAGGCTGAGGGCGAGCAATCCTTGGATTGCCGCCCGAAACCCG
>JAFWQM010000197.1 GCA_017509065.1 Clostridia bacterium
CGGGACACCTGGGGCAGCCTGGTTTTTGACCATAAGCCCTACGCTGTATATCGCGTGGTCACCGGCAAGCGGATAGAAATCAGCCTGTACGACCATGAGGACATGACCGGGCAGGTGTGTTACAGCGGCACCTTTACGGCGCTCTTTACCTGCTATGATCCTTTCGGCAGGATGAATCAGACCAGCTATGCAGATACCTGTGACCCACGCACCCTGGCGCGGACGGGCATCCTTCCCGCTGCCCTTATGCCCCCGACGCCAACCGTCAATTCCCGTTCCTTCCTGCTGCTGTACAACCCCGGCACCGAAGCAGCCCATACGGTCATCCGCCTGGCCGGGGACGTGGGAGACGGTCTCCTGATTCGCAACCTGACCACCGGACAGCGGTGCAGGGTGGTGAATCTGGAAAGCGGCAGCCTGCTGGAAGGAGCGTATCTGGAATAGGACAGTGAAAAGGGCCAAACCAGGATCGTGCTGGGTGAAAATGTAGAAATGGCCTTTGCATTCCATGATGAGGGTTATATCACCCTGGCTCCCTGTACGCCCTTTGTCCGTTCCTTCCCAATCACCTATACGGCGGGCAGCAACATCGTCACCTCCCTGGATACGTTCCAGTCCAGCATGATCGGTCAGTTCATATACCTGGACGGCTGGAAGCGAATCCGGCAGATCAACGATACTCATACCGCTATTATCTCTGAACCAATGTCGGAAAGCGGCACAGCGGAAGCGCCCGTCGTGACCATGAACGAAATCGAAATCTCAGGAGAAAACATTGACCTGACGTCCTTTGAAATCATCTATACTCCCAGGGTCAGATAAATAACAAGAAAGGGGGCGTCGCCTACGAGAACGCGGATCACCGTGCATGACATGAACCGGGTCAGGCTGTGCGAGCTGTTTGATTCGGAACAAAAAGCGGAAGGCCAGGCTTACGGCGTTACCCTGACCACAGAGATTTCCGGCTGGAAGGAATAGTCCTTCACATAGCCGCAGACAATCAATGGCGTGCGGAACTTCCGCTGGGCCTTCATCCGAAGCGGATATATGATCTGCGTGAACCGAAACGGCGTGAAGGACTGGTTCCTGTAGAACGCGCCGAAGCGCAGCCATAAGGGGCTGGCCGTCACCGCCACGATCACCTGCCAGCACGTCTGCGCGCTGCTCTCCAAAAAGAATCTGTATCTGACCTTCGACGATACAAACGGCATCGGCACGGCGCGGTACCTGCTGAATCAGGCATTGGCGAATACCGGCTGGACGCTGGCCTACTGCGAAACCTTTTATGAAGCGGACGGTGTCACCGAAAAGGTGCGCTCCCTGGAGGCGGACGAAAAGCGCGGGGCGTATCTGCTGATCGCGGACATCTGCAAGCTGTTCAGCGCCCGGCCGGTCTTCGACGGGGACGCCCGCACCGTCAGCGTGTATTCCCTGAACCGGTATGAAGAAATGCTGGAATAGAACTTCGGCAAGAACCTGGACAGCATCGAGCGAAAGGAGGACACGGAAAACATCGTGACCCGCCTGTATGTGGAAGGCGAATACAGCGATTCCGGCTATGTGGGGATCGACGATGTGAACCCCACAGGGCTTCCGTTCCTTCTGAATTTCGAATACTTCCGGGATCTGGGCGTATTCACCCAAACGCATGAGCAGGCCCTTTCGGATTATCTGCGGGACATTCAGCAGGCCAAGGCAGCAGGGAGCGCCGCCATGACGCGGCTGCTGGCGCTGGAAAACGCGCTGAACGAGCTTTGGGGACAAATCACCTATGTGATTTACGCCTATGAGGACGGTGTGCTGACCCGCACCGTATAGGGCGGCGGAGCGTCCGAAAGCCAGGCGGAGCAGCATACCGACGATACACTCACGGTTCTGACGCCGGACGGTCAGCATCACAGCCAGAAGGGATGGGATTTTGGTGAACCGATTGATTATGCCGTCAAGTTCATCCAAAAGCCCGCTGCCCGCATCGGGGGTAAGGAGGTGGCCATAGAATCCAAGGAACTGAGCATCGCCAGCCTTCGGCGGGAAATGGAACAGACGGCGGACGAAGGCAAGCGGGCCAGCTTACAGGAGCAGATCGACGCTTTGACCTTGGAAATCCGGGCCATCTATCAGGGAGCGGAAACGGAAGACGGGCTGTACGCCCAAATGCGGGAAGCGGTGGAAACGGCCCTGGCGTGGAAGACACCCGGCTTGCTTATCAAGCCGCACTTCAAAGCCAGCAGGAAATCGAAAACCGCTTCGCTTTGGCCATGGACGATATGCTCATCGACGGGTATTGGAGCAATACCAATTACGCGCCGGGCCAGGAAGAACTGCTGTACCTGGAGGCCTGCGAGGTCATGGAACGGCTTTCCAAGCCCGCGGTCTCCTATAACGCGAGCATCCAGAACCTATCCTGCGTCAGCGGCTATGAGCAGGAGGTATTCAGGATCGGGATGCTGCTGCGTATCTGGGACGAAGCGCTGTCTCTCAACGATAAGGCGTACATCTCCAAGCTGATCGAGCATTTGGACGCGCCGGAAAAGGACAGCGTCAGCATCACCAACGATCTGACCAGCATCGGCGCCGTATCCCTGGACAGCATCCTCAGCCAGATCACCGGCATCGCCGATACCGTAAAGCAGAAGAAAGCGCTCTATGATCGGGCGAAGGCCATATCGGACAACGGCTCCATTCCCGCCCAGCGGCTGGAGGGGATGATCGACGTATAGAAGACCCGGCTTTCTTCCAGCGTATCCAACTGGTATACCGACAGCGACGGAAACCTGATCCTGGAATCCGTAAACGGAAGCAGCGCCATGAAGCTGTGCGGCGAGGGCTTCATGATCGCGGGCAGCCGGACGGACACCGGCGAATGGGACTGGCGCACATTCGGCACCGGCGAAGGCTTCACCGCCGACATGCTGGTTACGGGCTTTCTTTCGGCGGACAGGATTCAGGCTGGAACCATTACGACCAACAAGCTGGCTTCCGACGTGGGCGAATCCCTGGATTTATCCAGCAACGAATCCGTTACCCTCAAGGTGGAAAGGACTGTTGATGAGGCAGTGGGTTACCGGGTGGAGCTGTACACACGCCAAGGCGATGTGCTCTCTGATTACGTTCCTTCCACCACCATTCAGGCGCGGGTGTGGCATGGGAACACGGAAATCACCAATACCCTTTCGGCTTCGCGCTTCGCCTGGAAACGAAGCAGTCAGGACGCCACCGCCGACAGGATTTGGAATGACAACCATACCGGCATGAAGGAAATCACGCTGACCAAGGCGGACGTGCTGTTCAGCGCGACCTATTCCTGCGAAATCTCCGATAGGTAATTACAAGCGCGTAATGCAGCACATGCTCAAAGAGATTATTCTTTTGTTCGCAGGCATCGCTCATTTTGAAATAAATCATTGATAGGGATCTGCAAAATATCTGCAATTCCTTGCAGTTCGATATCCGAAATCAATCGGCTTCCATTTTCAATTCTGGATAGAGAGCCGCGGCAAATATATATGGCCTTTGTTTCCAATTTCGCTGACAATTCCTGCTGAGTCATACCCGCTGCTTCTCGGAAGCGCTTGATGGTTTCGCCTGTGATATTCATGGGTTTTTTGTTGTTGATATTCATAATTCTTTTCATAGTCAACTCCAAATACGCTGATTTAGGATATATGAAACAAGCCAGAAGGCATAATAACAATCCAATGGGAGGTGGAGCCGTGGCAATTATCGCTACAGGAAGCAAAACAATCATTGATCTTTCGGACGGCAAAGCATAGTCCGTCTATTTGGGCAGCAATCAACCGAGGACACAGATTCACGATGTAAACTCTTCTACTTACAGCCCAGATTGGACGACCAACGCCGGGAGATTGGTCATCACGCCCGTGGTGTACGCGAATCAGACGGCCATCGCCCTGAATGCCACCGGTCTGACCATTACCTGGAAGCGGAAGGAAGGTTCCGGTTCCGAGGCAAATCTGGCGACAGGCGAAACTGCCAGCGGCAATGTCCTGACCGTCAATCAGAATAAACTGTCGGCCATTACCAGCGGCCTACTGACCTATATCGCGTATGTGGCTTATGTTGATCCCGATACCGGGCTGACCATCAACGCCACAGCGGATATCTCCTTCGCCCTCATCAGCACGGGCGAAAACGCGAAATCCGCCTGGATCAGCGGCGAACAGGTTTTCAAGTATGACGCAGCCGGAACGGTCGCTCCTTCCCAGATCACCCTGACCGCGAATCTGCAGAATGTCACGATGGGCAAGTGGCAGTACAAGAATAGTTCCGGCACCTGGACGGATTATCCCACGACGGCGGATAACGCCAACATCACCGGCACGACGCTCATCGTGAAGCCCACGCACAGCATCTGGGTGGGAGAATCGGCCACCCTGCGAATCACCACCAGCGACAACTCCATCGGGGATACCACGTCCATCTATAAGGTGACGGATGGCGCGACGGGCGGGCAGGGCAATCCCGGCCAGAACGCTTCCGTTGTTTTCCTGACCAATGAGAATATCACGTTCGCTGCCACCAGCGCCGGGAAGGTGGCCGCTACCACCAAGACCTGCAATGTGGTGGCCTATACCGGCACCACCAAAGTAACGCCCACTGTGGGCACACCCACCGGGATGCCCTCTGGAATGACTGTTACCGCAGGCAGCGCTTCCAATAATGAAATCCCTCTTACCATTACCATTGCTTCCAACTCCACCCTGGGTGGCAGCGGGCAGTTGAACGGTGTGGTTAATATCCCCATTACCTCTCCCGTCAGCACGACGTTGCAGATCCAGTGGAGCAAGGTGAATACCGGCGCTTCCGGTACCACGCCTGTGGTGTTTTCTTTGTATGCGCCGCAGGGTACTGTTTTCAACAATGGCGAGGGAAGCCTGACGATCCAGACGGCGGCCTACTCCGGCACCACCGCCATTACCAGCGGCGCGACCTATGCCTGGGCCAAATACACCAGCGGTTCCTGGACGACGATTTCCGGGGAAACGGGAGCGTCTCTCACAGTCAGCGGGTCTACTGTTACCGGGATGGCATCCTATAAGTGTACGATGACGTATTCGAGCAAAACGTACACAGACGTCATCACGCTCATCGACAAAACGGATAATTACCAGGCGGACATCGACAGTACGGCGGGCGATATCTTCAAAAATACTGTGGGCCAGACTTGCCTGATCTGCCGTTTGTGGCAGAACGGGGCTGAGGTTGACCCGCTCAAATCGACCACATATTCGGCAACAGCGCCTTCCTCTCCTGTGTCGGGAGATTTCTATTACAAAATCGACACATCAACACCCACTACCGCCCTCATGCGCTACAGCGGTTCGGCTTGGGTGGATGTGACTAACAACGCTACTTACAAACACACCAAAACCTATACTTGGTACCGCAGGGATAAGGACGGGAATCCGCTGGACAACGGCGCTGCTTTTGCTACCGGCAAGGTGATCTACGTGGATGGGGATGATGTGACAGTCAAAACAGTATTCGTTTGCGAGGTGGAATAAGCCATGATCGCTCAGGCGCAGTTTACCATTGCCGATCTGTCGGACGCAACCGCAGAAGTTGTGGTAGGCACACAGGCTGCATCCACCAACGCCTGGACGGGGAACGCCAGTTTCACCGAGTTGCGGGATGGGCAGACTATTTTGTACTGGCTGCCGTTCGCGGGTACGTCCTCTAATGCCACGCTGAATCTGACGTTGGGAAACGGCACGACTACCGGCGCTGTCCCTGTTTACATCAACGGCACGACCCGGTGTACCACCCATGTGGCAGTAAGCAGCATTACCCTGATGACCTACCGGGTTAACACACCCATCGCAGGGAGTGGCAGCTATACCGGCTGGTGGATCAACAGGAATCAGGATACGACTACCAACTACTATGACAGGATCAATTACAAGGCTTCCGTTACCGCCGTCGGCGCGATTGCGGCTGGGAAGCTGGGCGTGTTCAATAGCGCAGGAAAACTCATGCTGCTTTCCACGACAGCCTTCGATGTGACCAAGCCGATCCTGTATGTGGGCACAGCCTACAAAACCTCCGCCCTGACCCAGACGAACAACTATATCTCTTGGGGCACAGCCTTTTCTCTGGCCAGCACGGTATCTGGCTTTTCCGGGACTGCCGGAGCGACGGTGTACATTAAGGGCACCCTGAACGGCTCCATGTTTACCCCAGCGGCAGGGGTGCTCACCACGACCGTGCCTTCCTCAGAGGATGGGTACACCTACATCCTCCTGGGCCTGATGAGCACAACCGTCAACGCTGTGCTGGCCCCGGAGCATCCCATGTTCCGGTACTACAAAGGCGGCTTCAAGGCCATTTCCCAGATCGCCTATGAAGCGTATGTGGCAGCGGAAGGAGCGCAGGAATCCATTGATGATCTTGAAGTGGGCGGACGGAATTATATCCTACAGTCCAGCGCACAGGCCGAATCCAACGCATACCTGATTTGGACGTATGAGGTTTCTACGCCCCTGGAAGCTGGGGAGGAATACACGGTATCCATGTGTGTTTCTCCCGCGTCAGATGTTACGGCTTACGGCGTGTGGTTGTCCACAGGGTATGCGAAGCAGTGCGAGTTGCCCGTGTCCGGCGCGGAAAGGCAGATCGTTTCCCAGACGTTCACGGCTTTTTATTATGCAGGAAAGACCCCGGAGGATGACGCCTATCACGCCTGCGTCCGGGTGTACCGTTTGCCGCAGCCTGCGTCCGGCGCGACTGTCGGTGTGTCCAAAATCCACTGGATCAAGGTGGAGAAGGGCAACCGGGCTACCGACTATACAGCAGCCCCGGAGGACAGCGAAACGGCGCTGGAACTCAAGCTGGCGTCCGTCCGGGCACAGATCAGTACAGAAGCGGACAGCATCCGGTCAGAAGTGCAGTCCACCTACGCCCTGGCCAGTGATATGACCCAGGTGCGTTCCCAAGTCGGAACGCTGGCGGAGCAGACCTCTACCAATTACACCTGGGCTGTGACCCGGATCAACCAGCTGCAGCAGGACATGACCACCGGCCTGGAAGCCACGGAAGAACAGCTGGATATCATTCGCAATTACATGACCTTCGGGGAAAACGGCCTCATCATCGGTAAAAGCGGGAATCCATTCACATTCCGCGTCGTAAACGACAGGCTGTCCTTCTATATGAATGATACTGAGGTTGCATATTTGTCCAATAACAAATTATACGTCACCCAGGCTGAAATCCTGACCAAGCTTGTGATCGGAAGGTTTGGGTTCGAGCCCCAGGAGAACGGCAACCTCTCCCTGGTCTATAACGGGTAAAGGAGGGCAGCATGAGTACCATTGTCACCTATACCGCCTCGCTCTGCACCAGGCGCACGGATTATTCCGTCAATACGAAAAACGGCCAGGCTTGCCAGGAATACTATACCAACAGCTATAACTATGTGGGCATCATCCACTTTCCCGGCATGAACCTGACGAACAAGGTGATCAACGCCCTGATCTTTGACATTAAGTCGGATAAAGCGGGCTACGGCGCAAGCAGCACAAAGACCGTTTACTGGCGGAGATCCAACTATCAGGAAGCCTCCAAGGAAAGAGTCACAGGCGCGGATTATGTTGGTACGGCCCTGGGCACGATTCAGGGTTCCTTCTACGATAGCCTGACCTCCCACAGCATCACCGGCGACCTGCTCACGGCCATGGCCAGTTATATCACGGCGGGGAACAATACCTTCCTGATCTACAATCCCAGCCCGGAACAGAGCAGCCAGGGGTATTCCAAAAACTACCTCATGTGGACGGACGTCACTCTCACGGTCAACTACGATGAGGCTGTTTCTTCCCCTTCGCTGTCGGCAACATCGGCTGACATGGGAACCAGCATCACCGTGTACACCAACCGGCAGAGCACCGGGGCCACGCACACACTCACTTATTCCTTCGGCCAGACAAGCGGCACCATTGGCACAAATATAGGGGATTCCACATCCTGGACGGTTCCCATGTCCCTGGCTTATGAAATCCCGAACGCCACTTCGTGTTTGGTTACCGTTACCTGCGATACCTATTATGGAGGGGTGCTCACCGGCAGCAGGACGTGTACGCTGACTGCCACGCTGCCGTCCTGGGTAACGCCGTACATATCGGACATTACCCATACGGACAGCGAAACCACCGTCCAGCAGACCATCGGCGCGTATGTGCGGGGCCTGAGCAAGCCCACTGTTTCCATCACGGCCATGGGCCGCTACATGAGCACGATCACCGCCTACCGCGCCACGCTGGATGGGATCACCTACACGACGGCCTCCTTTACCGCCAGCAAGTATTTGTCTCTGGCGGGGTTTATGACGCTGACCGTAACCGTCACCGATTCACGCGGACGGACGTCCACAGATACCCGGTCGCTCAGCATCTTGGACTATGCCTACCCCTCTATCCGCCTCTTTGCCGCTGACCGCTGCAACGCGGCGGGTACGGAAGCGCAGCGGGACAGCAGCTATGTCCGCATCCAATTCCGTGGAGCGATTTCCAGCCTGGACAATGCCAACGCTACAGAGTATTACGTCTACTATAAGCTGTCCACCGCATCGACCTGGACACTGGCGGAGAGTTCAACGACAGCGGGGCAGTATGACATTACCGTTCTCAACCATGTGCTTTCCCAGACCTTCAGCCCGCTGTACAGCTACGATATCAAAATCCGGCTGAAGGATTCCTTTGCCTATGTGGAGCAGTCTGTGAGCATCGGCACCAAGCAGGTGATCATGGATGTGCTGGCTAACGGAAACGGGATCGCTTTCGGGAAAATCGCCGAAACCTCCGGGTACGTGGACTGCGGATGGCCCTTGAAGCTGTCCACGCCTTTGAGCATTGAAAACGGCGGCACAGGGGGATCAAGCGCAGCGCTGGCCCGGTATTACCTGGGGGCTGTCTCCAAAACCGGGGATACCATGACGGGCAACCTGAACATCCAAAGCTATCTGTACCCATCCATGTACCTGGTGCCCACATACAATAACACGACGAATCGAATTGTGTTTGAGGGCAGCTATCTTGGCGCGGCATCCTTCGCAGCCTGGGAGGACAGTTCCGGCACGGAACGGAGGATGCTGGAAGTCCGCACAAAAGGCTATGAATCAAACATTGACAACGCCGTGCTGCTTCGCTGCGCCGAGAATAATGTCTGGTATACCTACCGGCTGTTCCACTCCGGCATGAGCACGCCGGTGCCCATTGCCAACGGCGGCACGGGGGCCAACAACGCCGTGACTGCCCGTTACTACCTGGGGGCAAACGACGCTTCCAACCTGAACGCAGGCACGATCCCCGCCGCCCGGCTGCCCTTCAAGATCGCATACGGTTCCGCCAGCGTCAATTCCAGCACCAGCGCCTATATCGATTACTCCAGCGCAGGCTTCACGGCAGTCCCGTATGTCCTAATCAACTACTCAACCACCAGCGCCAACTGGACGGGAACGGCTGGGGCCATCAAGGTGCATAGCAAAACGACTTCGGGTGCTTATGTAACCGTTGGCGGTTCCTATGGAACCTTACGTGAAAGCGACTGGATCGCGATAGGTGTGTAAAATGAACACAAAGCGAAAAGAGGAAAGGGCTGCGGAAACGCGGCTTTTTCATTATAACCAATTTCAAAAGGGGGAATGTGGAATGCGTGATTTTTCGATTGACTTGCTCTGGGCTAAGATTCAAACTGCCTGCGTGGCTGTTGGCGGCTGGCTCGGTTACTTCCTGGGAGGGCTGGATGGGATGCTGATCGCGCTCATCATCTTCATGGTGCTGGACTATATCACCGGCATCATGTGCGCTATCCTGGATAAGAAGCTGTCCAGTGCTGTGGGCTTCAAGGGAATATGTAAGAAAGCCCTTATCCTGATTATGGTGGGCGTTGCGAATGCCGTTGACGTTCATGTGGTAGGCACCGGCAGCGCACTGCGCGGCGCAGTGATTTGTTTCTATTAGAGTAACGAAGGGTAGTCCCTGCTTGAGAACGCCGCTTACATCGGCTTGCCGATCCCTGAAAAACTCAAGGATATTCTGGCGCAATTGCACCATCGCGGAGATAAGGAAGAAAAAGCAAAAACCGATGCGGACAGCGCGAAAGCTAAGGAATAAAATGGAGGTGTGTCTATGCGGCGCTTGAATACCTTATTGATGATCCTGATGATGCTATCCTTGCCTTTATCCGGTTTGGCCGAAAAGGCAAATAGCTTTCCAGCCTGTTTTCAGGTGACCTACACCGTGTCAGAATGGAAAACCAACAACGATCAGTCCTTCGTTTCCAAGGAGTATGTAAACACTATCCAGCCGGAAGTGGATCAGGAGATCAACGGTCTTGTGGATGCCTTTGACGCTCAATACGCTCCTCTGCTTCAGAAAACCGTGAATCCCCGCCGAAACAGCCGGCTGGATATCCATGTTGTACATACCCAATCCGGGGACAGCTGTATGAGTTTCATGGTACTGGCGCGGGAAAGCTACAACCGGCAACAGCTCCAGTCTCCCTTCGCCTGCCGGGTATATGACATGGCGTCGGGAGAACAAGTATCGTTGGTGGACATCCTGGGGGAAGACAGCGAAGCCTGGGATGTGATTGCGGAAATCGTCTATTATGAACTGGACAGCTATTTCCCCAATCAGGAAGCGGATGAGGCTGTCCTCGATTTCATCTGCCGGAAAGAAGCATAGATGGAAACGCCCTTCATGCTCGGCTCGGTATGCCTGACCCTGCATTACGAGACGAAAACGCTGTATCCCGGCGAAGCTTCCATGATGCACGTGACGATCCCTTACAACGCGATTCGCGGGATGCTGACAGCCTACGGTGAGCGGCAGATCAACAATACGCAGTATAAAATGGTGGCGCTGACCTTCGACGACGGGCCTGTGTACGCCAATACCGCCAAGGCGCTGAACAGCCTGCGACATCATGGCGTACAGGCCACCTTTTTCATGGTAGGGACGCTGATCGAGGAAAACAGGGATATCGCGCTCCGGGCGCATGACGAGCTTCATTCCCTGCAAAGCCATCACTACAGGCATGTCAGAAAGTCCAGTACCCTTCACATCCAGGAAGATACGCGGAAAATGTATGACCTCATGACCAGTACCTGGGGCCTTGGCCCCTGGCTGTTCCGAGCACCCTATGACCGTTTTGACCGTTTTATCGAAGCGGGCGTGAATCTTCCCATGATCTCTTTCGATGCGGATGGCAAAGACGGGGCTGGCAGATCACCTGCTCAGGTACTGCGTATCGTACAGGAACAAGTGCATGACGGCGCGATCATCCGGCTGCATGACAGCTCTGACAATGCGGCGGATACCGTTGATCTGATTGCGGAATGGCTTTATGAGAACGGGTATCTGTGTGTGACGGTGGAGGATCTGTTCATCCATAACCAGCAGGAGATGGTGCCCAATGAGGTTTTCAGCAATGTTACACCAAAATACTAAAATAACAATAGGCGGCTGGGAAACTGGCTGCCCGCATCCTATGTGAGGAGGGAACCGCATGAAATACAGTGAAAAGAATCCGCCTCTGATTTGCTTGCAGACGCAAAGCACCTGTTACAGGGGCACGGGAAAAATGCAGATCAAGGGCGTGCTCTGGCACGATACGGGCTGCAGCAATCCGAACCTCAAACGATATGTCCAGCCCAGCGACGACGCTGTAGATCGGGGTGAATGGCTGGAACAGTTGGGAAAGAACATCTATCACAATGACTGGAACCATGTGACCAGGAAAGCCGGGATGAACTGCTGGATCGGCAAATAGGCGGACGGGACTGTCGCCACCATACAGACCATGCCCTGGGATTACAGGCCCTGGGGATGCGGCTCCGGGAAGAAGGGTTCTTGCAATAATGGCTGGATCCAGTTTGAAATCTGCGAGGACAACAAGAAAAACGAGGATTATTTCAACGAGGTATACCGGGAAGCCTGCGAGATCACGGCGTATCTGTGCAAGCTGTATCACATTGATCCCCTGGGTACCGCTGACTGTGGCGGCGTGACCGTTCCCACGATCCTCTGCCACCAGGACAGCTACAAGCTTGGGCTGGGTTCCAATCATTCTGATATCTATGATTGGTTCTCTAAATACGGAAAAGGCATGGATACGGTAAGAAAGGATGTCGCAAATCTTCTGAAAAATGATGCTTTGGGTGACGAAGAAGGAACACATGCTTCGTCTGACAACTTGGCATTTATGGGAAATAAGAATGAGGATGATCATCCTGAAGGCATTTCCCTACAAAAGAATCCCCCTTTTCTTGCCAGGGTAATAATTAGTGACTTACAGATATATACCGGGCCTGGTGATCATTACCCAAAGAGCAAAAGGAATACGGGAAAAGGAACTTTCACCATCATGGAAGTAAAGATGGGAAATGGGTCATCCAGTGGTTGGGGTCTTTTAAAAGCATATGCTGATAAAAGAAATGGATGGATTAATTTGGATCATGTGACAATTCGATGAAACTAAGTCGGCTGATACTTCCTTTGAAAAACAAGTGGAGCGTCAGCCGGCCTTTTTATTGTTCATTCGTTTCACTTGTTTTCAGAAAATGATCCCTATATTTTTTAATAATATGATAGTATTCCCTGCCCTTTTCCGATCCAAAAGACGTTCTGAAACAATTATAAAGCCCTTTTAGTTCTTTGTTGTTATTGCAAATCATAACAATTTTCTTCGCATTCTCATCGTCTATTCCGGCTTCCTTGAGAATGATATCCGTGTCGCTTGGACAGTTTAGAGCTTTTTCGTTCGTTTTTGCACCGCTTTCCATCTCAATTGATCCTGTCAAAGGCGATGAAATTTCACCATTTTCATTGTTTACCTGCTTCTTTATTTCTGCGGCAAATATCCATATTTCCCCGTCTGCTTCCTGTGAAAACTTAAAATAATCACCATATTGACGGGCAAGATAATCTAACGGCTTTCTTTGGGAACGCTGCTGATCAAACTGATAATCGGGTAAGTTGCTTAGTAGAGAGAATAATTCTGAAGACTGCATTCGCCCATTCCTGCCCGCCAATTGCTCCATTATAAAAGCACGAATAACGTTTACTCGTTCCAAATGTGTTGGCGAGATACGTATAATATTATCTTTTCGCTGAGAAACAATGTTCCCTACCGAATCAATTTCGTTTTTCCTATCTTCACTCGGATTTTGTTTGTTTTGAGTAAATCTCGCAGCTGCTGGCTGGATCAGCATTGATTGAGAAGGAAATAGGCCGGAAATAGCGCTATTCTCAGATGATAATTCCACAAAAGATGAGCAGGAAGCCCGCCACATGGGGTTTGATTTTTTTTCACCCATGCCAATTACTTTGATTCCTGCGTTTCTCATTCTTAAAGATAGCACAGAAAAATCAGAATCTGATGAAACAATAATTATGGTGTTTATTTGTTCATCAGTGACGGCGATTGATTTGAAATTGATATTTGGCAGTCCTTGCAGTGTTGCAGCTACCTCTGCAACAGTATGGGAGATTAACAAATCCATAACTCCAACGGTTAAGGCAATGTCGGAACTGTTCTTGAATCTTGTAGGTCGAATCGTCATATTCATGTGAATCGCATATCTTAGGATTTGTTCCGACCAGTCATTCAGCGCCATGCTTGCCCCGTATATTTCCTTACGTGAAACTATTCCCTGCCCCTCAGCATAGGAAAAAACCTGTTCTGCATATAAAGGCAATACATTTTCACCGTCAATAAAAACCGCGATTTTTTTCTTGCAATTTTCACTCATAGCGATTTCCTTTCAGTTATATGTTGTCTTTCGTAAGTAGAAATGTGCAGGTCAATATCAGTCAAGGTTAATTTGTTGTAACATGATCACCATACTGACTTTTTAACTGATCAATCAGGTGATATAGTTTGCAGACAGGGCATTTGTTCTCATTGTCAGTTTGTCTTGCGCACATTTCTTCCTCGCATATATATCTTTTGATTTTGTCTCCGAAATCCTCTGCTGACCGCATTAATTCAGCCATATTACTCGATTTTCTGCATTCCAATTGAATGACAGATTCGACAGTAGCACAAAAATCCTTGCACACTGCTTCTCTTTCCTCTATATCTTCTCCGAGTCGGGAGGAAGAATAATTCTCGAAGAAATCCTTCATATCAATTCCGTCTCGCCAGCAGAATGTCAAGATAGCTTCAGCAATACGGGAACTGAAACTTCCTTCTGCCATGCGACGTCTGAACTTGCGAAAGTCATTATAGCTCATTCCTAATTCTTTAGCACAGCTGCTTTGATTTCCTTGGAAAACATTTTCGAGTAAATATTCCAAAAGATATCTATGGATTGTCATTCCTTATCATCCTTTCGTACAAAATTTACGGAAGCATAATAGCATATAAGGATATGTAAAACTATGGGGAACTTTTTTTCAGTTAAGTCATTTTCTATTTCCTTTTTTATTTTCAATGAGAAAAAAATGTCCCATATTCAAAATACAGTCCTTATGATACGATAAATTTGCAATGATTCAGGTTCAGGCATAGAGGAGGGTACAATATGTTGGAAACATCCAATATTCTTGTTAATAAAGTTATACTGCCAATTAGAAATAAAGATGGAATGAATGCGCAAAGAGACTTATTGGGCATTTTGAAGAATGCTTTATTTCAACATATATGCGGATATTTTCATGTTTCTTTAGAATGGAAATCATTACTAAATGGAGGACCCTTGGGCGGTAGCGACAGCATTGTCAGCGGCGTAAGCAGTAATTACTCAGAAGAAGACGGAACAGGGCAATGGGCTATGACGCTGAATGTTAAAGACCCTTCCTTTTCGCGCAGAAGATGGAAATACTATATAGGCGTAAATCAAAAAGATCCGCTGCAGCTGGAATTTTATTATGCGAAATGTTGTTATGATCATATGAGCGGTTCCCTTTCATCATTAAAACCTATTATAGCCTTTGAGGATCAATTCATTCGTCCGCTTTTTTCATTGCCAGCATTACAATTTATGTGCGGTGAGAGGCCATATGAATTACAAGCAACTGAATTAAATGTCAATACATACACCGATTTTCTCGCACATCTTTACGATAAGAAACGAATTTTGCCCATTTTTCTCATTACATGTCCCGACATAATTATGCCGCAGAAATTACTGAGCCTTTTGATGGGGAATATACATGTGTGGTGGTGTACCGATCCAAACCTCATTCAAACCTTAAATGAAGAGTTAGACGACAATATGTATACCCCTTGGGACTCCGTTCACATACTGATGCCCCTTCAAAAGCCTGATAGTTTTCACCCCGCCCACACATATGAAGACATTCAGCGCATGGGAGTGGATAACTTTTTATTGGGGTTAAGGCAAGCATATAGCCAAAGCATGCGATCAGAAGAAAGGGTCAAATTTCCTACCGTGGAATCAGTGACCTTACATAAGACACAGCGCCATGCGCGTATTTTATATGAACAACGGGAGGAACAAAGAAAGCGGATCATTGAACTCACCTCTACAATTACTTCTCAAAGTGAGGAACTGCAAATAATTAGAAGGCGTTTGCAAGACTACCAAGAGGCCCATCCAGCAAACCAACTTGAAGAGTACGAAGCTCTGTTGAACGATTCGCTGGCGGAGAATGATTTACTAAAAACAGGAATAGCAGAACTTACTTCCAGACTATTCATTACAATGGGGATCAAGTTCAAACCTAATGCGCAGCAAAATATTACTGAGCTGAAAGAGTTGGAGCTGGCCATTTATTCAGCATTATCCTGCATTGCTGATAGAAAAGGGACTTAATGATTCATGTTAAAATAGTCTTTATAAATATCGTTAAGATTAGTGTCTTGTTGAATAAGGAAACGGATGCAATAGTGAAAAACCAATGATGTTTCGGAAGCATTTTCCTTTTGCAACGCTTTTTCAATTACTTTTTCATTGATTCGTAATTCAGCAGCCATGCGACGAGTGTCGATCTGCATGAAATGCTGATAGACATATTGGTTTGTCCATAACTGAATGTCTACATTTTTCATTTCCATCATTCCTGCCTTTTCATATTCCTCACTATGCTCGGAAAATGTATTAGCTTCAAGTACTGTAATATACCCCTTTTTTGACCTGCTTGGCTCGCATAATGGGCATATAAAGAATCGATGCTGATTCCATGCTGGCAACAGTAGATGAACAGATTAGAAGTGGCAATCGTCGCTCCTTTCTGTGAACCTAGCAGTTCAAAGTTTTTTTGAAGGGTTCGGTATGTGACATCCAACGCAGCAGCCATTTTTCGCTTGGATTTGAAATGTGTCCGCCAGATTGTGTTGAAGAGATACCGAATGAATTGCTGATCCATGGCCATTAGCTCCTCCCCTTTCTTACAGTAACCTATTTTTTCTCTTTTGCATAGGTGAATAGTTTTTCACCATCGAATACAAAATAAAGCATATGTGGTCTTCAATATCATTTTTAGACTACTCTCCAAAATATATAGTCATCGATCATGCCATTGAGCATATTAATAACCATGCCGGTGCGGCACCGGCACAAATAGGGATGAAAACGGGGCGCCGCAAAATTGCCCGCTTTCTGGTAAAATCTGCTTGAGAGAGGCACACTACAAAGCACGGTGGAGGAAGTTGCAAGCAACTCTTTCGCTGCTAAGGCAGTATCTAAATCAGTGTAAGTGCCGCCTATCAAGCACAAATAAGTGAGACGATCCAGTCCGCACACTAAGAATTGTTTAAACTTCTTGGTTTAATGTGCGGCGGCACAGTCCCTGCCTCTCTCTTCCAAATCAGGAAGGAGGGTCATCATGGGTAAAACAATTCCAATCTGTTGCGGCGTCGATGTGCATAAGAAATTTCTCGTCGCCACAATCCTTACAGGGGATTACTTGATTCCCCAGTGTAAGCAAAAGCACTTTGGTACTTCCTTCAGAAACCTGCTTGCTTTCAAGCAGTGGCTCCTTGACAACAACTGCAAGGATGTCTGCATGGAAAGTACCGGTAAGTATTGGGTTCCCGTCTGGAATGTCCTTGAAGGAATTGTCAATGTTGTCATCGCAAACCCCAAATGGGTTTCTGCTGTCAAGGGCAACAAAGATGATAAAAAGGACTCCAAATGGATCGGAAACCTGTTCCGAATGGGTCTTGTTCCCAGCAGCTACATTCCAGGAAAGGATATCAGAATTCTCCGGGAGTTTACCCGTTATCGGAGCAAACTCGTCTCCATGCGTGCCAGTGAAAAGAATCGTTACCAGAATGCTTTCACTGTGTGCAATCTCACGCTGGATGCTGTCGTCTCCGACATGTTCGGCAAATCGGCTATGGCTATCGAAAACTACCTGCTGGACACGGATGTCGTTGATCCAGAGTTCTGCGTGTCTCTTCTTCAAAAGAAACTGAAAAAGAAATCCGCAGAGATTATCGAA
>JAFWQM010000026.1 GCA_017509065.1 Clostridia bacterium
AGTAGTCGACCAGGGGAGCCACGGCCTTGTACTGGTCAGCCAGAATGCCCTGTTCGATATGAATGTCTCCAGGCCCTGCGATGACCAGAACGTTCGGGTCGTCGGCCGAGTACGCCTTCCATTCGATCTGGTCTGTCGACGGATCCCCGCAGCGCGCAAAATTGGTCCACATCTGCTGAACGGCCGTGAAAATCTCATCGGAGATGTTCGTGCCGTTGAAGACCGCGGATGTCCCGAGGCCACGAAGGTTGAATACGAACATGAGCTCTACGGAATGTGCTGCT
The DNA here is from genome assembly GCA_017509065.1 of Clostridia bacterium. The sequence continues at coordinate 285 of JAFWQM010000026.1, forward strand.
CCAATATCCGCATTGCTGCCCGGGTACGCCCAGTAGTAGGAGAACGTTTTGTTGAATGCACTCTGCGCATCGAGCTGCTGGAGTATGGGAACCCTGAACATGATCTCACTTATGAACTCCGTCTCGATCAGTCCCGGCTCCTGGAACCTGCAGACCTTCTGGAATTCCTCATAATACTTCTTATCCTCTTCCTTCAGGCAGGGGAGTGCTTCACCCACCCTGCGCTGGGCGAATATCTTCTGCTCTTCCAGGCTCAGTTTCGGACCCTCGCCCATGAACAGCCTGGCCTCATCGGCCGTGCTGCCTGCCATGATGGATATGTCCTTTGCGTAGCCTTTCTTGTACAGCTCGATGGGTGCCTCGGGGAGTACCTCATTTCCGTAGTAGGGACAGGTCGTAAACTTACTGACCGCATTGACATATGCCTCATGGAGTTCCTCTTCGCTCAGAGCCATGATGTCGTCCATGGTCTTGCAGCCGGTGTACTCAAGCAATGCATTCGTCCTGCTCTGCGCAGTTTCGCAGCCGACCGGCATGGACAGGCAGGTCGAGCCGCTCTGGGCGATGATCTTCTGGAAATACTGGTTTGCCTCCTTCATGACCGACAGAATGGAAACCGATCCGCCGCCGGCACTTTGCCCGAAAACGGTCACGTTGTCAGGGTCGCCGCCGAAAGCGGCGATGTTCTCGTGCACCCACCTGAGCGCCATCGCCTGGTCGAGCAGGCCGTTGCAGGACGCTGACTCAAAGGCTTCGCCGCCCGGCACCGACGAGAAGTCCATGAAGCCGTACATGTTCAGGCGGTAGTTCATATTCACCAGGATGATGTCGCTCTGTGCCTGGACAAGGTTGGCTCCGTTGTAGGAAAACTGCGAACCCGAACCGACGGAATAGGCTCCGCCGTGAATCCAGACCATCACTGGCTTCTTCTCGGTCTTGTCGTCGGCGTTGGCCCAGATGTTGAGGTAGAGGCAGTCCTCGGAGGCCAGCTTCTGTATGACATCAGAATAGCTTGCTGTGGTGTAAGCGCTCTTTCCGTAGTATTTTGCCTCAAAGACCCGGTCGCTCGCGTCCACGTACTCCGGTGCCTTGAAGCGGCGCTCTCCCACTGGCGGCTTCGCGTAGGGGATGCCCAGCCACGACGCAACCCCGTTCTCCTCAGTTCCGACGAAGGTGCCGTTCACACATTTCACGGCATGGGCCTCGTCGTAGTCTCCTGTGATTTCGCTGTTCAGGTACTCATAAGGCTCATAAATGACCAGATCCTTGAATTCCCTTTTCGTACCTTGCGTATCAGCCGTTTCCATGCTGGAATGATCTGTCCCCGGCGTTTCTTCGGCTTTGTCCTGCTGGCTGGCTGCGTCAGCATGGGCCGTTAAGGAAAACAACAGCACAAACAATAATCCCAAAACAAGCTTCTTCAATACCATCTTCCTCCCTTTCAATACCATTACAAAAAACATTGACAATCGTGCAGGCAAAAGCTTGTTCCAACACGTTCTCAACCATTATAGCACGTAAACAAATTTGAGTAAAGAACGAATAATGATGTATAGGGCGGAATCGAAGACCCTGTTACAAATCACACCCCGGGCAGCCTCTCGGCATACACAGGACTCCTTCGCTCCGACCCCCAAAAGTACTCCGCTCAGGAGCCCTGTGTATGCCTTAAGTCTGGCCGCGGTGTGACTTGTAACGTCTTGTTTTTGCTGGGTACAACAATGTGCTTCAGTCCTTTGAATATTTCCCGCCTCCTATGCTATACTTGCCATACAAAACGATGTGATCATTATATACCGAATCCGCGATTCTGTCAATGGCTTCACACTTGAGTTTTCGTATAGCGCCGAGCGCCGAACGCGCCGAACGGCGCCGAACGGGCAAATTTTTCGGCAAATTTTTCGGCACGCTTTTGGGTTTAAGCTGAAAAACCATGGAAAGCGACGCTGCTTTGTGGTAGAATATTTTTGCATCATGAAAAATCCTCTCTAAAGGCGAAAACCATCCATCGTTTAAGGATTTTTTAAGCCGGCCGTGTATCATTAAAGCCGTAGTGGAAACGACCCTGCGCCATCAGAAAAGGAGGCAGAGCGCGGCATGAGCATTTTATTGGCAGATTCCAACCGGGATTTGCTGCAAAGCTACCAAAAGCTGCTGACCCTGGACGGCCACACCGTCACCACGGCGTTTGACGGCGCCCAGGCGGCCGCCCTGCTGGAACCCGGGAAGTATGATATCGCAATTTTAGAACAGCGGCTGCCCCGCATGGCCCTGGACCGCCTGCTGGAGGATCTGGAGCGGAACCGCATTCCGTCCATCGTGCTGGCGGAGGGGGCGGTCACGGTGAAAACCCTGCTGGAAAGCGCGCTGCCCAACGCCTATCTTTCCTTTCCCTTTCTCCCGGAGGATTTACGGCGCGTGATCCGGGAAGTGACGGAAAAAAGGCGCTCGGCGGAAACGCTGCGCCGGGGCGGCGTGGAGGTGGACGTAAGCGGCTTCTGCATCGCGGGCACCGGCGCTCGCCTGACCAACGGGGAAATCAATTTGCTGCGGGAATTGTCCGCACCCCGGCGGGCGGCGGGAAAACGCACCCGCGTCATGATCCAGGCGCTGAACGAAAAGCTGAAAAACGCCGGAAAACAGACGCGGATCATTTACGAATTGGAGAAAGGGTACGTGCTGGTGAACGGAAATGAGTAAAACGAGGAAGCGATTCGTCATTTTTGCCACGCTCTGCGTGTTCGTGCTGCTGTTCGTGCTGCTGGGCATCATCAACGGCGTGAACTTCACCATGGCCAGTCAGGACGCCGATCAGCTGACCAAGGCGCTGAAAAAGCAGCACGGCGCGTTTGAAAACGGCCCGGAAACCGAGGCCCCGGATCAGCCCGAGGGCTTCCTGCCCGGCCTTTTGAGCTCCATGGGGCCCGATTCCCCGGAAATGAAATCCTACCTGCGGTACTTTACGTTCGCCTTCGATAAAGAGGGGAACGAGGAGTGCGTGGCCCTGCGGATCAGCGCGGTGACGGAAGCGGAGGCCCTTGCATGGGCCCGTTCCCTGCGGGGCGAAAACAAAACAGGCTGGACCCGGGGCGCTTACCGCTACCGGGTGTATAAAACCAACCATATCACCTACGTGACCGTGATCGACCAGAGCCGGGAACTGCTGCCCTGCTTCCGCATCCTGATCATTTCCGGCGTGGGGCTGCTGGTGGGCGTGCTGGCCAGCTGTGCCGCACTCATGTACATCGGCAAACGGCTCTTTCAGCCCCTGGAGGAAGCGGACCGGAAGCAAAAGCGCTTCATCGCCGAAGCGGAAACGGAATTCAAGGTGCCGCTGACCATCATCAACGCCAACACGGAGATCATCGAGCGGCAATTGGGCGAAACGGAGCAGACCCAGTCCATCAACCGCCAGGTGAAAAAGATGATCGGCCTGGTCAAGAACCTGTCCAACGTGGGCGTGTTCGACGAAAAAGAGCTCGCCGCGCTCCCCTGCGATCTAAACGCCCTGGCCCAGGCGGTGGGCGACGCCATGAAAGCGTCGTTTGCGGAAAAGGGCTGCAAGCTGACCATCCGGGCCGAAAGCCCCGCGCCTGTCTCCGCCGACAGCGAGGCCATGACCGACCTGCTCACCGAGCTGCTGACCAACGCGCTTAAATTCGGCGACCGCTGGGCGGAGCTCAAAGTCAGCCAGGAGGACGGACACTGCGTGATCGAGGCGCGGAACGATACGACCCTGGCAAACGGCAATTTCGATCAGGCGTTCGACCGGTTCACAAGGCTTTCCAACGCCGAGGTCGTTCCCGGCGCGGGCCTGGGCCTGAGCCATGTGAAGGAAATCGCGAAAGCCCACAACGGGCGCGTCAGCGCCAAGGCGGCGGACGGAGCATTCATCCTCCGCGTGAGCCTGTAAACGGGAGGCGGCGTTATGGCGGAACCCATCGTCGTGATGAAGCGCTATGAGCGAAAATACCTGCTCAGCGGCGAACAGACCGAATATCTGGTCAAAAGCTTAGAGGGGCATATGAAGCTGGATCAGTACGGCCGCACCTCCATCGCTTCCCTGTATTACGACACGCCCAATTATCAATTGATCCGCGCCTCGGTGGAAAAGCCGCCCTTTAAGGAAAAGATCCGGCTGCGCTCCTACGGCCTGGCCACCCGGGAATCCCCCGTGTTCCTGGAGCTGAAGCGCAAAGCCTACGGCATCGTGTACAAACGCCGGGTGCAGAGCACCATCCCCCTGGTGGAAAAGTTTTTCGCGGGCAGCGGCGACATCTGCGCCCCCGGGCAGATCAACCGGGAAATCACCTATTTTCGGGATTATTACCAGACGCTGGTGCCCGCCTGCCTGATCATCTACGACCGGGAAGCGTACTTCGAGCCGGGCGGCGACCTGCGCCTGACCATCGATTACCATCCGCGCTACCGGACGGATCACCTGGACCTGACGTATTCCATGGAGGGCCTTCCCCTTCGCCCGCCGGGCCACACCATCTTGGAGGTAAAGGTGCAGGAGGCCATGCCCCTGTGGCTCACCCACATTTTGGACGCGGGGCAGATTTACAAAAACAGCTTTTCCAAATACGGCGAAGCGTTCCGGCAGCAGCTTTTGAACGCGGGATAGGCCGGGATTGAAAGAACACTTTAAGTTACAAAAAGAGTTGAGAGTGGAGAGTTGAGAGTGGAGATTTATATAGTCAGTCAAACGGAGCCCCCCTCGTTTTTAAATCAATTCATCTCAACTCTCAACTCTTAACTCTCAACTCTCTTTCTGCGTTAAAGTGTTCTTGAAGCGCGCGCCAGAAAATTACAACGAAAGCGAGGTTCTTCATCATGTTCGATTCCATTTATTCCAAAGCCGTCACTCCCGGCCAGTTTTTCATCATGGCCGCCGCGTCCCTGGTTTCCGGCATCCTTTTTTCCTGGCTGGTGAGCTTCCGCATCCGCGCCAACCGGCGGTTCTTCATCGTCAGCTCCATCATCCCCTTCGTGGTGGGCATGGTGCTCACCTTCGTCAACGGCAGCATTGGCGCCGGCATCGCTTTCGGCGGCGCGTTCGCCCTCACCCGCTTCCGTTCCGCCCAAGGGACCTCCGATGAAATTGCCGCGGTGCTCATCACCATGGGATCCGGCGTGGCCTTCGGCATGGGCTATATCGCCTACGGCGTGCTGGTGCTGGCGGGTTTAGGCGCGATCTTCCTGGCTCTGTCCGCCACAAAGCTGTTTGATCACGCCTCCTTGCAGGAGGATAAAATGCTCCGGATCACCATTCCCGAATCCCTGGATTACGCCCGGGTGTTTGACGATACCTTCACCCATTACCTGAAAAGCGTGGAAAACGCGGGCGTAAAAACCACCGGCATGGGCAGCATGTTCCGTCTGTCCTTCAAGATCAGGATGAAGAACCCCGCCGAGGAAAAGGAAATGATCGACGAGCTGCGCACCAAGAACGGCAACCTGGAAATCTCCATCCTGCCTTACGTGGAGCCCCAGAATCTGCTGTGACGCATCCGGCGCAGGGAAGCGCGGAAGGCACTTCCGCCACAAAAAACGGGGCCGAATGTTCTTTCCCGCTTCCCCGCCATGATGGCGCAGTCGTTCCCATGAACCGCCGTCCAAATAATCATTTTCTCTTCGTATCCGGCGGCAGAACGGCAAATCCCGCCAAATGTTACTATTCACCTTCCCACCGCCCAAGCAACCAAAAACAATAGAAAAACAAAGGAAACCAAAAGGAAAAAGGCCGCGCATCTCGAATTAAAGAAGGAAAAGAACGAGAGGAGGCGCGGACTCGTGGGAGCAAGGCATA
>JAFWQM010000198.1 GCA_017509065.1 Clostridia bacterium
ACGTCTTGCTCCTTGCATCCTTGACCCGGTATTTGCTGCTTTGGGATTGGATGAATTGTTTGCCAGTATCAAGCATTCATCCAGGATTGAATATGATTTGCAGGGGATCGTCCGTCTGCTGACATATGGAAGGCTACTGGAACCCGCATCGAAAATAGCTACCATGCAGCAAAATGATTCGTACTACCGCCCTTTGGTCAAGAGCAGCAACGACAGCAATGTCTACGATACGCTGGATGTGATCTATGAAAACAGAAAACAGATCATACAGCGGATGAATACCTGTATTTCCAGGGGGATCGGGCGGAATACCAATACCGTATTCTACGATGTGACGAACTTCTTTTTTGAGGTTGAGGAGCCGGATGAAGATGAAGTGGACGAGGAAGGAAACGTCATAGAGAAGGGCCTGCGGAAGATGGGGGTATCCAAGGAAAACCGGAAACAGCCCATTGTTCAGATGGGTTTATTCCTGGATGACAAAGGGATACCGATCTCGATAGAAATGTTTCCCGGAAATACGCTGGATCACTTAACATTCCGAACAGCTCTGCGCAACACGGTGGACAATCTGAATCTGGATCGATTTATCCTGATTGCGGACAGGGGGATGTACAACGGCACTAATATGTGCCATGTTCTGGATCAGGGAAACGGGTACATCGTTTCCAAGAGTTTAAAGAAGAGCGCGAAAACAGAACGGGAATGGGTACTGAATCAGGAAGGATATACTGTTGTCAGTCCGGATTTCAAGTATAAGTCCCGTATCGTCACCAGAACCGTGACTGCCGAAAATGGAAGCAAGAGAAAAATCCAGGAGAAAGTCGTCGTTTACTGGAGCCGTGCCTTCTATGCGAGAGAAAAGCATGAAAACCAGTCGTTTCTTGATTTCATTGAGAAGCTTAAAGCCAATCCGGCAAGTTTCCGGGTTTCCGCTTCCCAGAGCAGAAACCTCCGAAAATTCATGAAGAAGGAATGTGTCAACAAGGAAACCGGGGAAATCATGGATTCCAGAAAGCTGCTTTCCATGATTGACGACGCCAAACTGACAGAATTCAATGACCTGATGGGTTATTACCAAATCGTTTCATCTGAACTGGAGATGGATGACCAGGAGATCATTGACAAGTATCATGGATTGACCCGAATCGAAGACCAGTTCCGGGAGATGAAGGGCACCTTGGAAACCAGGCCGATCTGGGTGAATACGCCCGAGCACATACAGGCTCATTTGTTGATTTGCTTCATGGCTTTGACGATCATGCGAGTGATTCAGTACAAAATAATGAAATCCATGCCCAAAGAAAATGCCAAGGATTTCAATTGGTCTTACGGATTGCCGGGCGAGAGATTCCAGAAAGCATTGCTGGACTGGCAGGCAGACAAACTTCCCGGCGATTATTTTAGAATGAATAATGTACAAAACTCTGATTTGACGTTGATTTTCAATGCTTTAGGCGTTCGCTTGAAGCCAGTTCTCTATATGCGTGGTGATATTCGTTCTCTAAAGTCTTCAGTTTCGGTCTTCTGATTGTACGTACGAATTATTTTGGATAAATCAGCTCCAAGTCTTTATGTGGCTTCAGCTTCTTGCTTTCTCTGCTGGTAAAGTCGGGTTATATCATAAAAGGGTGAATTTTGCACCTTGTTGTTTTTTCGATACATTGATGCTATAATATCCCAGATTTCTGCTGTATAGGAGGTTCACTGCATTGTCGATTTTGGAGCAATTGAACGGCGGCGCGCTGTATCTGATCTGCGGCGCCATCGTCGCTTTTATCGCTGTGGTATGCGTTATCTTTCTGGTGCGCGCCTGGCGGGCGGGCAAGGCGCTGGGCATGGATACCGTGCGCATGAAGCGCGCCCTGGTTTCCAGCGCCACCTTTTCCCTGCTGCCCAGCGTGGGCATCCTGCTGGGGGTGCTGGCCTTAAGCGGCAGTTTGGGCACCCCCTGGCCCTGGCTGCGCCTGTCGGTGATCGGCGCGCTGCATTATGAAACCCAGGTGGCCGACGCAGCGGCGGAGCAGTTGGGCATCCGTTTGGGCAGCGATCCCATGACGGCCCAGGCCTTTTCCACCATCGCCCTGCTCATGAGCGTATGCATCATGTGGGGCATGGTGCTGTCGGCGCTCTTCAACCGCCGGTATCTGAACCGCCTGCAAAGCAGCGGCAAGGACGCCGGAGAAAAGAAAAAGGGCGGCTTTGGCGATCACGCCATGGCGGCTATGTTCATCGGCATGGTCAGCGCCTACATCGGCAGCTATTTGGGCGCGTTCATTTCCGGCAACGGCGCTTTTTCCTTCGCCGGGGACTGGTCTCCCCAGCTGACGGCGGGTGTATCGGCCCTGGTGATGGCCCTGTTCACCTACCTCGCCGAAAAGAAAAATATGGCGTGGCTGGACAACTTCTCCATCGCGGGCAGCATGCTGTGCGGCATGCTGGCGGCGGTGATCGTGGGATAAGGGGGGAAAAGCAATGTCAAACAATCAGGTCGCGTATTATGAAAAGTACCTCAAATCCACCCACCGGCTGGGCCGCGCTGTGTCCGTGCTGACGCTGATCCTGCTGTTAGGCGCGCCCTTTGTGATCGGCGCGGTGCTGGGGGCCATGCCGGATATGCAGGCCGCCGCCAAGGGCTTCCTCTCCGTAGGCCTGGTGTGGACGGTGAGCAGCGTGGTGGAATTCCTGGTGTATACCCCCATGCTGGGCGCGGGCGGCAGTTATTTGGCGTTTATCACCGGCAACCTGATCAACATGAAAATCCCCTGCGCGGTGAACGCCAAGGAACTGGTGGACGCCAAGACCGGCACGGCGGAAAACGAAGTGATCTCCACCCTGTCCATCGCCGCTTCCTCCCTGGTGACCATTTTGGTGCTGGCCCTGGGCGTGCTGCTGATGATCCCCCTGCAGCCCCTGCTGCAAAGCCCCGCCCTCCAGCCCGCCTTTGCCAACGTGGTGCCCGCCCTGTTCGGCGCCATGGCGTACAAATATTTCCGCAAAAGCCCCCTTCTGGCCCTGGCGCCGCTGACCGTGATGACGGTGCTGTTCACCCTGGTGCCCTCCCTCACCTCCTCCACCAGCTTCATGATCATTCCCAGCGGCGCGCTGGCGATTGCTTTGGCTTATATCAAGTACCGCCGGGCTGCGAAGGAGGCGTAATACCATGGCTGTGCTGTGGGTGATCCTGGCCCTGCTGGGCCTTGTGGTGCTCCTTTTGCTGATCGCCGCGGTCCGCACCCTGCTGCTCCCCGCCAAAAAATCCACCTATGTCCCCACCCCCGACCCGGACCGGGCCATGGCCTTGGCGAAAAAGCTGTCCCGCATGGTGCAATACGATACCATGTCCGTGCCCGATACGGACCAGCGGGAAAAATTCTTGGGTTTCCACAAAATCTTAGAAGAGTTGTTTCCCCTGGTGCATGAACGCTTGGAAAAAACGGAGATCGACGGCAATCTGCTGTTTTTCTGGAAAGGCAAATCGTCCGAAAAGCCCCTGGTGCTCATGAGCCACCAGGACGTGGTGCCCGCCGAAGGCCAATGGCAGCACGGCCCCTTCTCCGGCGATATCGAAAACGGTCTGGTTTGGGGCCGGGGCACGTCGGACACCAAGTGCTCCGTCATGGCCTTTTTCCAGGCGGTGGAAGAACTGCTGGCGGCGGGGTACGTGCCGGAAAACGACGTGTATCTTTCTTCCTCCTGCACGGAGGAATGGTCCGGAGACGGCTGCCCCAAGCTGGTGAATGAACTGAAAAAGCGCGGCGTGCGCCCCTGGCTTGTGTGCGACGAGGGCGGCGGCGTCATCACCGACCCCATGGGCGGCATCAAAGGCAATTTCGCCATGCTCGGCGTGTTTGAAAAGGGCCGGGCCAACGTGCGCTTTACCGCCACATCCAGCGGCGGCCACGCCAGCACGCCCCCCGCCCATTCCCCCATCGCAAGATTGGCCGCTTTCGTGAATGAAGTGGAAACCAAGCCTGTGTTCTGCCGGAAGCTGCCGAAAGAAGTCGCGGCCATGTTCGAGACCCTGGCCCCTTACGCCTCCTTCCCCATGAAGCTGATTTTCTCCAACCTGTGGCTGTTCCGCCCGGTGCTTTTAAAGGTGCTGCCCATGATCAGCAGCCAGGCCGGGGCGATGATCCGCACCACGGCGGCCTTCACCACGCTCTCCGGCTCCGACGCTTTTAACGTGCTGCCCCAGGAAGCCACCTTAGGGGCCAACCTGCGCTTCATTCCCCACCAGGGCATGGAAGAAAGCCTGAGAATCCTTAAAAAGCTGGCGGATAAGCACAATCTGACCATGGACGTAGTGATCGCCAACGATTACACGAAACCCGTGGACATTCACGGCGAAGCCTTTCAGACCGTGCAGCGCACCGTGGAGCGCACCTTCCCCGGCTGCCCCAGCAGCCCCTATGTCATGACCGGGGCCACCGATTCCCGCTTTTATCAGGACATCTGCGAAAACGTGGTGCGTTTCGCCCCGGTGATTTACGGCCCCAAGCAAATGAAGGGCATGCACGGCATCGACGAAACCATCGGTATCGACTGCCTCCCCGGCGCGGTGGATTTCTACAAAAACCTGATCGACGCCGTTCGGTGATGGAATATTCAGGAAATACAGCATAAATACAGCCGAAATACAAGCAAAAAACAGCTCGCCGCTTGCACAGTGCCGGGCTGTTTTGTATAATATGCACCGTGGTTTTACAATTCTTTGCAAGGAGGCAATCCATATGAACGCTTATGTAGAAAAGGTTTACAACGGTCTGGTGGAACGCAACGGTCACGAAAAGGAATTCCTGCAGGCCGTGCGCGAAGTGCTGGAAGCCCTGAGCCCCGTTTTTGACAAGCATCCCGAATACGAAAACAAGGGCCTGCTGGAACGCTTTGTGGAGCCTGACCGGGCCAT
>JAFWQM010000199.1 GCA_017509065.1 Clostridia bacterium
CAGCCACCGCCGCCAGGCGGCTTGCCCTTGACAGGTTCTTGGGAAACGATACAATTGTCTGCCCGACGGCGAATTCGATGCTTCATTGCTGATGAGTTCTTCGCCGTCGGTAATACCCGCTAATCGTTTCCCAAGGTTCTGTCAAGGGTGGCGGTGTTAGAACGACCACCTTGGTTAGTCCGATTTTTACATTTCTTTGTGTCCAAAATATGTTGACTACTGCATACACACAAAAACCGAGCCGCTGAATGCACAGCAGCCCGGAAATTTTTTATGTGCCAAAACGTCAGTGGTGACGTAGACAGGTTTTTTCACAACCCTTAAAATTTGTGAGCGTTTACCATTGCCCCAGGCGAACCCGATCCGACTTCATTTCGTAATTTTTCGGTGCAGAGTCTTGACGAGGCAATACGTGTATGATAAAATATGTTTGTATAAAACAGGTCGAAAGGAGGAGCCATGGAAAACAATTATCGCGAGGCAATGAAACTCGCCAATCAGCTGTGCTTTCCTCTCTATGCTGCCGCACGGAATGTGACGAACCTGTACACACCCTGGCTGAAGCCTCTGGGACTGACCTACACGCAGTACATCGTCTTTCTTGTCCTGTGGGAAAAGGACGGAGTATCCGTAACCGAAATAGGCGAGAAGCTTATGCTCGACAACGGCACGCTTTCTCCCCTGCTGAAGAAGATGGAGCAGGCAGGTTTCGTGGAAAGACGCCGGTGCCGCAAGGATGACCGCATTGTTGAAATCACACTGACGGATGCGGGAAGGGCGCTGCAGGAAAAAGCAAAAGACATCCCCGGTCATGTTGCAGGCTGTATCGATCTGCCGCTGGAGAAGGCAAAGATGCTGTACTCTTTGCTGTATGAACTGCTGGGAAACCAAAAGAACAATGACAACAGGAGAACGGAAGGAGCGTCAGAATGAAAACAGTCTATGATTTCACTGTAAAGGACAGGCAGGGAAAGGAAGTCAGCCTTTCGGAGTATCAGGGAAAAGTCCTGCTGATCGTCAACACGGCAACCGGGTGCGGCTTTACCCCACATTATGAGCCTCTTGAGGCAATGTATAAGGAACTGCGGGAGCGCGGTTTTGAAATTCTGGACTTCCCCTGCAACCAGTTCGCGGGTCAGGCTCCGGGCAGTGATGACGAGATTCATCAGTTCTGCACGCTGAAATTCGGCACGGAATTCCCGCAGTTTGCAAAGATCGACGTGAACGGCGAGACCGCCGATCCGCTGTTCGCGTTTCTTGCATCGGAGAAGCCCTTTGAAGGCTTCGGCAAGGGACTGAAGAACGCGGCGCTGAACAAATTCGCTGCCATGAACAATAAGAAATATGGTGACAAAACCTATATCGGCTGGAACTTCACAAAGTTCCTCGTTGACCGTGAAGGCAAGGTCATCGCCCGCTTCGAACCCACTGCGGATATGAGCGAAGTGAAAGCGGCTGTGGCCGCCGCTCTGTAAGAGGTTCATATGTCGGTGATCTGAACGAGGAGACTGTGGCATGCATAGGATTTCACAGACAAGAAAAACAATCAGCATGGCGCTGAAGCTTATTGTGATCGTCTCCGCCATCGCAGGTACTGTCATGAGCGCTTCTGCGGGAAGAAACAGTTTCATGGGCGGCAGCAGGGTGTTCATGTATTTTACGATTCAGTCCAATATTGCTATCGCGCTGATCAGTCTGATTGGCTTCTGCCTCCTGATGCGGGAAAAGGCAGTCAGCGAGGCATGGTATGTTGTGAAACTGGCAGGCACCGTATCAATAACACTTACCGGCGTCGTGTTCGCCGTACTGTTGGCTCCTATACTCGGAGAGGCGGCGTGGAGCGTTCCAAACACACTCACGCATCTGATTGTTCCATTGGCTGCCGTTGCGGATTTCTTCGTAACAGTGTCAGGAGCGGAGATAAAAAGAAGAAACGTGATATATGTGATCATCCCTCCACTCCTGTACGCTGTATATGCCGGGATCGGATATGTGAACGGATGGGAGTTTGCCAAAGGACAGATTTATCCATACTTCTTCCTGAATTGGGGAAGCCCTGCCGGAGCCTTCGGCTTTACGGATGAACTGCCCTATATGGGATGCGTATGGTGGATACTCATCTTGCTGCTGTTCCTGATCATCATTGGGTGGTGCTATCTGGCCATTGCTGATAAGGTTGGAAAGAACAGTCAGAAGAAGGCATGATGGCAGATCAGCTATCATTCAGAATGGAACGAATTCAATAAAAGACGGTGCGATACAATGGGAAACGATTTTGATATTCAGGCATATATGACGCAAGGCGTAGAGCGTGTCGTGGGAGATATCATCAAGGCGACTTTCAGGAATCCAAGAGAGAGCGCCTATATGGCGAAATTCGCCCTGGCCAGCCGCGCCGCGTCAAGAAAGCGCAGCAGAGCGGAAGATAACGGAGAGCACGTCCCGCCATTCCTGATTGCCAGCATTACCAGCCAGTGCAACCTGCACTGTGCGGGCTGCTATTCCCGCTGCAACCATGCCACTGTGGATACGGCGCCGGTGCGGCAGCTGACCGCCGAAGAATGGCTGAGCATTTTTGAAGAAGCGGATGAGATGGGCATCAGCTTCATCCTGCTGGCAGGCGGCGAGCCCATGATCCGGCGCGATATCATAGAAGCAGCCGGAAAGCGTCCCAATATCCTGTTCCCCGTGTTCACCAATGGCACGTTTATGGATGAACAGTATTTCGATCTCTTTGATCGCTGCCGGAATCTGGTGCCCATTATGAGCATTGAGGGAGAAAAAGAGATCACCGACGCCCGCCGGGGCGCAGGCGTTTATGACCGGCTGATTGCCAACATGGACGAACTGCACAGGCGCGGCCTGATCTTCGGCGCGTCAGTCACGGTCACCACGCAGAATATCCGGGAAGTATCCTCGGCGTCCTTCCTGAAACAGCTCTCTGACCGGGGATGCAAGGCTGTCATCTTTGTGGAGTTTGTGCCTGTCACGGATGACAGCAAAGGACTCGCACCCGGAGACGCAGAGCGGAAATACCTGGCCTGTGAGATTGACCGGCTGCGGGAAGAGCATCCGGAGATGGTTTACATTTCCTTCCCTGGTGATGAAAAGAGCAGCGGCGGCTGTGTGGCGGCAGGGCGCGGATTCTTCCATATCAACAGCCACGGCGGTGCGGAACCTTGTCCGTTTTCGCCCTATTCGGACATCAATGTTCGGGATACTTCTCTTCGGGAAGCTCTGAAATCGCCTTTGTTCATGGCCCTGCGGAACGGCGGCCTGCTGGACGACGACCACGAAGGCGGCTGCGTATTGTATGAAAAACGGTCTCAGGTTGAGTCCCTGTTAAATAAATGAAAGGAAGGTTTGGCAATGATTTACGATTACACCATTACCACGGGCAAAGGCGGGACACTGAATCTGGCGGATTACAAAGGCAAGGTCATCATGGTGGTCAACACTGCCACCGGCTGCGGCTTCACGCCGCAGTACGCGCCTATCGAGCAGATGTACAGGGACTATCATGACCGGGGCCTGGAGATCCTGGACATCCCCTGCAACCAGTTCGGCGGGCAGGCTCCCGGAACAGACGAAGAAATCCATGAATTCTGCACGATGCATTTCAACACAACCTTCCCGCAGATGAAAAAAGCGGATGTCAACGGCCCGGACGAGCTCCCGCTGTACACGTATCTGAAATCGCAGAAGGGCTTTGCCGGATTTGATGAGCATCAGTACAAAGAATTGCTGGAAAAGATGTTCGCCCAGGCCGATCCGGATTGGGACAAGAAACCGGATATCAAGTGGAACTTTACAAAATTCATCATCGACCGTGAAGGCAATGTCGTCGCCCGGTTTGAGCCGACCGCCGATATGGCTGCTGTGGAAGCGTGCGTCAGATCGTTGCTGTGAGCAGCCATGGCAGCAGAGACGGAGGGACGATCATGACTGAATTGCTGAAAACCATCATGGGCAGGAAAAGCGTCCGCTCTTTTGACGGAAGGCCGGTCAGCGCCGAAGACAGGGAACGCCTTGAACAGTATATACGTTCCATCAGGAATCCGTTTGATATCCCGGTCCGTTTCGTGCTGCTCGACGCGAAGCAGCATGGGCTGTCCAGCCCCGTTCTGTCGGGAGAAACGCTTTTTGTCGCGGGGAAAGTAGACAAAGTGCCGTATTCGGATGTCGCCTTTGGCTATTCATTTGAAAAACTGGTTCTGTACGCGTGGTCGCTTGGAATCGGCACCACCTGGATCGGCGGCACGATGAAACGGGAACTGTTTGAACAGGCGGCCGGCCTTTCAGAAGGAGAAATGATGCCCTGCGTCAGTCCGCTCGGATATCCTGCGAAGAGACGTTCCATCCGGGAAACCATGATGCGCAAAGGCGTCAGGGCCGATTCGCGTTTGCCCGCGGAAAAGCTCTTCTTTGACGGCGCGTGGGATGTGGCGCTGCCTTCTGAAAAACGGATAGCAGACGCTGACCTGATTGAGATGGTGCGATGGGCTCCGTCCGCTGTCAACAAGCAGCCCTGGCGCGTCATTGTTTCGGACAGCGGTTACCACTTCTATGAAAAACGGGATAAGGGCTATGCCGGGGAAAAGACAGGCGATCTGCAAAAGATCGACGTCGGAATTGCGCTCTGCCATTTCGCCATGGGCCTTGAAGAAATGGGAGCCGAACACGAAATAAGCATATCTGATCCTGGAATTGCCGTCCCGGACGGAGTCGAATATATTGCAACTGTCAGAAAGCTGTAAAGTGTCATTAGGATTCTGTCTGACTCTATGACAATGAAAGGGGGACCCTGAAAGTGATTAAGATCTACGGAATGCCTACATGCCCTTACTGCGATTTTATCCAGGAGCAGATCACAGGACGGGAAGACGAATTTGAGTACATAAACATTGGCGAGCATATCCGCTACCTGAGCGCCTTTATGAGGCTCAGGGATACAAATCCCGTATT
The DNA here is from genome assembly GCA_017509065.1 of Clostridia bacterium. Next base: position 4,966 of record JAFWQM010000199.1, read on the forward strand.
TGACCGCATGAAGGAAATCGGGGATGTCGGTGTCCCGGCTTTTGTTTTTGAGGACGGAAGGGTGTCGATAGATCCGGCAGACGCTGGGCTGGTTGAATACGGTTCTGCGAATGCATGCTCTGTTGAGGATCACAAAGGCGGAAGAAAGGGCTGCTGAATCATTCTCGTGACAAAGCGCATCTGATACACCTGAGAACCAATACGATTATAGATTAGGAGGAATCCCGGATGAAAGCACTCGTGACTTACTTTTCTGCCAGCGGCGTCACAGCAAAACTTGCCCGGCGGCTGTCTGACGCTATCAACGCTCCTCTGTACGAAATCAAGCCTGCTGTACCGTATACGGAGGCTGATCTCGATTGGAGGAATGAGCAGTCCCGCTCCACGATAGAAATGCAGGACAAGAACTGCCGCCCGGCGCTGGCGGATACCAATGCGCCTGTTGCGGGCGCGGATATCATTTTCGTGGGTTATCCCGTATGGTGGTACCGTGAGCCATCCATCATCGACAGCTTCCTGGAAGCCTATGATTTCACAGGGAAGAAAATCGTACTCTTCGCCACCTCCGGCAGCAGCGATATCGGACAGGAAGCGCCTGCCCGTACTGCGGAGATCGCGAAGGCGGAAGTTCTGGCTGGGAAACGATTCTCCACCAACGTGTCTGCGGATGAACTGAAAGCCTGGGCGGAGAATCTTTGAGAAGAAATCCCATCTCCAGATGAATACAGCGCCTCTGAGCCATTTTGCCCGGAGGCGCTGCTGCATTTAGGAGTGAAATCAATACCATCAAAAACCGGGTCGCTGAATGCACAGCAGCCCGGCAATTTTTATGTGCCAAAACGTCAGTGGTGACGTAGACAGGTCTTTTGACGCCCTGTAGAATTATGTGTGTATCAGTCCTCCTTCTGTAGTAATTCAATGCACCGATCTGCTTCTTTCTCAGTCAGGCCCAGGTCAAAATCGGTGCGGACCAAGTGGTCGATATGTATTCCCATACTGCTTCATTCGCAGCACAGAGTTCCGAAACCGGCGAAGGTCGCTCAGCGTAATTGGGGACCAGGGATTCCGCAGTACTCACCGTCCGATCTGATGACAAAAGCCGAATTCACGAATTTCGCAATGGGTTGCATCAATAAACACTTCTCTCGGATCAACCAATCCTGCATCGATACAGGTCTGCAATATCCTTGAGAATATCTGCTCGAATAAATCTGTTCCTTTGAATCGCCGGGTATAGTTCTTTCCAAAGGTGGAAAAGTGAGGAACTTTATCATACATACCAAGCCCCAGAACCAGGAGCAAATGACAGAATTTCGTACAATGATCAATGGCGTCCCAGTGACTGCGTATTACAGCCAACGGACTATAGATAGCGTATTTTTGCCCCTTCTACACCATCTGACTGCACTTCAACAGCAGAAAGGGAAGCGGGTTCTGGTTCTATTGGCTGCACTGCCGGGATGCGGAAAAACCACGCTGGGATACTTTTTGGAAAAGCTATCCAGAGAGCGGCAAGACCTTGTGCCGATCCAAGCAATCGGGATGGATGGCTTTCACAAGAGACAGGACTATTTGAAAAGCCATTTTGTACAGGTGGGCGGACAGCGAGTTTCCATGGTGGAGATCAAAGGGGCCCCCATCACATTTGATTTACAGCGGCTTACGGAAAGCATACAGCGGGTAGCTGCCGGAGAAAAATGCGGTTGGCTTACTATGACCGAATGCTTCATAATCCGGTGGAAAACGCTTTGCAAGTAGAAGAAAACATTGTCCTGTTGGAAGGGAATTACCTGCTGCTTGGCGAAGATGGATGGCGGGATTTATCCGCCTATGCGGACTGCACCGTCTCCATAACCGCGGATGAAGCCCTGCTCAGATCCCGTCTGATTGACAGAAAAATCAAAACCGGGGTAGAAGAAGAAAAGGCGATCCATTTTGTGGATTTCAGCGATATGCCCAACGTGCACTTGTGCCTGCAGAACACGATGAAGGCGCATTTTACATGGAAAATGGATAATGCAGGCGAATGTTGTCTGCAGGAATAGAGAAAAGGATGAAATCATGGATCTGTCTCAATATCAGGACAAAATCGTCCGCGTGGTAGATCAGGATGGACGTTCATTCACGGGGATAGCATCTGCCTACCCGTCTGAATACGGGCTTCATGAATTTGACCGCGAAGAGGAAAGCGTCAAGCTCAACGATTATCAGCTCTTTGAATCGGACATTGCCACAATCGAGGAGCTGTCCGGTTTTTCCATTCTCCGGGCCACGGAAACCTGGCAGCAGGCGGGAGCCTATTATGTCCGCATCCAGGCCATGGCGAAAAAGCACCATATTCCCCTCCGCCAGGAATTCGATGAACATGACGGCCCGGATACAAAATACGTCGTGATTACGGACAACGATTTTCCGATCGCTACGGCGCGGATGTATCCGTTGGATGCTCACAGTATGATGATCGGGCGTGTGGTCGTGCTGCCGGAGTACAGGCACATGGGAATCGGAACCATGGTCGTCAATGAATGCGAAACCTGGGCCGAGGAGCTTGGTTTCAGCAAAGCTGTCGTCGAGAGCCGGGAAAATAAAATTGCCTTCTATGAACAGATGCTCTATGAAGTTTGCGGCGAAGCTGTGGACGGGGAAACCTTTCGCTGCGTCAGAATGGAGAAACAATTATGAAAACCATGTTCAATCATCACGATATTACCCGCGATGCCTGTATCTCCATGTCAGCAGTATCGGCGGATTTGACCGATATGATGGAGAACTGGAAGAATGAATAAGGAGGACTGAGCTGAAATGAGCACGGCCATCGTTTACTATTCCAAGCATCACGGCAACACAAAAAAGCTGCTGGATGCCATCGCTGAAAAGCATCCCGTGACGCTCATTGATGTGACGGCGCAGCCAGACGCTGATTTGTCTGGATATGAGCGCATCGGCTTTGCTTCCGGCATTTACTACAGCGCTTTCGCCAAGCAAATCATCTCTTTTGCGAATGCGCATCTCCCCGAGAGAAAGGATGTTTTCTACATCTACACCCACGGCGCGCCGAAGGGCGATTTTCTGAAAGCCATGCGTGAAATCGCCGATAAAAAGCATTGCCGGGAAATCGGGGAATACCGCTGCCAGGGGTTTGATACCTTTGGCCCATTCAAGCTGGTCGGCGGCATTGCCAAGGGGCATCCTACGGAGGAAGAGATCAAAGGCGCTGTGACGTTCTATCAGTAATTGTGATGGGCAAGCTGCTTTTTCATGAAACAACAAAAAAGGAGCGACTAAAATGAAGAAGATTGGCCTGGATACCTTTATGGATTTTCGGATGCTTTCCTCCCTGAACCTTTCCCCGGATGGTGGGAAGCTGGCCTACATGCTGACGGGCATCGACCGGGAAAAGAAGAAATATGTCAGCCGCCTGCGCCTACGCATCGGAAACGATGACCGGCCCATGGTCAGCGACGGCAAAATCGGGGAATTCTTTTTTGAGGATGCGGAGCACATCCTGTTTGCCACAGACAAGCGGGACGAGAAGAAAAAGGAAAAGGATGAGGAAGAAAAGGGCGCTTCCACGGTGCTGTATCGGTTGCCCCTTACCGGCGGTGAAGCGGAAAAGGCCTATGAGCTTCCGTTGGACGCGGGCGGCTTCAAACTGCTGCCAGACGGCAATTTGCTGATGACCGGAGAAATCAGCACGGAGAACCCTGATCTGTATCTTCTCACCGGCGACAAAAAGAAGAAAGCGCTGGAGAAGATCGGCGAAGAAAAGGACTACGAGGTACTGACGGAATCTCCCTTCGTGTTCAACGGCAGGGGACTGATCCAGGGGAAGCGCAGCGCGCTGTTCCTCTATCACGTGAAAGAAAACAAGCTTCGCCGCCTGACCGCAAAACATATGGACGTGGGCGCCTTCCGCATTCACGGGAAGGACGTTTATTTCAGCGGCGTCAATTTCCGCAATCGCCGCCCCAATCGGGACTGTCTGTACCGCCTGGATCTGGAAACGGGCAAAACGGAGCAAGTGCTGGGACCTCGCTTGCTGATTTATGCCATCGAGTTCATCGGGGACACACTGGTGGTGATCGGCGCGGACGGCAAGCGCTTCGGAGACAATGAAAACCCCTGCTTCTATACCCTTGATCCTCAATCAAAGGCACTGAAACTCCTTTGTGAAGCGGATGAAAGCCTGGGCAACGCCATGCTGACCGACGTGGAATACGGCGCTTCCCGCTTCACCAAGGCAGCAGGCGATCATCTTTATTTCCCGGCGCTGGATCGGGACGGCTGCAAGCTGAAGCGCATCGGCCTGGACGGCAAGATCGAAACCGTCGTCTCCACGGATGGCATCCTCAGCGATTATGACGTGCATGACGGCAATATCTTCTTTGCAGGCATGCTGGACATGAAGCTCCCGGAGCTCTACCAGACGGAAAAGGACGGCAATCACTGTCTGACCACGTGGAACGATGATGTGCTGAAGGACACCTACGTGGCCCAACCCCAGCCGATCATGGCAGAGCTGGACGGCGAGGAGATCGACGGCTGGGTATTGCTGCCGGAGAATTATGACCCCAGGAAAAAGTATCCCGCCGTGCTGGATATTCACGGTGGGCCCAAGTGCGCCTACGGCCCGGTGTTCTTCCATGAAATGCAGGCCTGGGCGGCGAAGGGATACATCGTGTTCTTCTGCAACCCCCATGGCTCGGACGGTAGAGGGAACGCCTTCTCTTATCTGGACCTGCAATGGGGCAGCATTGATTACCGCCAGATCATGGCCTTCACGGACAAGGTGCTGGAAACCTATCCAGCCATTGACACCAAGCGGCTGTGCTGCACAGGCGGCTCCTACGGCGGGTACATGAGCAATTGGATTTTAGGGCGCACAGACCGCTTCTGCTGCATTGCCACCCAGCGCAGCATTGCCAACTGGGTGTCCATGTACGGCATCAGCGACATCCCGCCCATCTCCAACTTTGAGGTGTGCAGCGCCGATCCCTATTCTGAAAAAGGCTTCGCGGAGATGTGGGATGTATCCCCCTTAAAATACGTGCGAAATGCGAAGACCCCCACGCTCATCATCCACAGCGAAGAGGATCACCGCTGCCCCATCGCCGAGGGCTATCAGTTGTATACCGCCCTGGTATACCTACGTGTCCCGGCCCGGATGGTGGTTTTCCATGGTGAAAATCACGAGCTCTCCCGCACCGGCAAACCGGCCCACCGCCTCCGCCGCCTGGAGGAAATCACCGGCTGGTTTGACAAGTACACATCCTGATCTGTCATTAAAGCGGCTGCGAACAGCAAAAAAAACCATTTCACGGCAAGTTCTGCGGCGAGGCGTGGGATGTCGTCAGTCGGTATGTCTACACAGCACTGCAGGGTGGCTCCATCATGAAAGAATGGACAAACGACGATCGCGTCATGATCACCTGCTGTAACGACGGTACGAGGCCAGTTATCTTTAAGATCGAGCGTATCGACATCCCAGAAACTGACGAGAAGCAGGAGTGGCTGGCAAAGCAGGATTTCAGAAACACGGCCGAAGATGCCTATACAGGCTAAGGAGGAGTATGGACATGAAGATCAAACCTGAAATAATGGAATGGACAAGAGCGCCGAAGCACTTCTCAGTCACGGAGGAGCGCGTGGAGATCATCACGGAGCCACATACGGATCTGTGGCAGCGCACTTATTACCATTTCCGCAATGATAATGCTCCGGCGCTTCAGATGAAAACCAGCGAGAAGTATTTCTCCTTTGTGGTGAAGACGGAATTCGACACCAAGGTACGCTATGACCAGAGCGGAATCATCATGTATCTGGACAGCGATAACTGGCTGAAGGCCGCGATGGAGTATGAAAATGATCAAATCCAGCGGCTTGGCAGCGTCGTGACCAATAATGGCTATTCCGACTGGGCATCGGTTGATGTGGATGCTTCCATCAAATCGGCGTGGTTCCGGCTCAGCCGCAGGGAGGATGATTTCTGCGTTGAATATTCGGATGACGGCGTTCGGTTCAAGCAAATGCGCATCTGCCATATGTTCAATGTACAGGATGAGATTCAGTTCGGTATTTACGCCTGCAGTGCAGAGAATGGCTCTTTCACAGCAACCTTTACCAATATGGAAATGACAGAGTGCCAGTGGAAGGCACACGATGGACAGCAGCCGGACATAGAGTAAAAAAAGAGGGTTTCAATATGAAAAACCTTGGCTTTGGCATGATGCGGCTCCCGGTCAAAAACGGCGATCCTACAGACTTTGACTTTGAACAGCTGAACCAGATGGTGGACGCTTTTCTGGCGGCTGGGTACACCTATTTCGACACCAGCTTTGTTTACAGTAAGTCAAAGATATATAACCGAAACTAGCAAGGAAATAGGCTATCCTATTTCCATTCAAACGGTTTTATTGTTATTTCTGAATATTGGTAGTTCATGCTTCATGCCTACACAACATATAAGCGATTTTGGCGCTAAGTCGAAATAAAAACGAGTTAGCCCCGAAAACGATGGTCGTTTCCGGCGCTAACTTCAGTTATTGTTGCTTTCTTCGCTGCATGATTTCACTTTTGAGGAACAGTTTGTATTTTGCATCCTTACGAATAGGATGCAGCTTAATAAAATCGGGATGCCGTCACGAATGACGACTTCCCAATTCTTTTATGTATGCGAGATTCTTTCTCGTGATTCTTTCCTTATTGTGTTTGCCGAGCAAGCGAAAAGAGGCCAGTCAGTTCCTTGCCACTTTCTTGCATGCCCCGCTTGATCCATTCAAGCATCCACCCGTAAATACCGTATGCCCAGAAAGATTTCATGTAGGCTTCCAGGTTCTGCATTTCCGGAGTGATCTGAATCGTGCTTATGATCGTTTCCATCATGATGGAGGACATACCTGCATGATAGAGCGTGGTATAAAAATCCCTGTGATCCC
>JAFWQM010000027.1 GCA_017509065.1 Clostridia bacterium
CGATTCTGGGTTCCCACTCGCCTTTCGTTTCCTCCAGGCAAGCCCCACAGTCCCAAGTAAAAACTCATTTCAGAATTAACTGTCGTTCTTCCTCAATCTCTCTGTATCGTTTTCAAGATTCCCGCGCTCCTCGAAGTACCCTCCGTTTGAGCGCTTGGTTAGAATATCATAAACACTCCGCATTGTCAACTGTTTTTTTGATTTTTCCTGCCTTTTTTCGTTCTTTTTTTCCTTTTGCGAACATTATGCACGTCAGAATGGATGATCATGCTGCTATTATACCGAACGTTAAACAATACTAATTGTTATTAATGTTCGGATTTAAATAGAACATTTGTTTGTGTTTTTCCTTCCGTTTTTTAATTCAAAAACCGCCCGCACCGAAAAACGCATCGGCACAGGCGGTTCTTTGCTGCATTATATTTTCAGCACTGTTCTTGCAATGGAGAAATAAATCACCAGAGAGCTCATATCCACCACTGTGGTGATGAGCGGGCTGGCCATCAGCGCAGGGTCGAGGCCCAGGCGCTTCGCCAGCATCGGCATGGCGCAGCCCAAAGCTTTGGCCAGCAGGATGGTGCAGAACAGCGCTGCCGCGACCACGAAGGCTACGCCCCATTCCGCCCCGTTGATGAACCGCACGCGGCAGATCGTGAACGAGAATAGCACAGCGCCAACGATGAGCGCCACACGAAATTCCTTCCACAGCGCTCTGAAGAAGTCCTTCAGCGTGATCTGGCCCAATGACAGGCCGCGGATGATCAGGGTGGAGCTCTGGGCGCCGCAGTTGCCGCCCGTGTCCATCAGCATAGGAATGCAGGCTGTCAGAATGATGCCGACCGAAGCGCTTGCGCTGAGCACGTCCTCATAATAAGTAATGATCATGCCGGTGAAAATCGCGATCACCGCCATCAGCAGCAGCCAGGGGATACGGTTCAGAGCCAGCTTGAAGGGGGAAGTTTTCAGGTACTCATCCTCGGAAGGCGTCAGAGCGGCCATCTTTTCAAAGTCTTCGGTGGTTTCTTCTTCGATGACGTCCATGATGTCATCCGCCGTGATAATACCGACCAGCCTGTCTTCCTTATCGACAACGGGAATCGCCATCAGGTCGTAACGCCGTACCAGTTCGGCGACCTTCTCCTGGTCGTCGGTGGTGCACACGCTGACCGCGTTGCGGTCCATGATATCGGAAAGAACCGTATCTTCCGAAGCCAAAATCATTTTACGCAGCGCCAGGGTGCCGATCAGGTGATGGGTATTGTCGATGATGTACAGGGTATAGATGGTTTCCTTGTCCAGGCCCTCCTGCCGGATAATATCCATGGCGCCGTGAACGGTCACGTCGCTGCGGAATTCCAGGTACTCGATGGTCATCAGGGAGCCGGCGGAGTTTTCCGGATAGCGCAGGAACTGGTTGATCAGGTTGCGCTTTTCGGTATCGGCGCTCTGCAGCACGCGGCGCACCACGCTGGCGGGCAGTTCCTCCAGAAAGTCAACCGCGTCATCCAGGAACATGTCGTCGATCAGAGAACGGATTTCAGAATCGCCGATTGATTCGATCAGAGTCTGCTTCTGTTCGGCGGACATGTAGCTGAACACATCGGCCGAAATATCCTTGGGCAGGATACGGAACACCAGAAGCAACTGTTCCTTGTTCAAGGTTTCCATGTACTGGGCGATGTCCACTTCGTTGAGCATCATCATCGCCCCGCGCAGTTCCCCATGGCGGCCTGCCTGCAGCAGGCTGTTCAGGCGCTTTTCAATCGCAGCCCATTCCATAGGCTACACCTCCTCTTATTCTTTTGAACCCGTAATTGCTCTTGGGAAAGGGAAAAGAGGGAGGGATTTCAGGGATTAGGAAATAGGGATTAGTTTGTCAGGAAGAAAGGACAATGCAAATAAACTATTGCCTGTTCCCTATTCACCTAAAAACCACACGCCAAAAAACCCCCTGCTTTTCCGATGCCTGTTTACGACGTTCAGCGATGCAAGAGGATGCGAACCGGATTATGAATGACGCGCCAATGAGCGCGCCCGCCACGATCGCGGCACGCCTTCGCTCACTTGGCATCTCTCGCCGTCGCCCATTGACTGTCACCCCCTATATGTTTTCTTACTGCCAGTATATGCTTATTTGCCCGGATTGTCAATCATTTTGTGGCGGTTTTAAGGCAATAACTCAAGATGTATTGCAATTCTCCGCACATCAGCGCAAACGGTTCTGCGCGCCGCTGTCAGTCCTTCGGAATGCGATACAGGGCGCACGCATTGTTCCAGGTGATTTCAGCCATCTCATCCACACTCAGACCGCGCAGTTCCGCCAGCTTAGCCAAGGTATAAACCACATGGGCAGGTTCGTTGCGGCGGCCGCGCCTGGGCTCGGGGCTAAGATAGGGGCTGTCGGTCTCCACCAGCAGGCGGTCGAGCGGCACCTGCTGCGCGGCAGCCTGCAGATGCGGAGCCTTTTTGAAAGTCAACGGTCCGGCAAAGGAAACATAAAAGCCCATTTTCACGTATTCCCGGGCTATTTCCGGACTGCCGGAAAAGCAGTGGATGATTCCCGCCGGCAGACGTTTGCAGGAGCGGAAGAAATCCACCATGTCTCCATGCGCGTCGCGGATATGGAAAATCACCGGCGCATCCAGGGAAACAGCCAGCTCCACCTGCTCCGCCATGACGCGTTTCTGTACATCGCGGGGTGAAAGATCATAGTAATAATCCAGGCCGATTTCGCCCAGGGCGACCACGCGGGGCTGTTTCAGCATTTCAGCAATCGTATCCAGGTAATCCGCAGGCGCGTCCTTGGCTTCGTGGGGATGAACTCCCGCCGCGGCAAAAACTCCCTGATGGCTGGTCGCAAAATCGATGCAGCGCCGGGAAGAGGGAAGGTCGCTGCCTACACAGACGCAGCGCGTCACTTCCGCGTCGATCATCCGCTGATAGGCTTCCTCACGGTCTTCATTGAATTTTTCATCGTCCAGGTGGCAATGTGTGTCAAATACTCTCACGGTATAACTCCTTGCAGACAAGTATGAGAAAAGGAAGGGGACAGATTATATTTTATCAGGAATGGACCATTTCACGAAATACCGTCAAAATAACGCAGACGGAGGCAAGCGAAAGAAAACCCGGCGTTTTGAGCCGGGCGAATTACTTTATTCATAAAGCTTGGATTCTGCTTTCAGGATGTGCGCCTGATCATCGATCAAACGCTGGAAGCGTTCGCGGTAGTCCCGGGCGGCGGCTTTCAGTTCTTCCACTTCCTGCTTCAGGCTGTCGCGCTGTTCCTCCAGGGAGCCGATCTGTTCCGCGGCCTTCTGCTTCGCTTCTTCAAGGATCTCCTGCGCTTCCTGCTTGGCGTCGGCCAAGGTGTCGTCATACACCTTCTGCGCGCGGGCCAGCAGCTTCTGCGCAGCCTCGCTCACATCCTGCTTCTGGGGAGCGGGCTCCTCCTTTTTGACCGGGATGGAAACAGGAGCGGGAATGGGAGCGGGAGCGGGAACAGGGGCGGGCGCCGGCGCGGCAGGCGCGGGCACGGCGGCAGGCGCATAAGCGCTCGCCTGAGCGGACTGGCTCAGCCGCTGGTTCAGCGTGGCAATTTCCTCCTGAAGGGCGACCATTTCGTCACAAATGTCGTCCAAAAACTCATCCACTTCGCTGGGGTCGTAGCCACGCATTTTGATTTTAAATTCCTTTTCCTCGATCATCGCAATGGTAATAGCCATGATGACGCTCCTTTCCGATTCTTGGGATCAGTGATGATGCTCCGGGATAAACCAAGCGGGACGAAGCCCGCAGCCTTTCAGAAGAAGATGCCCAGGGTGACCCGGGCCAGATAGCACAGCGCTGCAGCCGCCAAAGGCCCCATGTCAATTTTGAACTGACGGTTCGGGAACAGCCGGGCCGTCACATTGTTGCCGATCCGGACGCCCGGTTCGCAAATCTGGGCCAGCTTTGCCATCCAGGGCTGCTGCGGCCCGCCAATATAGGGAAGCGCGAATGTCACCAGCTGCATCAACGCATATACGCTGAGCAAAAAGCGAATGATCCGAATCACTGCCATCGCCCATTCCTCCTCATCTTATGAATTGATACCGCGCGGGACGGTACAGCTGAACCGCTCTGCTCATTATCCCTGCGCCGCCGCGCGTTCGTCAGGCGTATATCCCACGCCCGCGGGACGGTTGGAGAAAGACGGTATCGTAGCCTCCTGCGTCAGGGGACGCTGGTAGAAATCCTGGGCGGCCGCTTCGGGGGCGGCTGTGCGCTGGGTGAACTCCTGCTGCTGTCCATATGGCTGCTGGGGAGGATAAGCCGGAGCCTGCTGAGCGGGCTGCGTGGGGTTCGTGTAAACGGGCCGCTGCGCGGCATAAGGATTGGCCTGATAGTTCTGGGGCTGCGCATGCGCAGGGCCAGCGTTCATCTGGTTTGTCGCCTGATCGGCGAACACTGCCAGAGCCTGGGGCGCCAGCAAGTATACACCGTAGCGGGAAACCTTTGTGATCGTGGCGGTCAGGGAATAGCACGCGCCGCTCAGCGTGTCCACCAGCCTGCGCATATCACCGGGATTCGTAATGTTTTCCATCACGATGATCACTGCGTCGCCATTGCGGAGCAGGGTGATGGCGGTGCGGCAGTCGCTCATGCCGCGGGCGTTGATGATCCGGGCGTTCATGAGGCCGGCAGGCTGCTGCGTGGGTTCCTGCGCAGGCTGCTGGGCTTGGCCGCTGCTGAAATCCACCTGCACCACGTTGCTGGCGTGCTGGGCGCTGCGGCGGAACCGCTGCTGCGGCTGCTCCGGCTGTGTGTATTGCTGCTGCCGGAAGGATTGCGGAGCGGGCTGGGGCGCGCTTTGCTGCTGCTGTTGATAAGGCTGCTGGTAGGGCTGCTGCTGATAGCCGCCATAATACTGCTGATACGGCTGCTGCTGCGCGGGCTGCTGATAGTTCTGCCATTGCTGCTGGCCCTGGCTTGGCTGAGGAGGCGTCGGCTCCTGGGCAGCGGGAGCGCGTTCCCTCCGAGGCGCGGACGGAACATCCCTGCCGTCATAAAAGAAATTGGAATACATCTGAGCCGCTTTGTTTTTCACAGTATTGAAAAAATCCGCGAAAGCCATGCCTGAAATCCTCCTGCCGATTTATCGAAATAAAGCCGAACCCACGCGCACCATGGTCGCCCCGCAGCGCGCCGCCAAGGCATAATCCTGGGACATGCCCATGGACAGTTCCGTCATCTCTGTGTTCTGAACCGCTTCCTGCCGGCACTCATCCAGCAGCAAACGCATTCGGGTAAAATAATCAATCGTCACATCTTCCGGCGCGCCCAAGGGCATCATCGCCATCAGGCCCCTGACCGAAAGGCCCGGAAGCCTGGCGCAGCTGCGCAGGAAGGGGAAAAGCTCTTCCTCCGTCACGCCGCCCTTCTGCGGCTCCCTGGCAATATTCACCTGAATCAGCGCCGGCATCCGAATACCGGCTTTCTGCGCCTGACGGTCGATTTCCTGCGCCAGGGATGCGTGATCCAGCGAATGGATCATGCACACGTCTTTTATTATATATTTTACTTTGTTGGATTGCAACTGTCCAATGAGGTGAATTGAAAATTTTCCTTCCAGAAAGGGCAGTTTTTCCCGCAGGGACTGCACCCGGTTTTCCCCGATATCGGTCACGTTCATCTCCGCCAGCGGCAGGATCTCCTGCGGCGCGGAATACTTCGTTACCGCAATCAGCTTCGGGCACCTTCCCCACGGCTCGCTCTCCCGCTTCAGGGTTTCCATCACCTGAGTGACACGGTCCTGCAGCATCTTTTTGCCTCCGAATGGAGCGGTTATTCTGAGTTAGGAGTTATGAGTGAGGAGTTAGGAGTTTATAGTGTTTAAGCGCTGTGAAGCCTGTTTTCGCACTTGCTGAACTATATAAAACTCCTCACTCCTAACTCTTAACTCCTCACTGATTAAAAGAGTCTCACCAGCACGCCTTCATAGACCACTTCGGGCTTGTCCGGTATTACATAAGCGAAAGCGCCGTCGTCGGAAACAGAGATCACTTCCACGCCTGTCCAGTACTCGCCGCCTTCGGTTTTCATAACGATGCCTTTGCGGCCATTCTGTACGTAGATGGCGCGGGCAGGCACCATGAGGCTGGATACATTCTCACTCAATCGCACCTGGCACTGGCGCAGATACATCAGATCTTCAAGAAAGCTGGTATCCTGCACTTCCAGCCGAACCAGCAGCTCTCCGCCGGACCGGGCGCTGTTGATGACCGTGACGGGAAGCTGATGATTGTCGAAGCTCTCGATCACCATATTAAAGCTTTGGCCGTTGGCAGGCGTGCGGTCCTGGTTATGGCAGAGCATCAGCACCACCCACTTGTCCTCCCGCACCATGCGGTACACGTCCACAGCATTGCGCGAGGCGACGGAAGTCTCCAGCGTGGGCACCTGCCCGTTGTACATCGCCCGCACCTGCGTCGGGCTGTAATCGGCATAGCTGCTCATGTTCAGCGCTTTTTCAAACCCGTCCGTGTAGAAGCTCACCAGCCCGTCAACCGGAGCGGCGAACTGCTTCGTCCAGGTGGATATCCGCTGGAGCTGGGTATTTTCGTCGTCGTACAGGCGGCTCAGTTTCTGTTCGTCGGGATACTTCTGCTTGATATACAGCTGCTGGTCTTCCATGGCTTTTTTGAGCAGCTTTTCCTGGGCGCTCACGCTGCCCTGCGCTCCATGCACCAGCCGCTGCACCTCCATCGCGCGGGACTGCACCCTGGTCATCAGGTTCAGCAGGGTGGAATCTGTGGTCGCGCCGGAAATGAGCACTTTATGGTAATCTTTGATCTGATCCCGGTAGCGCTTGAGGGTCGTCCACTCCTTGGCGTTGAAGCCGGAAGTGTAGATGGTAGCCACCATATCGCCCCGCTTTACGCGGCTGCCCTCATCCACGAGATAGTCGATCTGCGAGACGTTTTCCTGCACATCCACCGTTTCATTTCGCACGAGAACCGCGTCGCCGGTGTAGGATGCAGACATGGAGCCGTACTTCACCATACCGTACTGTATCCCGCCGGGCGTGAGCATCCGCCACACAAAGAAGCCGCACACGCCCAGCACCGCGAGCACCAGCACGACGAGACCCCATTTCGGCCTGGAACGCCGACTGCGGGACATGCCGGTTTTGGGCACCTGATACCCTGAACCGGGTACAGGCATATTGCCGGGGGACATTTCTTCGGAATAAGGTTCATCAGGCGGATACGCGCCGCCGTAATCCGCGCCGGGCATGGCCTGTCCGCCTGTGCCGTAATAATCCGGCTGCATGGTCGGGTCCGGGGTGATCTGGGCCGGCGGGGGCGGAGCGCCCGGCATTGGGCCGTTCTGCACCTGCTGCCCCGGTACGGGCCGCTGTATCCATTGATTCAGCATGGGCGGCTGATCCCATATGGAAGGGCCGGACCCCGGCCCGTTTTGGTATCCGCCCTGTGAATTGGAACCTTGAGGGGGCTGCATGATTTCCTCCAACTCAAAAGGATAACTCTGAGTTATTCGCCATGCTATTAAGAAAGTCCTTCTTTTTTTACAAAAGTTTTGCGAAATTGAGAAAAATTCAGGATGGAGGGAGAAAAGGGATTAGGGATTAGGGAGAGAGTGCAGAGCACAGAGATCAGAGTTCAGATTATTTAGTGACATAAATACGGAACCATCAATTGGCGAAGTATATAAATCTGTACTCTGAATTCTCCGCCTCTCCTAATCCCTATTGCCTGATCCCTAATCCCTCAAAAGCCTCATCGTCTCCCTGAACGTTTCCCCGATCGGCTGGTCAATGAGCAGGTCGGCCTGCCGATCCATACGGGTGGGCGAGCGGTTGATGATCACCAGCTTGCCGCGGTAGTTCTGGACGAAGCCCGCCGCCGGATAGACGGCAAGCGACGTGCCGCCGATGATCAGCAGGTCGCTGGCGGCAATGGAGTCAAGCGCATCCTCAATCGCGTCCGACGGAAGAGATTCTTCATATAATACTACCGCGGGCTTGATGACACCGCCGCAGGAGCAGCGGGGCACGCCGTCCAGTTTCATAATGTCTTCCAATGAATAAGGCCTGCGGCAGCGGGTGCAGAAGTTTTTGTGCACTGTTCCATGCAGCTCGATCACATGCTGACTGCCCGCAGCCTGATGCAGTCCGTCGATGTTCTGGGTAATGACGGCGGTCAGGATGCCCATCCGCTCCAATTCCGCCAGCGCCTCATGAGCGGCGTTGGGCTTGGCGTCGGGAAAGAGCATCTTCTTGCGGTAGAAGCGGTAAAATTCCTCGGTATTATTCACAAAAAACGTGTGGCTCAGAATGGTTTCCGGCGGGTAGCGCCATTCCTGGTTATACAATCCTCCGGTACTGCGGAAGTCCGGGATGCCGCTCTCCGTCGATACCCCCGCCCCGCCGAAGAACACCGCGCGCTTTGCTTCCCTGAGCATCATCGCCAGACGCTCCTGTTTGGTCATATCCATGTTATTTGCCTCCTTCTTCCCGCATCTTCCTTTTGTGCATATTATGCCCCACCTGTCGAAGATTGTCAAGCAAAAATGGATTGTTCATGTCCGATTCATACCAACGGATACATACATAGCACAAAGAAAGAGATAAATATTTGTTAGTTTTTCAGAATGGAAATTCACGATAAAGTTGTGTATAATAAGTGCATCTGAGGGGGAAATATGCTTTCCCCGGAAGAATAACACGAAACGATTTGAAGGAGGATTCATCATGTCCAGCGTATCTCTGCAGCACATCTACAAAATCTATGCCGGCGGCGTCACTGCCGTAAGTGACTTCAACCTTGATATCGAAGATAAGGAATTTATCGTTCTGGTCGGCCCCTCCGGCTGCGGCAAGTCCACCACCCTGCGCATGGTCGCCGGCCTGGAAGAAATCTCCGACGGCGAACTGTATATCGGCGACAAGCTGGTCAACGACGTCGCTCCCAAGGATCGCGACATCGCCATGGTGTTCCAGAACTACGCTCTGTATCCCCATATGACGGTTTATGACAACATGGCTTTCGGCCTGAAGCTGCGCAAGACCCCCAAGGACGAAATCAAGCGCCGCGTGGAAGAAGCC
>JAFWQM010000200.1 GCA_017509065.1 Clostridia bacterium
CGCAGGATGGACCGATTTATCGCCCGCAGATAATTCATGATTTAGTTGGGCGAGCAATACTAAGTCGGGGAAATCAAACTACTTTCGCCAGTCGATATGGGGTTACGAAAGTTAGTGGCTTCTGGCCCTAGAAAGCCGGGAAAATTCCAGGGGGAAAGCTCGCTTTCCCCCTGGAATTCTTCCCAGGCTTTCCCCGGACGCAAGGCGTCCGGGATGGCGGCTTCGCCGCCGGGCCAGAAACACAACGTCATGAGTTTGTCTGTTTTTCTTAAGCTACAGCGGGAACAAATTACGCTTCCCAAGTCAACTAACATTCGCCATTGCGGGTCCAGGGGCCTCAGGCCCCTGGTTGGGGACAAACCGCCGATGACCGCCTGTGGCGGGGTTCTCATCAGCGGTGAGATCAGCCGAAACGAGCAATGTCCGCATGAAGCGGACTTGCGACGATTGAGGCTGCGGAACTGGGGCGAACAGCCCCAGCGTAACCCCCTGTAACTCAACTCGATACCTGATTAGTAACCTTGATATGCCCCTTTCCCTGCCCCGCTTTCGACAAAACTTTACAAAATTCGATCATTCAGGTATACTATGAACAGAAAGCAAGTATCTGCCGCGGGAAGGGTGAAAGAGCGAATGGTCGATTATCAGGCAATGGGACGGCGGATGAAAATGAAACGGCGTTCCAAGCATTTATCTCAGGAGAATGTGGCCAACGCGGCGCACATCTCCCCCTCATATTACGGAAATATCGAGCGCGGGATGCGTATTCCCAGCATCGACACGCTGGTGCAGATCGCCAACGCGCTGAACGTCAGCATGGATTATCTGCTCCTTGACAGCGTGACAGCCGCAAAGCCTCAGATCAGCGCGGCGGAAATGAAGCTGCTCACCAGGTATCTCAGGGATCGGGTGGCGGAACTGGATTACGGCGACCCGGCGGAAGAAGACGATTGAACAGGTTTTGATTCTGTGATACAATCATAGAAACGATTCGGCGTGAACAAGGAGGAATGACCATGAAGGTTTCCGAACTGACGGAACTGCTGGAAGCTAAGAATATGACCCCCGGCGTGGAGGAAGACCGCGAGATTTCCTGCGGCTACACCTGCGACCTGCTGTCCTGGGTGATGGCGCACGGCTGCGAGGGCATGGCTTGGGTGACGGTGCAGACCCATATGAACGTGGTGGCCGTGGCCGCGCTGGCGGAAATGGCCTGCGTGATCCTGCCGGAAAACATCGACATGCCCGAAAGCATCCTGGAAAAAGCGGCGGAGGAAGGGCTGCGCGTGCTGAAAAGCCCCCTGTCCGCGTACACGATCTGCGGCCGCATGATGGAGAAGGGCGTGCCCGAAAAGGCGGAGTAAAATGAATTTCTTTGCCGACCTGCATATTCATTCCTGCCTGTCCCCCTGCGGCGACAATGACATGACGCCGGGCAATATCCTGGGCATGGCGGTGGTGAAGGGTCTGGAAATCGTGGCGATATCCGACCACAACACCGCCCGGAACCTGCCCGCGGCTGAGAAGATCGCCGAAGCCTACGGGCTGCTTTTAGTGCCCGCCATCGAGATTACCACGAGCGAAGAAGTGCATATGCTGGGCTATTTCCCGGACGTGCCGACCGCCGTGGCATTTGGGGAAATGCTGAAAGCGCACCTGCCGCCGAAAAAAAACAAGCCGGCCTTTTTCGGGGAACAGCTTGTGATGAACGAGGACGACGAGGTGATCGATCACGAGGACGCGCTGCTCATCGGCGCGACGGACTTATCGCTGGAGCAATGCGCGGAAAAAGTGCGGGCTGTGGGCGGCGTGCCGGTGCCTGCGCACATCAACCGCGGCAGCAACGGGCTGCTCGTGAACCTTGGTATGATGCCGTCCTCCCCCATCTTTACCACGGTGGAGGTATGGAAGGATCTGCCCTGCCCCATGGAAGCCACCGAAAACAAGCACGTCCTCCATTCCTCCGACGCCCATTATCTTGAAAACATCCAGGAGCCGGAATTCTCCCTCCGCCTGCCGGAAAAAAGCGTCGCCGCGCTGCTGGAGTGGATGAGAAGCGAGAAATGAGTTTGGAGTGAGGAGTTAGGAGTTTTATAGCAATTTGACAACAAATGACGCCGCGCTCTTCTCTCATCTCTATACTCCTAACTATAAACTCATAACTATAAACTCCTAACTCCTCACTCATATCTTCCCCCCCTCCCGCCATACACTGGTTTGGGAGGTGATTTTTTTGCCATGGCAGCGGGAAGATGATGTGCGGGTGCAGTGCTATCCCAGCGGTGGGAGCTTTCTTCTCCGCATTGCCGGGTATGTGCTGATCGGCGCGGGGGTGCTGCTGATTCTGCTGTGCGTGCCATGCTGGGCATGGCTGGCTTTGGTCGGCGCGGCGCTGATTCTGCTGGGGCTGCTGCTCATCAGGAAACAGGAGGGATAAGAAATGGCAATGCGGGTAATCTGTGTGAAAGCACCGCGGGGGCTGCGGGGAATTCTGCGGCTGTTTGTGAAAAGCGCAAAAACGGGCAAGTGAAAAAGCTGTCTCCCGCACTCTGGCAGGGAGACAGCTCCTTCATTTTTTACTGATTATTTGCTTACATATTCAATCGCGCTTTCCGCGGCGATGCGGCCAAAGATGACGATATCGGCCACAGCGTTGCCGCCCAGGCGGTTGCCGCCATGGACGCCGCCGGTGACTTCGCCCGCGGCGAAGAGACCGGGGATGGGATTGCCGTTCACGTCAATGACTTCGGCGCTGGTGTCGATCTTCACGCCGCCCATGGTGTGATGGATGCCGGGAGCGATCTGGATGGCATAGTAGGGCGGGGTGGTCAGGGTGTCGTTCATGCCGGTGGTGCGGCCGTATTCCGCATCGTTCTGGGTGGTAACGGCTTCATTCCACTCGTTCATGGTCATGGTGAGGAAGTAGGGATAGATGTTCAGCTTCCGGGCCAGTTCTTCGAGGGTGTCCGCCTGCACGGTCAGGCCGTTCTTGACGTACTTTTCAATAGCCTTCAGGTTTTCGCGCAGGTGCTGGTCGAAGATGATATAGGCGTACTGGCCTTCCTGCGCCAGCTCGGCGGCGGAAACCGCATCGCGGGTGAGGAGCTCGTTGGTGAAGCGATGGCCGCTCTGGTTCACCAGGATGGCGCCGTCGCCGCGGACGGATTCGGTGATCAGCATGGACGTGGTCTGCTCCACGGTGGGATGCAGCTGAATCTGCTCAATGTCCACCAGGTCAGCGCCTACGGCCTGGGCCATCACGATGCCGTCGCCCGTCGCGCCAGGCGCATTGGTGGTCACGGTGCCCTTGAGGTCAGGCCGGTACTGGGTGTACATATCCTCGTTCGCGCCGAAGCCGCCGGTGGCCAGGATCACGGCCTTGGCGTTGATGGTGTAGAAAGCGTCGGGGCCTTCGGCCTTCACGCCGGCGATCTTGCCGTCAGCCATGATGAGCTCGGTGGCCTTGGTATTCAGCATCACTTCCACGCCCAGCTCCTTGAGCTTGGCGGAGAACTGATCCACCAGGAAGTTGCCCACGGCGCTGCCGTCGGCAGGCGCGTGAATGCGGTTGGTGGAAGCGCCGCCGGAGAAGGAAATCTTGGGAAGCTCCGCGCCGATGGAATCCAGCCAGTCAATCGCGCCGGCGCTCTGTTCGGCCAGGGTGCGCACCAGGTCGGGATCGTTCAGGTCATGGCCGCCAGTCATGGTATCCTGCGCGAACAGCTCCACGGAGTCCTCGATGCCCTGTTCCTTCTGGTAATGGGTCTCCGCGGCGTTCATGCCGCCGGTGGCCTTGGTGGTGTTGCCGCCGACATAGGGCATTTTCTCCAGGATCACGAAATTCTTGCCCGCCTGCTGGGCCATGATGGCCGCGGCCATGCCAGCGCCGCCCGCGCCAACGATGACGATTTCGGTATCAATGACTTTTTCTTCTTTGCTGACTTCCTCAGCCGTATCCTTCCGGTTGGCGTCCAGAGCGGCGATGTCAGCGCCAGCCTGCGTCAGGGCTTCTGTCGCGGCGGCGATAATCGCGGTGCTGGTGACCGTCGCGCCGGAGAGGCCGTCCACGTTGGGGGTTTGCGCTTTCAGGATGGCGGGGCCCAGCGTTTCCACGGCCACGCCGCCCAGCGCGGGGGTTTCGGACGCGCCTTCAATGGCCACGTCGGTGATTTCGGTATCGGAAACGGTGACAGTCACCTTTACGTCGCCGCCGAAGCCCTTCTTCACGGCCTCATACGTGCCGGGGGTGAAGAGGGAATCCGCCAGCGCCGTTGCGCTGCACAGCAGCATCAGGCTGACAGCCAGGCAAAGCAGTTTCTTCATACACATTCCTCCAAGTGATATATTGACATTGCACTCACGGCAATTGTCTTTGATTGGAAAGGGACTTATCTTCAAGAATCAAACATCATACAGTATCATTATATCGGATTCCCGGATGTTTTACAATGCCAATTTTCATCCCGATTCGTACATATATAAAATCCCGGCGGTCTGCGGCAGACCACCGGGATTGATTCTGTTTTTAGACTCTTATAAACGAAACTCTTCGTAAAAATGGCAAAAAGTCTGAAACCCTTTTTATGGCTTTCTCGGAAAGGGGTCTGGGGGAAACTCCTCCGGTTTATCCGGGTTAGGCGTTCAGCGCTTTGATGATATTGGGCAGTTCCTTGTCCACCACGTCGTTGTCCAGCTGGCAGGTACCGGCGTTGTGATGGCCGCCGCCGCCGTATTTGAGGCACAGCTCGCCGATATCCACGTCGGACGCCTTGTTCACGATGGACTTGCCGATCATGACGGCGGTGTTCTGCTTGCGGAAGCCCCAGGCCACGTGCACGGAAATCTGGGTTTCGGGATAGAGGGCGTAGATCATGAAGCGGTTGCCCGCATGAATGACTTCTTCATTACGCAGGTCGAGCACCACCACTTTGCCTTCCACTTTGGCGATGCGTTTCAGCTGCGCCTCGAACAGCTCCGCCTGCTCGAAATACAGGTTTACGCGCTCCTTCACGTCGGGGAGCTGCAGGATATCTTCGATGGGGTGATCCATGCAGTAGCTAATGAGTTCCATCATCAGATCATAGTTGGAGATGCGGAAGTCATGGAAGCGGCCCAGGCCGGTGCGGGCGTCCATCAGGTAGTGCAGCAGCACCCATCCGGTGGGATGCAGGATTTCGTCAATGGTGAAATCGGCGCTGTCGCCCTTGTCCACCGCCGTCATCAGTTCATCGCTCACGCGGGGAAACGCTTTCTTGCCGCCGTAGTAGTCATACACCACGCGGGCAGCGCTGCGGGCGTTGGGATCGATAATCAGCTTGCCGCCCGTTTCCTGGGCTTTCAGGCGGTCCACTTCGGACTCGTGATGGTCAAACGCCAGGCCGACCCGGGGATCGTAGGGCAGGTTGGTGGTGATGTCGTTCTCGGTCAGTTCCACCTTGCCATCCTGCACATCCTTGGGATGCACAAACTTGATTTCGTCGATCATACCCAGTTCTTTCAGCATCATGGCGCAGGCGAGACCGTCAAAATCGCTGCGCGTCACCAGTCTTTTTTTCTGTTCCATCCCTAACCCTCCTGTATCTGAAATATTATTGTCTTGCCAAATTATAGCATACAGCACCGCATTTTTCAAGCGGGACGCTTTGGATTATCATTGCGCTATTGCTTCGCTGAGCGCGGCGAAATCCCTGAGGGACAGGGTTTCCCCGCGCGCTCCGTCGGGGATACCGCACTGGGAAAGCCAGTCTTTCGCCTGTTCGCGGCTGACGCGGAAAGAAGCGATCAGGTTGTTTTCCATGGTCTTTCTGCGCATGGCGAAGGCGGCGGAAGCGACCTTGAAAAACAGGGTTTCGTCCGATACGTCCACCGGCGGCTTATCGCGCCTCGGCATCACCACGAACGCGCTGTCCACCTTGGGTGGCGGCGTGAACATGCAGGCAGGCACGTCCAGCATGATTTGCGGGTCATAGAAATACTGCGCGCGCACCGCCAGCATGCCGTAGCCTTCTTCTCCGGGCTGCGCGACCATGCGCTGGGCCGCTTCCTTCTGCACCATCAGATTGATGGATCGGATGGGCATATCGCTGCCGAGCAGCAAGGTCATCAAATCCGTGGTGAGGTAGTAAGGAATATTCGCCACGATGTGGAACGGCCCGAGCGGCGCGGTCAGCTCCGGCAGGTTCAGCCGCAGCACGTCGCCATGGACAAGCTGAACGTTTTTGCATTTATCCAGCGCGACCCGCAGGATGGGCAGCAGCGTTTCATCCACCTCGATGGCAATCACCTGCCTGCACCGGGCGGACAGCGCCTTGGTCATCCCGCCCGCGCCCGCGCCGATTTCGAGCACGGCGTCCTCTTTTCCGACCCCGGACAAATCCACCAGCTGCTTAAACAGCGTATCGTCCGTCAGGAAATTCTGGCCCAGGCTGCGCTTCGGGTGGAATTCTTTTTTCCCGTGCTGCTTCATGCGTTCAGCCCCTCCACGAACCGGGCGACCTTCGCCGGGTCGTCCGCGTGGAAATAGGACGTGCCCATCACGAGCAGCGTCGCCCCGGCGTCTTTCAGCAGCGGCGCGTTCTCCATATCCACGCCGCCGTCCACCGCGATATCGCCTTTGAAGCTTGCGCCGCGCAGGAAGCGGATCTTCTCCACTTCTTCCGGCATGAACTTCTGCCCGCCAAAGCCGGGATGAACGGTCATAATCAGAATCAGATCGAGCTGATCGAGATACGGCAGCAGCTTTTCCACCGGCGTTTCCGGCTTGACAGACAGGCCCGCTTCCGCGCCAAGGTCATGGATTTTCTGAATCAGCCCGGTCAGATCCTCCCCGATTTCCGCGTGGACAGTGACGCTGGCCGCGCCGTACTGAACAAACTCGTCAATGTAATTTTCCGGGTTGTCCATCATCAGGTGAACGTCTATCTTCATGGCAGGATCGTGCCTGTGGATCGCGCGGCAGAAATCGGGCCCGAAGGATAAATTCGGCACGAAGTGCGCGTCCATCACGTCGAAATGCAGCCGGTCCAGCCCGTGGATTCGCATCATATCGACGGCCTGTCCCAGATGCAGCAGGTCGGCGGCTAGCAGCGACGGCGTCAGTTTAATCATATCGGTCCCTCCAGGCTTGGCGGCAGTCCGCCAGCAGGGTGTGGTATCTCTCCAGCCGCGCGGGATGGATGGCTCCATCCTTGGCGGCCCGCAGCACGGCGCAGCCCGGCTCGCTGCCGTGATAGCAGGGCGAGAAACGGCACTGGCCTTCGTAAGGCGTGAACTCTGGGTAGTAATCCCGCAGCAGCACGGGGTCAAACACCTCGTCCATCTCCAGCAGGCTGAAGCCCGGCGTGTCGATCACGGAGATATCGCCGAACGTGAACAGCTCCGCGTGGCGGGTCGTGTTTTTGCCGCGCTGGATTTTCCGGCTGATATCGCCGGTTTCCTGGGACAAGCCGAACAAAGCGTTCAGCAGGGTGGACTTCCCCACGCCGCTCTGCCCGGAAAAGCAGCACACGCCGCCACCGAGCAGGGATTTCAAATGTTCCGTGCCCTCGCCGGTCTCCGCGCTGACGGAGGCTACGCTCATCCCGGCTCCAGCGTACATGGCCTTTGCCAGCGCCGCGGTTTCCTCTGCTTTGGGAAGGTCGGCCTTGTTCATGATCAGCAGCGGCTGCAGGCTTTGTTTCCGGGCGAAAATCAGCAGCTTGTCCACCAGCATCCAGTCCGGTTCCGGCGAAGGCGCCACGACGATGCACAGGATGGTCACGTTGGCAACCGGCGGGCGAAGGCACTGGCTGATGCGCGGCAGGATTTCCTCCACCCATCCGTCCTCTTCCTTGCCTTCTTCCTTTCCCTCTCCCGGTGTGAAAAGCACCCGGTCGCCCACCAGCGGGGAAATCTTCTGGCGGCGGAATTTCTTTTTCGCGCGCAGCACGAATTCCTGCCCCGCTTCATCCCGCACAGTGTAAAACCCGCCCCGGCCCCTCACGATCACGCCTTGCATCATGGCGTGGCCTCCTGCGCGGGCTGGGAAGCGGCTTCCGTAGCCTCAGCGGTGGGGGCGAGCGCGGCTTCGCTGGGCACATACACAACAAGCGTTACCTTGGTTTGCTGCATCACCTGATCACCGGGCTTGCATTCGTTGTATTTGTCATCAGTAATAAACTGGGCTGCCACGCGCTCAAACTCCGTGGCGTTATCCACGGGGAACAGCTGGACCGGCTGCACCAGCGACAGCTTCAACTGATCTATCATACTTATCGCATCATTGCGCGTCATGCCCACAAAGTTCGGCAGCGTGACGCTGCCGCCGCTGAGCACCACCTGGACGACTGTTCCGTATGGGTAGTACTTGTCCCCTGAAGAGGGGTCCTGACTCAGCACGGTGTCCCACGGCAAAGCGGAAAGCTGTCTCTCCGGCAGCGCAAGCATGGTAAAGCCGAGGCGTTCCAGTTCCTTCCGGGCTTCATTCGCGAGCTTGCCGGTCAGGTCGGGAATCTGCTGCTCCTCGGGGCCGGTGGAAACAGTGAGGCAGAGGGTCTCGCCCTTGCGCATGATCGTTCCGTATTCCGGGGACTGCATGATCACCGTGCCGATGGGCTTGATCGCGTCGCTTGTTCTGGTGATTTCCACCTTCAGCCCGGCCCGGAAGGCGATCCGCTGGGCGTCCCCCTCCGCTTCATCCAGACAGTAAGGCGCTTCCGTGGTGTTCACCACCTGATCATAAATACGCAGCGCCCCATAGAGGATACCGCCGATGATCAGCACGATCATCGCCGCGGCCCCGACGCGCGTCCAGACGGTACGCTTGGTTTGCACTGCGCTGTAGCTTCCCGTGTTGCCTGTATGGTAATCCATGGGCGGGACCGGCTGGTCCTGCAGCGGGCTGATCCAGTTTCCGTCCGGTTCTTGAATGGAGCGCTGCAGATCTTGCGCCATTTCCAAGGCGCTCTGGTAACGGCAGCTGGGCTGCTTTTCCAGTGCTTTTTCCACCACCCGCTCCATGGCGGGCGGCACGGCGGGATTGAGTTCCGAGATGGGGCGCGGTTTGCTGCCGATGTGCTGCATGGCTACGGCCACTGGAGTATCGCCATCAAACGGCGGCTTGCCGGTGAGCATTTCATAGAGCACCACGCCGACGCTGTACAGGTCGCTGGCCGCGGTAACGGGCTTGCCCTGCGCCTGTTCCGGGGAAAAATAGTGCACGGAGCCCATCACGCTGTCTTCCTGCGTGACCGTATCCCACCCCGCCACGCGGGCGATACCGAAATCGGCCACCTTGATCAGGCCGTCCTTATGCACCAGCACGTTCTGCGGCTTGATGTCCCGGTGGATGATGCCGTTTTTGTGTGCGTGCTGAAGCGCGGAAAGGATGCGGATGCCGATCTGCGCCGCCACGTCGGGCGGCAGCTTGCCTTTCTGCCGGATCACTTCCTTGAGCGTCCTGCCCTGCACGTATTCCATGACCAGATAGCGCATGTTCTCCGCCTGGCCCACGTCCAGCAGGTTCACGATGTTGTGATGGCTCATGCGGCTGGCGGCCAGGGCTTCGCGCTGGAAGCGGGCGGAGAATTCAGCGTCCTGGTTGTATTCCGGGCGCAGGATCTTGACCGCGACGGAGTGGCCCGTGCGCCTGTCGATCGCGCGGTAAACCAGCGCCATGCCGCCCTTGCCGATGAATTCAACCAGCTCATAGCGGTTGTCGAGCACTTTGCCGATCATGCCGTCACCTCCGCCAGAATGAGGGAAATGTTGTCCCGGCCTCCGCCCTCCAATGCATAATTCAGCAGAATGTCCGCGGCCTGTTCCAAGGGATTATTGCGCACTGTAAACAGCATATGTTCAGGCTGCACGTATTCGGACAGGCCGTCGGAGCAGAGCAGGTAAACATCGCCCGTTTCCTTATCCAGCTCCTGAACGTCCACCTCGACATATTCCTCGGTACCAAGGGCGCGGGTAATAATATTGCGGTAGGGATGCACGCGGGCTTCGCGTTCGGTCAGGTAGCCGCTGCGCACCATTTCCGCCACCATGGAATGATCCAGGCTGACCTGCGTGATCTCGTTTTTGCGGATGCGGTACGCCCGGCTGTCGCCCACGTGTCCCAGCAGCACGCGGTCCTCATCCTCCCAGATCATGGTCATGGTGGTGCCCATGCCGCTGTAGTCGGGGTTTCCGAGCTGTTCCTCATAGATCATGAGGTTGGATTCCTGGATGGCCGCGCGAAGCAAATCCACGGACGGCTGCGCGTCCTTCAATGCTTTTTCCACCACGGCCACAGCCATTTTGCTGGCCACGTCGCCCGCCTTGTGGCCGCCCATGCCGTCCGCCACGCCAAACAGGCCGTATTTTCCTGGACGCACGAGCACCGCGTCCTGATTGGACGCGCGAACCTTTCCGATGTGGGTTCTGGCAGCAGAAATCATGGCAGATCCTCCCGTAATACTTTTTTTCTCAATTGTCCGCACGCGCCTTCGATATCGTCGCCCATTTCGCGGCGGCGCGTCGCGGAGATACGGCGCTTTTCCAGAACGGATAAAAAGTCCTGCACCTGTTTTTCCGTCACGCCGAACAGGTTTCTTTCCTTTACAGTGTTGAGCGGAATCAGGTTCACGTGGCACTGCATCCCCCGGAGCCTGTCCGCCAGCTCTTCCGCGCAGGCGGCGGAGGCGTTCACTTTGTCGATCAGCGCGTATTCCATTACCACACGGCGGCCCGTCTTTTCGATATAATACCGGCAGGCGTCCAGAGTTTCTTCTATTGTATATCGCTGCGCGACCGGCATGATCTGGCGGCGGATACTGTCGTTCGGCGCGTGGAGGGATAAAGATAAGGTGACCGGAAGCCCTTCCTCCGCGAACCGTTTCATCTGCGACACCAGGCCGCAGGTGCTGACGGAAATGTGGCGCAGGCCGATGTTCAGCCCGTCGGGATGGGACACCAGTTTCAGAAAGCGGACCACCTCGTCATAGTTGTCCATCGGTTCGCCGCTGCCCATGAGGACGATGTTGTGTACACGCTCGCCGTCCAGTTCTCTGTTGGCGCACTGCACCTCCCCCAGCATTTCGGCGGCGGTGAGGTTCCTGACGCATCCGTCCAAAGTGCTTGCGCAGAAGCGGCAGCCCATCTTGCACCCCACCTGGGTGGAAATGCAAAGCGTCGCGCCGTAGTGGTAGCGCATCAGCACGCCTTCCACGCAGTTACCGTCCGGCAGGGCAAAGAGGAATTTCTTTGTCCCGTCCAATTTTGAAATATGGGTTTCCCGGACGGTGACCGGCTGGTCGATGCCGCTGGCCGTTAGCTTTTCCCGCAGGGAGAGGGAAAGGTTGGTCATCTCCTCAAACCGCGCGCCTTTATGCAGCCAGGAAAACACCTGGCCCGCGCGGAAGGGTTTTTCCCCCATCTCCGCGAGGCGCTGCTTCAATTCCTCCGGGTACAGGCCCATCCACTGTATTTGCTGATTCTCCATTACTTGATCCGTTTCATCCGGGCGATAAAGAAGCCCTCCACGCTGTCCCGATGGGGCAACAGTTGAAGCCCGGTATCCGTATATTCCTTGCGGAATCTTTCGTCGATGGTCTCGGGCAAAGGCGAAATCACAAACTCAGGATGCTTTTCCAAAAAGCGCTTCACCTGCTCCCCGTTTTCCTCCGGCAGCACGCTGCACGTGGAATAGACCAGCGTGCCGTTCCGTTTCACGTACTGGCAGCAGGTGTCGAGCAGCTTTTCCTGAATCTCCGTCAGTTCCTTCACCGATTCCGGGGTTGCACGGTATTTGATGTCCGGCTTGTTGTCCATGACGCCAAGCCCGGAGCAAGGCGCGTCCAGCAGCACGGCGTCCATCGTTCCAACTAAATCCTCTTTCAGCGCCGCCGCGTCCCGCACCACAGGCCGCACGTTTTCGAGATGCAGCCGCTTCATCATCGCGCGGATGAGCGTCACCCGATGCTCGTGCACGTCCCAGGCGTAGACCCGGCCCGTACCCGCCATCAGCTCCGCCATGTAAGCGGTTTTCCCGCCGGGAGCGGCGCAGCAGTCCAGCACCTGCATCCCGGCTTTCACGTTCACCGCCTGGGCGGCCAGCATGCTGCTTTCCCCCTGGATGGAGAAATTGCCCGCTAAATAGTCCGCGTCCTGGGCGATTTCGGAAGCCTTGCGCACCCGGTAAGCGTGGGTCACAGCGCCCTTTTCCACTTCCCAGACTTTCTTTTGCAGCAGCGCTTCAAAGGCCGCGTCTTCCATGCGGTTCAGGTTCGGACGGACGGTGGTAAAATGAGCTTCGCTGCGGTAGGCGCAGATTGCTTCGGCGGTTTCCGGGCCATAGGCGTCGGCCAGCCGTTCCGCCAGCCACAGGGGCACGGAGTACATGATGGAAAGGTACCTTGCCCCTTCCTCCTTCGCGGGCCATTTGATCTCGTTCCTGCCCCGGACGATGGAGCGCATCACCGCGTTGGTTAGTCCGGTCAGCCCCTCCAGCCCCGCGCCGCGGGTCAGCTTCACCGCCTCATCCACGATGGCGTTTTCGGGAATACGGTCATGGAACAAAAGCTGGCACACACTGATGCGTAGAATATCCCGCACTGTGGGCTCCAGGGATTCCGCGTCTTTGAGGAAAAAGCTCAGCACATAGTCGATGCGGATGAGGTTTTCCAGGGTCGTATACACGATGCTGGCACAGAACCGCTTGTCCAGCTGCGGTAGGTTTACGTTTTTCAGCCTGTCGTCCAGGGACAGGGCGGCGTAAGCGTCTTTGCGCACCACGTCCTGGAAAATGTCCAGCGCCACCTTCCGGCTCAGGCTGCTGGGCGCGTTGGGATCATGGGCGGGCTTAGCGGCAGGTTTCCGATTGAACTGCCCGGGTTTCCCGGCAGGCTTGCCAAAAGAACGCCCGGCAGGTTTCCCGGCAGGCCTGCCATAAGGCTTCCGGTTTCCCTGCTTTGCCGCGTAAGGCTTTTTGCCCTGATTGTTTTTATCCATGCTCTTCCTCCGTCAGCTTGCAGGCCGTATAAGAAACGGGATGCCCCCGCAGATAGTCCTTGGCGTTCATGCGCTTGCCGCCGGGGGCCTGCAATTCCAGCACCCACACGGCGTTTTCTCCGGCGGCGATGATAAGGCCGTTTTTCGCGTCGGCGCAAATAATTTGTCCCGGCGCTTTTCCGGGGTTTTCCGCTTCCTCCGCTTTCCAGACCTTGACGGTTTCATTGTCGCCCCAAGTGAAGCTGCTGCCCGGCCAGGGGGTCAGGCCCCGCACCCGGCACACAATTTGATGGGCGGACATACGCCAGTCGATCTCCCCCATTTCCTTTTTCAGCATGGGGAAATAGCTGGCATCGTTCTCGTCCTGCTTCACCCTCTGTACCGTGCCCGCTTCCAGTCCTTTGATGGTTTCGATCAGCAATTCCGCGCCAATGGGAGCAAGCCGGGCGGTTAGTTCCTCGGCGGTTTCGCCGGGCAGGATTTCAACCTCTCGCTTTAACAGAATATCCCCGGTGTCCAGCCCCTTGTCCGTCATCATGGTGGTCACGCCGGTGACGGTCTCGCCCTCCATGATCGCCCAGTTGATCGGTGCGGAGCCGCGGTATTTGGGCAGCAGGGAGGAATGGACGTTCACCGTGCCGATCTTCGGAATGTCCAAAATCTCCTGAGACAAAATCTGTCCGAAGGCGGCGGTCACGCACAGATCAGGCTGCAATGCGCGCAAGTCCTCAACACCGTCCACGCGAATCTTGACCGGCTGGAAAACGGGAATGCCGTATTCCAGCGCGCAGCTTTTCACGGGGCTGGGAAGCATTTTGTTGCCCCGGCCCTTGGGCTTGTCCGGCTGAGTGAACACGCCGACCACCTCATAGCCCGCGCTGACCAGCGCTTTCAAAGAAGGAACGCCAAACTCCGGCGTGCCTAAAAACACGACCCGCATTTACTGCTCCTCCTTGCCTTCCTTGTCCTCGTCGTCGAAGATTTCGTGATCCATTTTGTCCACGTAAATCACGCCGTCCAGGTGGTCGATCTCGTGGCACAGCGCTCGGGCCAGCAGACCTTCCCCGGTGATTTCAAATTTCTTGCCCTTCCTGTCCTGGGCGCGGACGGTTACTTTGTTGGGCCGCACCACGTAGCCCCGGCGACCCGGTACGCTCAGGCACCCCTCGCTGCCCGCCTGTTCGCCCTCGGAGGCAATGATTTCCGGGTTCACCAGTTCGATGAGTCCATGATCATCGCCAATGTCAATGACCACCACGCGGCGCAGAATCCCCACCTGCGGTGCTGCCAGGCCCACCCCCTCGGCCTTGTACATGGTTTCCGCCATGTCACGCAGCAGCAGCCACAGCCGCAGATCGTAGGTCTTCATGGGCTTGCAGGTCTTGCGCAGGGTTTCGTCCCCCAGTTCCAGTATCTTCCGAACCATTTTTCCTCCTTATATACAGGGATTTTTCTGGAGGGAAACCGCTCTTTGGAGGCCAAAGAGCGGTTTCCCCCAGCCCCCTTTCCGAGAAAGCCATAAGGGAAAACCATCATTGCTTTCAACCGAAAGTAATTGAATCGATTGTTATGCCAGCGACGCTGGGTTGATCTCCAATTGTACCTTGGCCGGGTAGTCCTCCCCCGCCATTTCCTGAAAGCGCTGGAGCAGCCTGTCCGTGTCCGGGTGGTTGAGCAGCTTCATCAATACCTGCGCCCTTGACTTGTCCTGAATCCGAGTGATCGGCGCTTCGTCGGCGCGGATGAAAAAGATGCGGCGGTACAGGGGCGAGGAGGAAAACTCCTCCACGATCCGGTTTTTGATGCTCTCCGCCGTCGCCCGCGCCACGGCCATGTCCTTATTCTCGCACAGGAAGCGGGCCATCAGGGTGAAGGGCGGGTACAGGCCGCTCTTCCGGCGCTCAAATTCCTGGCTGAAATACGCCCTGTAATCCTGCTTCGCGGCGCTTCGGATGGCGTAATGATCGGGCTGGTAGGTCTGGATCACCACTTCGCCGGGCTGCTCTCCCCGGCCCGCGCGGCCCGCTACTTGCACCAATAGCTGATAGGTGCGTTCAGCGGCCCGGTAATCGGGGAAGTTCAGCGTCATGTCAGCCATCACCGCGCCTACCAGCGTCACCTGCGGAAAATCCAGCCCCTTGGCGATCATCTGCGTGCCGAGCAAGATCTTCGCCTGCCCGGCCCGGAACCTGTCCACCAGCTCAAAGTGCGCATTCTTTTCCGAGGTCGTATCCATGTCCATGCGGATCACGCCCGCGCCGGGGAAGCGTTTGTTGAGCTCTTCCTCCACTTTCTGCGTACCGACGCCCATGGGCTTGATGTACGCGCTGCCGCAGGCGGGGCACGTTTTCGGCAGGGGGCGAATCTCGCCGCAGTAGTGGCAGCGAAGGGTCTGGTCAAAGCTGTGGTAGGTCATGGACACGTCGCAGCGGGAGCACTTGATAGTCTCCCCGCACTTTCGGCAGTTCACCGAGCTTGCGTAGCCGCGCCGGTTGATGAACAGCATGGCCTGGTGATTGCCGGCGATGCACTTTTCGAGTTTTTCCTGCAAAAGCCCGGAGAACATGCTGTGGTTGCCCATGCGAAGCTCCTGGCGCATGTCCGCCAGATGGACTGTCGGCATGGGCCGATTCAGCACGCGATGAGGCATTTCGATCAGCGTGTAATCCCCTCGCCGGGTCATGGCGTAGGAATAAATGCTGGGGGTGGCGCTGGCCAGCAGCACCGCCGCATGTTCCCGTTTTCCCCGGGAAACGGCGATTTCCCGGGCGTCGTACTGGGGGAAGCGGTCGGACAGATACGTCTGCTCGTGCTCTTCGTCCACGATGATGACGCCCAGTTTTTCCACTGGCGCGAATACCGCCGACCTGGCCCCGATCACGATACGGGCCTTTCCCATGCGGATGCGCCGCCATTCGTCGAACCGTTCGCCGGCGCTGAGCCGAGAATGCAGCACCGCCATCGTATCCCCGAACCGGGAGCGGAACCAGGAAATCATCTGCGGCGTCAGCACAATTTCGGGCACCAGGATAATGGCCCCTTTCCCCTGCCGCAGCGCTTCCCGCACCAGGCGGATATAGACCTCCGTTTTGCCGGAGCCCGTCACGCCCTGCAAAAGAAAGGGCTTTATGGGACGATACAGCGCCGGGATGAGCTCGGACAGCGCTTCCTCCTGTTCGGGCGTCAGTTCGGGGTCAGGCGGCGCGTCCGGCCGGCCGTAGTAGGGCGAGCGCAGCGCTTCCTGTTCAATGACTTCGAGCATTTCCCGCTCCGCCAGGTAGGTAATCGGCGAACGCACGTCACGAAACATGGGCCGTAGTTCTTCCACGGGATGAGCCAGTCCGTCGGACAGCAGGCGAATCAGCAATTGACGGTTTTTCGCTTTCTTTTGGGAGGCAATGGCCTCATCGATTCTTTCGGGTGGGATCAGGAGGCGGACGTATTCCTCGGTTTTCACTTTCACCCTGCCACCCCGCATTTCGGCGGGCAGCATAAGCCGCAGCGCTTCGCACAGCGGGCAATGGCATTTGGCGCGGATTTCCCAGGCCAGCTCCATCAATTCCGGCAGCAGCGCGGGATACGTCTCCAGCGCGGCTAAAATAGGCTTGATCTTGCTCTCATCGTAATCCGCCGTTTCCTTCAGGCGGATCACATACCCTTCTTTTTCTCTGGGCCCGAAGGGAATCCGCACCCGCATTCCGGGCATGATGGTCAGCGTATCAGGGACGGCGTAGGTAAATACACGGTCTACCTGTTCGGAAGCAATATCCACAATGATTTCCGCGTACACCTGGCTCGTTTCCCTCCTCATCATCATCTGCTAATACATCGTATATGAAATGCAACTCACGCAAATCAGAAAACAGTTCTTTTCTCTGCCCAGTCCATTTCAATATAAAATCATTTTTCACAGAAAATGTGGTACTTTCTCCATATCATTGCGCTGAAAACCATGTGCTTAAAATCTCTTTTTATCAACTCCCTGATGAATATTTTGATCCAAACCCCTCTTTTTTTCGTCCATGGTTTTATAGCTCCGACAAAATGAATCACTTTTATATAATATGGATTTGTTTTATACGCTTTGCAGTAGGTATTGATTTGACCAAAAAATACATTGTATCTTTCATCGAGAATCAATTTCTTGGTTTGAGACCAATCAGGAACCGCTGCATGGATGACATCCTGATCTCCAGTATTTAATCCCTGTTCATTTCTATCAGTAATTGTAGGTGAAATAAGGCTTATCAATTGTTTATAGAAAGCAGCATTCGGTTCAATGACTACAATGCCTGAATTCAGGCTGTCCCATTCCGGTTCAGCGCACTTTCCAGCAATCACAGCGGAAAATGAAGGACGTTCAAACAATTCATCAATATTATCGCAAACGATCATATCACTATCGATCAGAACGACTTTTGCATACTCATATAGTGAAAATGCTTGCAGCTTAATAAACGTGTTTGTCCAGTAGTGATCTTTCTGCGATGCTATCTCTTCAGGCAAAGCAATATCTGGCACCTTTTTTATCTTTACACTTTTATAGGAAAGAATTCCCCAGTTTTTCAGTCCTTCGATCAGTTCATTTTCCTTTGATTCAGGAATCATGATGACAATATCATGCGCTGTTTCGGTCAGATTCAATGAATGAATAAGCCCTTTAACTCCGGGGATATAGTTTCCATTTGATAGTGCTGTGACATACACTCCTTTCAAATTATGATTGTTTATTGTTCATTCACCTTCTTTTTTACAATGCTTTCTTGCTTCTGCAATTCTATCCAGCAATGCCTCCGCCACCTGGGTTTTGGGCAGGCATGGCAAGGTCTCCTTTCCGTTATGGGTTACGAACGTGACAATGTTGGTATCCACGTCGAACCCCGCACCGGGCTTGGTCACGTCGTTTGCCACGATCATATCCAGGTTTTTCTTTTTAAGCTTGCCCTGGGCGTTTTCCAGCACGTCGTTGGTTTCGGCGGCAAAGCCAACCAGCACCTGGCCGGGCTTTTTCAGCTTTCCCACCTGGGCGGCCACGTCCGGGGTCTGGCGCAGGGTGAGCGTCAAATCCCCGTCGCCCTGCTTTTTGATCTTCTGATCCGCTACCACAGCCGGAGTGAAATCCGCAGGCGCGGCGGCCTGAATCACGATGTCCATCTCCGGGCAGCGGGCTGTCATGGTGTCAAACAAATCCTGCGTAGACAGGATATGCACGGCTTCCATGCCCTCCGGCACGCTCAGGTTCACCGGCCCCGTGACCAGCGTTACCTTCGCGCCGCGCCTTGCGGCTGCTTCCGCGATGGCATAGCCCATCTTGCCGCTGGAACGGTTGGTGATGTAGCGCACCGGGTCGATCTTTTCCTGAGTCGGCCCCGCCGTCACCAGCACGCGCAGTCCTTCCATGTCCCGCTTGGGACAAAGGATGTTTTCGATTGCTTCAAAAATATCCTTCGGTTCGCTCATCCTTCCCGCACCGGTATCGCCGCAGGCCAGGAAGCCGCCCTCCGGGCCGATGAAGTGAATGCCGCGCTCTTTAAGCAGCTTCACGTTCTCCCGGGTGGCGGTATTCTCCCACATGCCGGTGTTCATGGCTGGCGCGACCAGTACCGGCGCTTTGGTCGCCAGCACGGTGGTGGACAGCATATCGTCCGCGATGCCATGCGCTATCTTGGCCAGAATGTTGGCGGTGGCCGGAGCGATCACAAACACATCCGCCCGCTTCGCCAGGGCGATGTGTTCCACCTCCCAGGTTTCCGGGCGGGCGAAGGTATCCGTTACCGCGGGATGATTGCTGAGCGTTTCAAAGGTCAGCGGCGCAACAAATTCGCAGGCGTGCTTGGTCATGATGACGTACACCTGCGCCCCCGCTTTGCGAAGCCGGGAAGTGAGTTCGCAAGCCTTATAAGCCGCGATGCCCCCCGTCACGCCCAGCACAATGTTTTTCCCTTGCAGCGGCATAACAATCTTATTCCTCTTCGTCTTCCAGGTTGCGGTGGTATGCCAACAGGCCGCGGTTGATTTCATCCACGGCGATGGACACGGGCTTCATGTCCTTGGGGTCGATGAGGGGCTGCGCGCCGCCCACCAGCTCGCGGGCGCGCTTGGCGCTTTCCACCACCAGCGTGTAGCGGCAGTCCACCTTCTGATCCAGTTCGTCGATAGCGGGTTTATTCACAGGCATTTTGTTTTTCCTCCTAAAAATACATTTATTCAACAACCGGGAAGTACCGGTTCGTTCGCTGTTTTTCGGCGGCGATGATGGCGGACACCTGCGCAAAGGCCAGCTCCAGGTCATCATTCACCACGGCGTACTGGTACATTTGCACCTGGTTAATTTCGCCGCGGGCGTTGTTCAGACGGCGTTCGATTTCGCCGGGATCATCCGTGTTGCGGCCATAGAGCCGCTCACGCAGCTTCTGATAGGACGGCGGCAGAAGGAAGATGGACACGCACTCCGGCCATTGGGCAATCACCTGCCTCGCGCCTTGGGGATCGATGTCCAGCATCACGCTCAGGCCTTTCTCCATCTTTTCGACGATCTGGCTTTTCAGCGTGCCGTAGCTGTGGCCGTGAACGGTGGCGTGCTCCAAGAAAGCGTCCTGTTCGACCAGTTCCTGATATTTTTCCTCCGAGATGAAGAAATAATCCACGCCGTCCTTTTCCCCCTGGCGCGGGCCGCGGGTGGTGACGCTGACGGAAAAAGTCAGGCTGGGATCGTTATCCAGCAAGCGGCTATAGATGGTGCCCTTGCCCACCCCGGACGGGCCGGAAATAACAATGAGCATGCTTTTTCTTTCTTCCTTCATCAATCGAGCCCCCTTCATTTGTAATTCAATTCAGTCATTCCTCGCTTTGTATCCTGCCCGCGATGGTTTCGGGCTGGACGGCGGAGAGCACCACATGGCCGGTGTCCATCATCAGCACGGCCCGCGTGCGGCGGCCGGCGGTGGCATCGATCAAGTGGTTGTCGTCCCGCGCTTCCTGCACCAGGCGCTTAACCGGCGCAGAGTCCGGCGCGATTACCGCTACGATCCGTCCGGCGGATACCATATTGCCAAAGCCCACATTCAGCAGTTTCATTCCGCGTCACTCCACATTCTGCACCTGTTCGCGCAGCTTTTCAATTTCGCTCTTGGCGGCGACCACTAACTTCGTGATTTCCGCGTCGGACGCTTTTGAACCGATGGTGTTGACCTCGCGGTTCAGTTCCTGCGTCAGGAAATCGAGCC
Organism: Clostridia bacterium; assembly: GCA_017509065.1. The sequence goes on from JAFWQM010000200.1 coordinate 20,196, forward strand.
GCCTGCCCGTTTCCCCCTCTGCCCGAATGGCGGCGGTCATCTGCTCAATGTGTGACAGGAGGCGGGACAGTTCCTCGTCAATGGCGCAGCGGTCCGCCATCAGGGCCACTTCCTGGGCCAGGCGCTGCTCGTCCAAATCCTGAACGCCCAGTTCCCGGATGCGGGCTTTCAGCCTTTCCTGATAAATCAGGGGCACCTTTGGTGCAAGAGCCGCGATCTCATCCCGCAGGCGTCCGACTTCGCCAAGGTGCAGCAATAAATCCTCTGTCAGCGTCGCGCCTTCCTTTTCCCGCATGGCGACCACGTCCTCAAGCGCCAGCGCGATCGTATCGCTCAGCAGGGAAAGCACAGCTTCCTGGTCCTCTTCCGCCACCGTCACCTGCATCACGTCGGGCTGGGCGGCGATGAACGACACGTCCATGTCACTCAGATGGCGCATTTCTTCCGAATTGGTAACGCCCACTTCAAATATAGTTGTCCGGATGAGCAGCATAGCGTCCCGGTATTTGCGCGCCAGCGCTTCATCCACCAGAATCTCATGCGCATCCTTGCGCAGGTTCTGATAGGTCACGTTCACATCCACGTGTCCCCGCCGAAGAACCTCGCCAGCCTGTTTCCTCACGGCGTCCTCCGCAAAGGACAGCGCCCGGGGCATCCGGCAGGAAAAATCCAGAAATCGATGGTTCACCGTTTTGATCTCCACCGTTATCTCCCGCCCGTCCCGGTTCATCTTTCGCCTGCCGTAGCCCGTCATGCTGCGCATGGTGCTTCCCTCCGGTCTATTGATTCTTCTTATTATATCACATCCACATGGAAGCTGAAAAGTGTATTTTTCAGTTTTTGTGATTTTGGCCTTGAAAAAATATTTAAAAGTCCTATTGCTTTTTTATAAAAGTTGTGATATTATACTTTCGTTGCCGGTTCTCGCTGATATAGCTCAGCCGGTAGAGCGCATCCTTGGTAAGGATGAGGTCCCCAGTTCGAATCTGGGTATCAGCTCCAAACCCCGAAAGCCTTTGTTCATAAGGGCTGGAGGGGTTTTCATTTGCTGTTTTTGCTTCGTTTTCTGCTGGAGGATTTCGCCAAAACCCACACCTATACCCACACGGGGCCAGAAAAACGGGCGCAGAAAGCCGGATTTCCGAAAGGGCGCAGAACGGCGATTTCAAAAAAATAAGCGGCGATTTCTCGCCGCCTGGGTCGGTTGGGTTAGTTGTTCAAGTATTCCTCGATTTCCGCAAATGATCCTTCGCAGACGGTGAAGCCGTCCATGTCGCGGACGATGTACTTGAAATGATCGTTCTCGGATTCGATGAGTTCCAACAATCAACTTGCAATTTATCTTTTTCGGACAATTCTTCATAGCGGTCTGCGCTATTATGCGGGGTTGTGAACAGGATGATTTCTCCATCGGTATCACTGGATATGATTTCAGATATAGCGTTCAGCCTGTATTCTTTGGCTTTGTTTGAGAATCGGAGGTCTACGCTGCGTTGTAGGCGTCCATAAGCATCTTTGCGGCGTTTTTGGAATAGCTCATTCCCATTATTACAAAGTCATCATTGCACCACGGCTTGTTGATGTAACCCACATTGTACTTCGTCATTGCTTCGGCCTCCTTCGTATTTGCTGGAGGATCGGGCAGGTTTCGCACAATTCCCGGAGGCGCTCACGTCGCTATGACGGCTTTTCCTCTGGCGACAAGGCGTTTTACCTTCGGCCTTTCGGCTGTCTGAACCTTTGCCCTTTCCCTCCTTGCAAGGATAGTATACTATATTTGCGTAAATATATTATGCATATTATCTATTTGCGTAAATAGCTATATAGTGCTATACTATATGATGTGAAAGGAGGTTGATGCTATGGCTACCACTAAAGCGCAACAACGTGCCGTGAATAAGTACATCGGCGGTCACTATGATAGGTTGAATGTCACGCTTCCCAAGGGCCACAAGTCCACCGTCGAATCCGCTGCCGCTGCCGTTGGCGAATCCGTCAACGGATATGTGCAACGTGCTATTCTGGATCGGCTGGGGCTGGAGGATTGGCCCGTGATCCAGGCGGCACCCGCAGGGGATAGCGGGGAAGTGAAAGCGCCGGAATAACCGCCAAAAATCCCGACAAAAGCTGAAACAATTTTACACCAGGTAGGCGATTTCAATTCGTATCAGGTCAAGGGTCGGTATTGAATACATGCCCTTTATATCTACCATTTAAGGGTGTCTGTTCAAATTACACCCATTAAAAGGTGGAGAACACGACGTTAGCAGTTTATATGGTATACTTATGGAATATGTGCCATTTATAAGTTATTTCTATATGCTCGTTTCAATCGAGGGCAAGAGGATAATAAACCCTCACTTCAACTTAGGGTATTAGCAATGCTGCCGGTAAAACTACCGGCTGCACAATTGGTAAGTGTTCATTTCGGTCACTTACCAACTTTCGGAGGCCACGATGAAAGCATACTGGACACGGCGAACACACCTATTTCGGAAGGATGAATATATCTGTTCCGTCTGCGGTAGGATAGCGGATAAGCCATATCGTGCTTGCCCGGTCTGCAAGGCCATCATGGGACGGGTGAAGTATGATCCTTCCTGGGTCGATGAAGCGGAAGGCCTATCCGCGCTCATGGACGATGATTGGTGACGGTCTGCGTCCAAAAATCGCGGAAAACCATAAAAGGATTTTCTGTCAAGCCTGAAAAAAGCTGAAAAGGTTTTCGGTTTGGCATCGGCAGGAATAGTCCCTGCTGTGTCGAATAAAAATAATGAGAGGGTGATCGTATGCCGGAGATAGCGCGGTTCTATGGTATCGTAATCAAGATGTTTTTCAAGCCAAAGGAACATGAACCCAGCCATATCCACGCGCTGTATGGTGAATACCTGGGAGAGTTCAACATCCGCACAATGGAAATGATACAGGGTGATTTACCGAAAAAAGCGCAGGAATTGGTGAAGGAATGGCTTTCCATGCACCAGGACGAATTACAATCCATGTGGGATCGTCAGCAGATTGGAAAACTGCCTCCGCTTTGATAAGGGGTGTCGGTATGATTCAGCGTATATGCAGCATCCAGCCTTTGCCGGATTATGTTCTTTCCGTATCGTTCGATGACGGAAGGAAGGTTCTGTATGATGTGAAGGACGATATGAGCCTGCCCGGATATTCCCTGCTGCGGGAAGTGGAAGGGCTGTTCCAGCAGGTACAGCTTGACCGAAGCCGGACATGTGTATTCTGGAATGATGAAATAGACTTGCCAAGTGATGCAATCTATGAATTTGGTACACCCGTACAGTAATAAGACGCGCCTCCATGCGGGGCGCTTTTCCTTTGCCGCCATACGCACGGAATACACGGCGGAAACGGCCCAAATTCGCGTTGTAGCGGCTTTCGTGATACGCTGGTAGGGTTCAGGAAAAGCCCGTCAAATCGGCCGAAAATGCCGTTATAATCAAGCGTTCTGGATAAAGAATCAGCGGGCCTTTCGGCCCGCCTTTATATAGGAACGATATGAATTTTTTGCCTTTTGATTGGAGGTGTGGACAACTGCACCGACAATCTTCCGCTGATGGAATAGCCTGTCCCTCCGGGTGGATAAGGCCCGGTCAGGATGGGGTTGCTGCTGGGCATCCCGGCTTATAGATACCCAGCTTTAAGTGAACATGGGAATCACCCACTTTCATAGTATGGGTATCACCAGATGATCGCCGCCGCTACGGACAGCGCGGTCATGATCCATCCGATAATACACGCCCATGTCAGGCGCTTGATGGTCGTTTCAGTTCTGGTCATTTCGATTTCGTGAACGTAAAACGGCATCATTGCCACCCCGCGTTCTTCCTGTTCGCTCATGCTTTACTCCTCCCTTCCGTTTAGGTTCGTTCGCCCTAAGTTCGCAATAGGGCGAACAATAGATTTTCTTCCTGTCATTGGTTTCAAATCCTTCATGACAGATACTGGCGTTGGTGGCGCTTTATCCATTTCCTGGTTGCTTCGTCCAGTTTCATCACCCCCTTTCGTCCTGGTCGACGTCGTCGTGATGCAACAGATACTTTTCCGCAAGTCCATAACTTGCCGGAGGAATATCATCAAGGCCATCCGGCTCCGGCAGCGCGGCAATTATATCAGCAATCCGTTTTCTGGAGGCTGCGGCATATTCGCTTTCGCTCATTCCGTAAGCCCATTCCGGGCGGTTCGGGTCGGTCTGTATAGGTGCTTCGGTGTTATCCAGAGGAACATCCGCAAAGCCCATACCGCTGTTTTTCAGCAGGAAAATCGTGGTCGGCGCTGACAAAATTTGCCGTTCGGCAAGACTGATCCGAAGCGAAGTCCAGGCCATCCGCAGGCGGTTGATGTAAAAAGGCCCGTCCAGAGTAAAACTGAACAGGCCATAGATGAATCTGAAAAAGCATTGACGGTTGAACAGCTTAATTCTTTGCTGGAATATATGGAGCATGAACCGCTGAAATGGCGGGTATTCGTTGCCTTGCCGCTGATACCGGGATGAGGCGGGGCGAATTGTGCGGGTTGTATTGGTCTGATATTGATAAGCAATCCAGCGCCGTGACGATCAAGCGGAATCTGCAATACTCCCCGGAGAAGGGTATCTATGAAACGTCGCCGAAGAATGGAAAGGCCCGGAAAGTGGATATAGGGCAGGAAACGCTTGATTTACTGAATCAACTAAAAAAAGAACAGGCCAGCACTTGCCTGTCTAAGTATGTATTCACGCAGAACGGAAGCCCTGATCCGATGAATCCGCAATCACCCACCCGCTATTTTTCAAAACTGGGAAATCGCTGCGGCATCCCACATTTTCACCCGCATCTTTTGAGGCATACAAGCGCCTCCGTTGCCATCACCAACGGCGCGGACGTGGTTTCTGTTAGCCAACGTTTAGGGCATTCGGACACGGCTGTCACGCTTCGGATGTACGCCCATGCGAATGAGGAAAGTATCAGGCGGGCAGGCCAGGTTGTCAGGGACGCATTGAAGGTCAATAAGGGATGAGGTCAAGCACTTTCCATACCCACACCATACCCACACCGACAAGATAAAAACCCACACATGAATGTGTGACAAGTAACAACAAGTTACAAAAGGCAAAAATTTTCTTTCCAATATATGCACTGTCAAAATACAATAAGTTGTGACAAGATAGAAAACACTATTTTCGGGTCGGTTATAATTGGTAAGGATGAGGTCCCCAGTTCGAATCTGGGTATCAGCTCCAGTGCTCCAAGCCTTATGAATGAAGGGTTTGGAGTTTTTCTTTTGTTTTCTATCAAGCGGACATAAACCGTCCCAGGGTCTTTTTTCCCGACAACTGTCACATTTTGTGTCACGCATAAAAAAGAAGCCTGGATCCCTTGCTTTATAAGGGTTTCCAGGCTTTCTGCCTTGTCATACTGCCAGTGCATTTTGAGGCAAATCAGCTTTCCATGATGTCGTGAATACCGTCGTAATGTTTATCCCAATATTTTGCATAACAGCCTGTTTAATACGGATGGCTGATCGCGCAGGTATTCCGGCACACCAGGGAAACGGGCAGCATCACCTGCTGCGGCGGCAGCGAGGGATCGTGGATACGCTTTCGCAGAAGATCGATGGCTGTGCAAGCTTCGTCCTGCAAATGGCATTCGATGGAGCAGATGGGCTTCGGAAAGTTCAGATAGCCCAGGATATTGTCAAAGCCGATGATGGACAGGCGATTGTCCACGCGCAGCCCACTGTTTTCCAGCATGGTGATCAGGCACCAGGCCTCCACGTCGCAGAAGGAAAACAGGCCCGTCACGCCCTGGTTGATCCACTCCGTCACCTGCCGCAGAATCATTTCGTCGTTTTCCGGCTCGGCGTAATGGATATTGCCCGCCGGGATACTCGCATCCAGACAGGCCTGCTGGAATCCCTCAAAGCGCTTCCGCGTGGAAAACACCACATGGCGGAAGGAAATCATGGCCAGGTTCCGGTGCCCCTGCCCGATCAGATGCTGTCCGGCCAGATACCCCCCCTGCCGGTCGTCGCAGAAGACGCAGTCGTCCTTTTCCCCTTCCAGATAACGGCTCAGCAGCACGAAAGGCAGCCTGGAGGAGCGCAGCAGCCCGAGCGCCGGGGACTCAAAGGAACAGGGCGTGATCAGCACGCCGTCCACCTGGCGGGAGATAGCCATTTCCACTACTCTGATTTCCGTTTCCGGGTCGTCCTGGGAACACAGGATCATCAGCCCGTATCCCAGCCTGACGGCTTCTCGCTGGATCAGATCGCACAAAATGGCATAGTAAGGGTTGATCATGGAGCCGGAAATCATGGCGATGGTTTTGGTGCGGCCGGAGCGCAGGGAGCTGGCAATGTAATTGCGCACATAGCCCATCTCCCGGGCTACCTGCTGGATACGCTCGCAGGTTTCACGGCTGATGTCATCCTTGTTTTTCAGCGCCCGGGATACAGTGTTCACCGTGAAACCGGTCACGTCGGCGATGTCCTGCAAGGTCACGCGGCCTTTTTCCTTTGTCATGGTCATGTCTCCTCCATGAACGTTCATGTTCCTTGATACGCCCCATTTTATCATAGTTGAAAAAGCTTGTCAAACGCCCGGTGCGACGTTTCTGTAGTTCTTTTTTGAGGTATTGTTGTTTGGATCAGAATGGAATCTGCCTCTTGACTTAAACTATACTCTAAGGTTTATGATCCAATTATTGGGTGTATTCGATCCGGAACTGTCTTGACAGGAAGGAGTGCGGAACGTTGGCTTATGAAAACGAAACTTTAGGCGCGCTGCTGAGCGACCCGCGCATCGCCCTCATTGCCGCCGATGCGATCCGAAACAGGAATCTGAAAGAAGAACCGCTGTGGAACAAAACGCTTGCTGAAATCCGATCTGAGCACTTTTTTACAAGCGATATCGGACGCGGGATGGAACGGCTGTATCAGGCTGCCGAAACAGGCGCGTGGTATTATCCGCTGTACACCGAGAAAGAATGTGCGGAAGAACCTGCACGGAAGGGCACAAACATCATTTGGTTTCCATCGGACGATCCCTTTGCCGATGAACGTCCCTTTATTATCCTGGTGCCGGGTGGCGGATTCGTCAACGTATGGAATCTGACAGAGGGCTGGCCCATCGCGGAGCAGTTCAACCGCTGGGGGTACCATGCGTTCATCCTGACGTATCAGGTGGACGGCGCAAAAAAATTGCTGGAAAAGAATATGCAGGATTTTTCACGTGCGCTGGGATTCATCCGGGAAAACGAAGAGCGTTTTCATGTGAAGGGGTGTCGGTATATCACCTGCGGATTTTCTGCCGGCGGATATCTGGTATGCCTGTGGAACACGAAAATGGGGTATGCTGCTTATGGACTTCCCAAGCCGCAGGCGGTTTTCCCCGTTTATCCCGTCACCAGTTTGAAGGAAAGGATTCGCTACGGTTCCTCCGATTTAGCTTCCGCAATTCGGCTTTACGGCTGTTCCCTGGAGGAGGCGGCGCAAACTTCCTACGAAATCCCTGAACACGCGGAAGGCTTCCCGCCCGCCGCCCTCTTCCTGGCAGCCGGAGATGAATTGGTGAATCCTGAAAACTCCCGTTTGCTGGCCGCGGCGCTGGACAGGCTGAACATACCCTGCATGCTGGAAATCGGCGCGTCGGGCGGGCACGGCTTTGCGGACGGCAGCGGCATGTGCATGGCTGGATGGACGAAACGGGCAGTGTCATGGTATGAATCGATCTGTGAAACACGCATAGGATAGCGGGCACAGTGGCTGACCGCGGCGCATGAACCAAACCGGCACAGCGAAAGGAGAAAAGACATGGGAAACTACCGAAACTTTACCCTGGTCACTTACTTTGTGGCGCACGCTACCGCGCATGTGGCAGAAACGCAGTTGGAGGAGCAATTGGGTTTTATCCTGAAGCATCTGCGTTTGGACAAGGTGTACCTCGAACCCTTCCGGGGAGAAATGGCCTCCCATGAGCAGGTGGAAATGTGCCGGAGGGTGTTTGAGCGCCACGGCATTCAGGTGGCGGGAGGCCTGACCACCGTGATGCCTACGCCGGAGGGCAGCCGCCCCAAGGCAAGGCTTTTCAATACCCTGTGTTACAACGACACCGCCATGCGGAAAAAGCTGAAGGAGGTCAGCGCGTTTATCGGGGCGCACTTTGATGAATTCATCATCGATGATTTCTTCTTCACCAACTGCATGTGCGCCGACTGCGTGCGGGAAAAGGAGCGCTTCAACAGGGAAAACGGCATTGAAAACGGCAACTGGGAAGCGTAC
>JAFWQM010000201.1 GCA_017509065.1 Clostridia bacterium
CCTCGGGATTTTCCCGGCTTTCCCCGGATGCTTCGCATCCGGGTTGGCGTCCAAAGGACGCCGGGCCAGAAGCACAATGGCGTCAAGCCAGACTTCCGCGTCCTTTCATGCATCACCGGGAACCAACTTCCTTTTCCCTTTTAAGCGGCTTCCGGGTAAGAGGTCCAGGAGGTGAAACCTCCTGGTGCAGGTGCGCGAGGGCCGCACAGGCCCTCGCTTCCTTGTGACTTAAAGTGTTCTTTCCGCTTCTCATCCCTCGTCCCCCCACCAGACTGGGTCTTTCGGGCATGATTTCATTATACTGATCGATCAGGGCTTCCAACTGGAGAAAATAGAAGGTCATCAAATCGTTATCAAGGAAAGCCGTCCATTCCCAATCCGGGCCGGGGCGGGAATAGATTGTAGTGAAGCTCACCTGCCAATCCGGGTAATCCTCCGCCACGTGGGAAAGCACCAGCGCTTTGTCCTCCTCCCAGCCATCCGCCTGAGCACCAAACGGCGCGGCGCACAGGAGGACCAGCAGCAGCGCCAGGATAACGACAGATAAACATTTGCTTTTCATGGGTGATTCCTCCGTTTTCTGTGTATATACGCAATGACGATCCTCTTAAACAATCCCCCGCGCTACGGCCAGGGCTTCTTCCGTTGAAAAGCCGGTAAAATCCAGCTCATAGAACCCGGACTGATCCTGCCAGAAAAGGCAGGCTTTGGGAACGGAAAACAAGGTTTCTTCCAGCATGCAGGCCGAACAGCCGTTGACGGTAAGCACCGTTCCCACTGCGTTCAATTCCCCAAACCGGATTTCCCGGGAGGAAGGGAAATAGCGGAGCGTCATCCGCCGCCCATTTTCCCCCTGCCAGACAATAACATCCTCTTCCGTATTGCTTTCATCAAGCGCCAAATCACCAGGCAGCAAAGCGGGGAAGCAGCGCCCCATCCAGCCGCCGGGCCTTTCCGCCGTTTCAAAATCCGTCTGATCCCGGTTCTTCATGCTTTGGGCAACCCGGACGATTTCCTCCGCGCTGATCCCAATGCCGCTGATATGATACCATTGATCCTGATATGCCAGCATCACCTGGGAAAAGATCATTCCCCCCTCGTCGCTTTGCACCATGATCGCGGTCGTATCGCCGCAGGGAATGAGCTGAACGCCCGCCGGGCAGGAGCAGTTCAGATCGAGCCGGCTTTTGCACCGCCGGATCGTGATTTCCCTTTCGTGATCCGCCGTGTGGAACGCGATTCTTTCCGTATCCTTATCGGTAAAGGAATAATCCGTCAGGATGAATCCGCCGGGAAGGAAAGCGGGAAAGCATGCGCCCCGCCAAAGCGCGGGCGGCTGTACGCGATGCATTTGATATTCGTCGGAAGTCCAGGAAACCCTTTCCCGTTTTTCCGCCTCCGTCAGCCTGCGCACGCTTTCCGCGATGCGGACGGTGCCTTCGCGGTCATACCCGATGGTTCTGACGCGCAGCGCTTTTTCCCCCGCCTGCCAGATGACGTCCGCCGTATTGCTTCCGCCGGAATACCCGTCCACCAGCGTCGCTTCCCCGCCGTTCAGCGAAACGGTGCTGATCACAGTCTTTTCCAGCTGCGTTCCGTGAACGGATTCCATGGCGTTGGTTTCCATGAAGGCGATCGTCATGCCGCGATGATCGGACAGGGTGATGCTGCAATCTCCCCAATCCCGCGAAAACGACGTGACGCGCAGGCTGTCGGGCAGAAAGGCGGGGAACCAGTCGCCGCCCCACCAGGCAGAAAGGGCCGCGTCATCCTCCCGCCTCTGATTCTTTTCAACCCGGATATCCTGCGCCCGGGGAAGCACCTGCCTGGCAAGGGACAAAAGCTCGTCCCTGGTCATATTTTCGCCGATCAGCTCAAACCAGCTGAACACTTCCTCCCACGCCAGCACCGGTTTCCCTTCCCAAACCGTGAACCGCCCGCATTCAAAGGCGCTTTCCTTCTCCGCTTCCGTGTAATCCAGGCCCGTCAGGCTGTTTGCTTTTCCCGAAGCGTAGACGTGTTCGGCAAACGTAAACGCCCGCTCTCCGTTGGTGTAGCGAACGGTTTGCTCCGTCACGCTGCCTAAGTCCAGCGTAAAGCCCTCGGGAACGGATAAGAAATAATAGTACCCCGCCCAACCGTCCGGCGGCCGCATATCCTGAAATTCCGCTTCCATTCTGCGGGCGGTTTCCTCGTCCGGGTATAACCAAACGCTGTTCGTCTGTTCATTCACCCGGACGAACATGCGCAGAATCATTTCCCGAAATTCCGCGCTGGCGGCGAAAGCAATGCAGGAGAAAAACAAGAGAACGGCAAGGAAGAACAGAAACCCCTTTGCGCCGCGCTTTTCCCTTGGCGATTTGGGAAAGCTCGTTTCCTGCTTTGCGCGCCGGTCCGCTTCCCGCAGCGCTTTTTCCAGCGCGCGGTCCGCCTGGCTGCGCTGTTCCTCCGTCAGCTCCGGGTCCGGGGACTGGGCCAGGCGTTCCACGTCTTTTTCTTCCTGTTCTTCAAAAACCATTTCCAGCAGAAAATCCAAATACCGATCCCAAAGCGCGCTTTCGCTCATGGTTTCTCCCCCTCGCCGTACAGCATTCGCTTCAGACGCCTTCTCGCCCGCTTGATGAGCGCCCGCACCTGTGTTTCAGAAATCTCCATATGCCCGGCGATTTCCTTGTCTGTTCTGTGCTGGAAAAACTTCAAACGCAGCACGTCCTGTTCCGCCGCCGGGAGCGCGGCAATGGCCTCCTTCACCGCGTCCATTTCCTGCCGAAGATTGAGTTTTCGTTCAAAAGCGGTCGGTCCCGCCACGCTGTCCACCGTGTCCTCGTCCATGGAAACAAAGATTTTTTGACGCAGTTTTTGCCGTCTCAAATCATCGATCGCTTTATTCCGAACCGTGATCACGATATACGCGCGGATCGCCCCTTTCTCCATCGTCTTTAATTGGCCCAGGTGCCGGATGAGGGCGATGCAGCTTTCCGATACAATGTCATCCACGGTGTCCATATCCCTGCTGAATTCCCAGGCGGTTTTCAGCATCAGCGCCCGGTACTCCCGATACAGGCGGGTCATGTAGGCCCGGTCGACGTCATCCTCCATGGCAAGAATGACCAGGGGCAGCATCAACATCAGCGTTCACATCCTCTTTCGGTTCTTCGCCGTCCCATTGCGGCGCCCTTTCTTCCGCTTGGGCTTTGTTTTTCCGGCAGTTTTTTCAAATAAAAAAGGTTTCCATCTCATAAAACGGATGGAAACCGCGATTTGTTATGAATTTTTCCAATATTCAGCAATTTTTACATCTGGAAAACACAGGAAAAGCGTGCGGGACGGCTCATGCCCCCTGTGTTTTTACTGGGCTTCCACCCGGAACAGATACAGGACAGCGGCCGCCTCGACCATGTTGAATTTCATGGAGAGCGTTCCATCCCGGAGGAGCTGGAGCGTAAAGATCACAAGCCCTTCTTCGGGTTCAAAAACCATTGCGCCATCAGCGTAACGAAACGGAAAAGGATCGGTGCCCATCTCCGGCATACCGGTAAAGGACACAAAGCCATTCTCGATATGAATGGTCATGAGCGACTCCATGCCTAAATCGCTGAGATGGGATTCCGCCTCAAACGCGTCTTTGCCGTGCCCCGCGTATGCGCAGAGCCAGTCCCCGGCATAGTCCGCTTCCAGCGCTTCCGGGTTGGGCTCGGCGACGGCAAAGGGCTGCTCGGCCATCGAGGAAACCGTAAGGCACACAAGCAACAGGGCAAGCAGAATGGATACAAACTTCTTCATGGTCATTCCTTCCTTCCGAATCGTATTAGGGCTACAGCCTTTCCCTGTTTAATTATTCTCACGGCCCTTTTTTTCCTGCAAAAAAACAAAAAATCATTGCCCCCCCTTCGCCGAAGCGCGGGGCAAAACCGTCCCCGCCTTCATTCCAGTTCTTCCCTTGTGATATTCCGCAGCCATTTTTTGCTCCTGTAATGGGAAATCACCCAGGGCCATTTCACGAACTCGTCCGTACACATGAAGAAATACACCCACATGGGCGGCAATTTCAGCACCGCGGCGGTGAGGAACGCCAGGGGCACCCCGTAGCACCACATATCCACGGAATCGCAGATGAGGCCCCACCGGCTGTCGCCCCCCGCCCGGAATACGCCCGCGATCAGCGTGGTGTTCACCGCCGCGCCCATGACGTAATAGGAATTGATGAACAGCATCACGCGCAGAAAACCCTTGCCCGCCTCGGTCAGATCGGCAAAGTTCAGCATGACGGGCATGGCCGCCAAGATGATCCCGCCGCCGGCGGCCCCGAAAAGCACCGTCAGCCGCATGAGCTGTTTCCCGGCCTTTTCCGCGTCCTCCATCCGGTTTTCGCCGATGAGCTGGCCCAGCAGGATGCCCCCCGCGCTGGCGACGCTGAAGCACAGAATGGTGCCGAAGCTGCGGGCCAGGGTGGCGAAGGAATTGGCGGCCACCATGTCCGTACCCAGGAACTGGCCGATCACCACGGAATACATGGAAAAGGCCAGGCCCCAGGAGGTATCGTTCAGCACGGCGGGCAGCGCCATGCGCACAAAGTCCTTTTGCAGCAGGCGGTTTACGCGCAGCATGTCGGAAAAACGCAGCTTCACGTCCTTGCTGGTTTTGGACACGATCGCGCACAGCGCCAGTTCCAGGAGGCGGGAAACGGAGGTGGCGATGGCCACGCCCATGGCCCCCAGCTTCGGCGCGCCGAACAGGCCGAAAATAAACACGGCGTTCAGCAGGATATTCAGCACGAAAGCAAAGGTGTTCAGGGCGGAGGCTGCGGCCACCCGCCCGATGCTGCGCAGGGTGGCCAAATAAATTTCGGTCACGCCCCAGCACAGGTACGCCACGCTGATGCAGCGCAGGTACTGCGCCCCGATTTCGATCAGCGTCTCGTCCGGGGTGAACGCGCGCATCATGACCCGGGGAAAGAACAGGGCCGCCGCGCCAAACAGGCCGGCGCAGATCATGGAAAAGCGCAGCGCGATGCCCTGCACCATCTGAACGGCGCGCATATCCTTTTTGCCGTAATACTGGGCGCACAGCATGGTGACCCCCGTGCCGAGGCCGTAAAGCACCATAAAAAGCACGCTGGCGTACTGCGCCGCCAGGGATACCGCCGAAATATGGGCATGCCCCACGTAATTGAGCATCACCACGTCCGAAGAACTGACGGCGGTGCTCAGCAGGTTCTGCACGATGATGGGCAGGGTCAGCTTCATGATCCTGCCGTAGTGGTTTTGTTTGCTCTGACGGTTCATTGCATCCTCAATCTTTTGGTTTCACAGCGCGGGGATTTCCCGCTTCGTTACGTATACGGCTTCGCATTGTTCGTTCTGCCCAGCAGATAATCGACCGACACTTTGTAATAATCCGCCAAACGGATCAAAATGTCCGTCGGGATATCGCGGTAGCCTCGCTCATACCGCCAATACTGGCTTTGCGGCATATTCAGCAGTTCCGCAAGATCGCGCTGCGTCATATCGTGGTCTTCGCGCAGTTCTTTGATGCGCCGGTAGCATGCCATCCGCTTCATCTCCTGATATCCAAACAGATATCTTGACAATACGGTAAACAAGGTGTAAGATGTTCATATGATATCCATTTGGATATCAAATAAAACAGGGAAGAAACCGCGGCCCGTTTCCTTCAAGCATGTTGTAACAATTGTAAATTTTGCCACTCGCCGGTTCGGCCGCCTTGACACTGCTCCGGCGCACTGGTAAAATACGGATACCGTCCCTGCCGGCTGTTTTGAATGAAACGCATTGGCTTTTGTACCACTTAGGAGGGAAAAACCATGAAACGAACGCTTATCCTTGCCCTGGCCATCCTGACGGTTTTCTGCTGCGCATCCCTGGCCTCGGCGCAAACCGACGGCTATTGGGTGGATCTGCCGGATGAGATCAGCGTGGCGCTGAACGAGAATATACGGGCTTATTTCGGCCGTCCGGAGGGCAGCGGGTGGATCAGCATTGTATGCAGCGATCCCGCCGCTTTCCAGGACTTAGGAGTGGGGTATACGGATCAGCGGCCCTACCGCTTCTTCTTCATGAAAGCGCTGGGGCAGTACACCCTGCAATTCACCGGCGATAACGGCTTTAGCAAGACTGTGCTGGTTCGCGTAGAGACGCCCGCCACGGCCATTCATCCTGAACAGGATACGGTCGTCGTCCAGGTAGGGCAGACCGTGCCCGTCCGGTACACAATGGAGGGCGGAACGTATTACGATCCCTTTCCAAACTACACTTCAAGCGCCCTTTTCTTTGATCCGGCGGGCGAAACGCCCACCGTCACCGGCCTGCGGACGGGCTTCTATCAGGTCACGGCCAGAGACCGGCTCGCTTCCTTCGGCGTTTTTGTGGTGGACGCCTGCGAAGGGGTGAAGCTGCATATGCCGTATGACAAAGGCACCGCAGGCTATTCCTTTCCCATCACGACCACGGACCGGCAGGGAAAAACGGTCTATGCCCGCGTTGAACTGACCGAGGGGGAAGACTGCGCCGAGCTCTGCCGCGATGGCGGCAGTATCAGCCTGAAGGGAAAAGCGGCGGGCTGGGTCACCGTGAAAGCCTACGGCACGGACGGCAGCACGGACGAAGCGCGCCTGCGGATTTACGAATCGCCCACCGATGTGCATGTCACCCTGTCTTCCCAAACGATTCCCGCGGGGGAACGCCTTACGGTCAGCGCCGAATACGAGCCCGCGGGCGCCTGGTATCCCCTGAAAATAAGCAGTCATAACCCCGACGCCGAAGGACTGGAGGGCCCTGTGGCCGTCGTTGACGGCAACGTGATCATCGGGATCACGCCCGGCGTCTGCACCTTGGAGGTCTACGCCGCCGGCTCCCGTGCGTATTATCCCATCAAGGTCACCGACAGCGATCAGGCCCTGGTTTTTGACCGTCCGCAGCCCTATCTGAATTATGGGAAACCTTATCAGCTTTCCGTTCATACCCGGGCGGGCGAGCCCGTTCCCGCCAGATACAGTGTGGAAGGCGCTTGCGTCAGCGTGACAGGGGACGGCCTGCTGTCCGCCTCCACTTCCCATGCGATCGGCTATGTAACGGTAACGCTGCAAAGCGGCCTTACCTACAGATTTCGCGTGGAGGCGGCGGAATGTCCCGCTTGGCTGGCCCCGGAAGCAGAGATCATCTCCATGCCCATCGATATCGTCAGCTGCGACATGTGCCAGATCAAGTCCGACATGTCGGACATCGTGTCCACCACGGATCTTGTACTT
The DNA here is from genome assembly GCA_017509065.1 of Clostridia bacterium. Next base: position 7,268 of record JAFWQM010000201.1, read on the forward strand.
TGCAGCAACGATGAATCGGTGGTGAAGGTGGATAACGGACGCATTTACCCCCAATCCGTGGGCACGGCCACGCTGACAGTGTGGAGCCGGTATAACGACGTTTCCTGCACGGTGCTGGTGAACGTGACGGAGCCTTATGGTCGGCTGTTTGTGGACGGCGTGCCGGACGACGCCTCCATCGATATCGCTTATAACACCACGGTGCCCCTGCCCACCGTGACGGATTATTGGGGCAATCCGGTGAAGGTCACCTGGGAAATCACCCACCAGAGCAGCTACCCCAGCGGCAAGCGCGTGGTGCAGATCGTAAATGGCAAAAGCCTGAAATGCACCTATTACGACGGCTCCGCGGAGCTGTATGCCACGGCGGCCAGCGGGCAGACGCTTCATTTGACCGTGTTCGCCTACCAGCGCGACACCACCTGCTCCTTCCGGGAAAGCGAGTACACGGTGACCACAGGCTCCTTTGTCCAGGTGGATTTCCAATACGGCAATGATCTGAGCAACCCCAAGACGCTGGAGCCGCAGGACGTGACCTTCACCGTCACGGGCGATACGGACTGCGTGGCCGTTGATTCCCATTTTTCCCATCATACCTTCACCGGCCTGCGGGAGGGCACCGTAACCCTGACGGCCAAGCTGTACAACGGCAAAACGGCCAAGGCGGTGATTCATGTGGTGCTGCCGGAGAGCTGCAAGAACGGCCACGACCCGGAATGGTACGTTCAGGAGCAACCCACCGCCACCCTGAACGGCGTGCGGGTGCGCCGCTGCAGCCGCTGCCGCGTTCCCCTGGGGCAGGAGGAAGCCATCCCCTGCACGGGCGTATTGGATTTTGTGCAGCCGGACATCTATCTGACGGAGGGCGGGGCCGCTCTGCTCACCGCCACCCTGAACGGCAGCCCCAAGCAGTCCTTTACCTACCGTTCCTCCG
>JAFWQM010000202.1 GCA_017509065.1 Clostridia bacterium
AATTATCTGCGGGCGATAAATCGGTCCATCCTGCGTCACTCAACCTTGAAATACCTCCAGTATTCCTGCGGTTTCGTTCCTTGTCTGGAACGATTTCTCATCCCGCATCTGAATTCACGATTCAATTGGGCGAGCAATAAGCTTTCGTTCAATCGTTCGACTATATAAAACTCCTAACTCCTATCTCCTAACTTATTGGAAGGAGAATGACAATGCAACAACGGATCAAAGCGTTCGTGAACCGGCTGGAAAAAGAGGACGTGAACATGCACGGGTTTCTCCTGACGGTGGACGGGCAGGAAAAGGCCAAGGCGTACTACGCGCCGTTCAAAGAAGGCCAGCCGCACCGCATGTATTCCGTCAGCAAGACGATCACCGCGCTGGCGATCGGAATGCTGCTGGACGAGAGCAAGCTCGGCCTGGACGATCACATTTGCGATTATTTCCGGGATTACCTGCCGGAGAATCCCTCGCCCTGGCTGACCGCCCTGACCGTCCGCGACATGCTGCGCATGGCGACCTGCTACCGCTGGACGCAGTACCGCGAGGGCGTGGACGAGGACTGGGCGAAGCCCTTCTTCACGGGCACGCCCACCCACGCGCCGGGCAGCGTGTTCTATTACGACACCGGCTGCTCCCAGGTATTCGCCGCGCTGGTGAAGCGCCTGAGCGGCCAGGAAGTGATCGACTTTCTGGAGGACAGGCTGTTTAAGCCCCTGGGCTGTCAGGATGAACACTATTGGCTGCGCGATCCATCCGGCTGCTGCCAGGGCGGCACGGGCCTGTGCATGAGCCTGCGCGACCTGCACCGCGTCTCCCTGTGCCTGCTGAACGGCGGCGAGGGCGTGGTGCCCGCCTGGTTCGCCAGGAAAATGGTGAAAAAGCACATTGACACGCTCATGCAGGCCAACGAAGAGGAACAGTACGGCTACTGCTGGCAGTGCTGGCGCACCAGGGCGGGCTGGGTGATGTACGGCATGGGCGGACAATTGGCCGTCGTGTGCCCGGACAAGAAGACCGTGCTTTCCACCATCGCCGACGTGCGCCTCGACCCCTGGGGCATCCAACGGCTGTACGACGCTTTCTTTGAGGAAATCTATCCTTATATCGGCATAGAGGACATGGAGCCTGTGACGCTAAAACTGAAAGCGCACACCGTTCCCGACAACCCCGCATTTGGCATTTCGGAAACAAAGGTCTACCGTTTCGCCGAAGGCAACCAGATGCAGATGAAAACCCTGCAACTGAAGGGCGATTGCCTGTACTACGAAAACGCCCACGGCAAAGCCGTGCTGCCCTTTGGCCGCGGCGAAAACAAAGAGATCGGTTTCCCCGCCTATCCCGACGTGCCCGGGCTGAGCTGCGGCGGGTGGGTGGACAGGGATTTGCTGCGCGTCCGCTGCTACGCCATCGGCGATTCGCCCTGCGGGTTTGACATGCTGGTGCATTTCCAGGGCGATACCGTCACCGTGCAGGGCCGCCGCTCCTACGATCCCATGACCCACGGCTACGAAGGCGTGGCGACGGGAACGGTCGGCGATTAAAATACCAATAAAACGAATCGGAGTGAAACGGTTATGATCCTGACGGTAACGATGAACACCTCCATTGACAAGCTGTATCTGATGGAAACCATCCGGCCCGAAACCGTCATGCGCGTAAAGGAAGTGCACAACACGGCGGGCGGCAAAGGGCTGAACGTGAGCAAGGTGGCGGCGAAGCTGGGAGAGCCCGTCACGGCGATGGGCTTTATCGGCGGGTTCAACGGCCAATACCTGGTATCGCTGATTTCGGAGCCCCTGGTTCGCCCCGCGTTCACGCCCGTGGCGGGCGAAACCCGCTGCTGCATCAACTGCTGGGACCTGTCCGACGGACGCTCCACCGAATACCTGGAGCCGGGCGAGCCGGTGACGGAGGAGGACATCCGCCGCTTCCTTTCGGATTTTGACGCGGCGCTGCCCCAGGCCGACGCGGTCAGCATCAGCGGCAGCGTGCCCAAGGGCATGCCGGAAAACTTCTATTGCGAGCTGATCCGCCGCTGCCGCGCAAAAGGCATTCCGGTGCTCGTGGATACCAGCGGGAACAGACTGATCGCGGCGGCGAAAGTAAAGCCCGCCTTCATCAAGCCCAATGAGGACGAAATTGCCCAGCTGACCGGACGGCATTTTTCCAGCAGGGAGGAAACAATCGACGCGCTCCTCGCGCTTCGGGACGGCGGCATTCCCTATGTGGTGCTTTCGCTTGGCGCGGACGGCGCGCTGCTGGCCTGCGGCGAAGGCGTGTTCCACGGCAAGCCCCCGGCAATTACGCCCCGGAACACCGTTGGCTGCGGCGACAGCATGGTCGCCGGTTTCGCCGTAGGCTTTGCGAAGCGCCTGCCCATCCTGGACAGCTTCCGGATGGCCCTCGCCGTGTCCGCCGCCAACGCGCTGAGCATCTTTACCGGAGACTTTGACCCCGCTGACTACGCGGCGCTGTATCCGCGGGTATCCATTGAAAAGCTGCGCTGAGCGGCCCCGTGATGCGAGAGAAGGTTACGCTGGGGCTGTTCGCCCCAGTTCCGCAGCCTCAAACGGCGCAACTTGCCTTCATGGCGAGATTGCTTGTTTCGGCTGATCTCACCGCCGATGAGATTCCCGCCACAGGCGGTCATCGGCGGTTCGTCCCCAACCAGGGGCCTGAGGCCCCTGGACCCGTAATAGCGGAAGTTAGTTGACTTGGAAAGCGAAATAAGTTCCCGCTGATGCTTAAAGGTGAATAGCATGCTTTCGACGTTGTGCTTCTGGCCCGGCGGCGATGCCGCCATCCCGGACGCTATGCGTCCGGGGAAAGCCTGGGAATAATCCCCAGGGGAAAACGAGCTTTCCCCCTGGGATTTTCCCGGCTTTCTTGGGCCAGAAGCCACTAACTTTCGTAACCCCATATCGACTGGCGAAAGCTGTTTTTTTTACCCAGCCAAGTAATTTCGCCTATTGGGATGCAAGGGATGAAATCCCTTGCCGCAGGTCTGGGCGCGCGGAGCGCCCAGCGTTCCCTTTGTTGGATTATTTATTAATAGCTGAATGCTAACGTTTTTTGAGTCATTCGGATGAAAATATCTTTCTCATGATATAGCATTCTGGAAAAAAATATGATATACTAAAGTTGAATTTCCGATTGGGGAAAAATTTTATACCATTGACGGACAAAAAGGAGTGGGGACATCATGGCAAAAATCAGAAGGATTGGTGTTTTAACGAGCGGCGGCGATGCTCCCGGCATGAACGCCGCGGTTCGCGCCGTTGCGCGTACTGCTTTGGCCAACGGCATTGAGTGCATCGGCATTCGCCGCGGATGGCAAGGGCTGATCAACTGCGATTTCATTCAGCTCACCCGCGCGAGCGTCGGCCACCTGCTTTCCCGCGGCGGCACGATCCTGTATACCGCGCGGAGCACGGAATTCATGACCGAGGAAGGCCGCCAGAAAGCCGTGAGCACGTGCAAAATGCTGGGCCTGGACGGCATCGTGGCCATCGGCGGCGACGGTACCTTCCGCGGCGCGCTGGAATTGTCGCGGCTGGGCATTCCCGTGGTTGGCGTGCCCGCTACCATCGACAACGACGTGGGCTGCACCAACTATACCATCGGCTTTGACTCCGCCTGCAACACGGCCATCGAGTGCATCGACAAGCTGCGCGACACCATGCAGTCCCACGAGCGCTGCTCCGTCGTGGAGGTCATGGGCCGCAACGCGGGTTTCCTGGCCCTGTACGTCGGCACCGCTGTCGGCGCCACCGCCGTGCTGGTGCCGGAGCACGCCGAGAACTTTGAAACCAACGTGATCGAGCGCATCCGCGGCGCGAAGCTGGCCGGATACACCCACTTCATGGTGGTTGTGGCCGAAGGCGCGGGCCATGCCACGGAAGTCGGCAAGAAGATCCAGGAAGTGCTGGGCATCAAGCCGACGATCACCGTCATCGGCCACATCCAGCGCGGCGGCGCGCCAACCGGCCGCGACCGTGAAACCGCCACCCGCATGGGCTACCATGCCGTCATGGCCTTCGTGGAGGGCCGCGGCAACTGCGTCATCGGCACCCAGGAGGGCGGCATCGTGGAAATCCCCATCGAAGAGGCGCTCAAGATGAAGAAGCACCTGCAGATGGACCGTTACAAGATCATGGAGATCATGCAGTTCGGCGGCGGCCACGAAAACGAGTGATACGCTGGCGCGTCTGTATCTCATCCGTGTTGATACCAACAGCCATAGCGGACAGTCCGCTATGGCTGTTTTTTCCACTGCATCAGAATCATCGGCACCTGCCAGGCCATCATCGCGCTCCAGCCGATCACGCAGGCCAGTCCTACGCCGGATATGCCCATGCCGGGGGTGAGCGCCAGGGTCATGATCACACGGACGGTAATCTGGGTCAGGGTGGCCAGCAGCGTGACCGTCATGCGGCCCAGGCCGCGGAAATAGCCCTGATTTCCGTTATTCACGCAGGGCAGCCAATAGCAGAAAGCGATGACTTGAAAGTACCGCACGCCCTCCGTCAGAATCGCGCTGTCCGCGGTAAAAAGGGACATGAGCGGAAACCGCAGCAGCAGCACCGCCAAACAAACCATCCCGCCCGCGGCGATCTCCAGGCCGATGCCCTTCAGATAGCCCTGACGGACGCGAAGCGCATTCTGAGCGCCCTTGTTCTGGGCGGTGAACGCGGTCATGCCGGTGGCGATGCTGCGGCCCGGCAGCAGGCCGATGTCCTCGATTTTGCGCACCGCGCTGAACGCGGAGGCGGCGGAAACGCCGAGGGCGTTCACGCTGCTTTGAATGATGATATTGCCGATGGGCTGGCTGCATTGCTGCAGGGCGGTCATGCCGCCGTAGGACAGGGTTTTGCCGGCCAGCGCCCGGTTGACGCGCAGCGTTTTCCAGCCGAAGCGAAGAAGGGGCACATGCGCGTTCACATACCGGATGCACAGCAGCGCGCTGAGGGCCTGCGCAATCACAGTGGCCAGCGCCGCGCCTAAAACGCCGATGCGCAGCAGCGCCACCAGGATCAGGTCCAGCGCAATATTGATCAGGCAGGAAATCATCAGGTAACGCACCGGCGTTTTGGAATCCCCGATGCTGCGCAGGGCGGCGGCGTAAATGTTGTAAAGACAGGTAAACGGCATCCCCGCGAAAATCAGCCGCAGGTAGACCGTGGCGTCCGCCATCATTTCAGGCTGCACGCGCATCAGGTGAAAAATCGGCCCGGTCAGGGGTATGCCTGCGCACATCACCAGCAGGGAAAAGGCCAGACCCAGGAGCACCGTGGTTTTCATTTCTTCCAGCAGCTTTTCCATTTCTCCCGCGCCGAAGAAATTGCCCATCAGCACCGACGCGCCGATGCACACCCCTGAAACGCCTAAAATGAGCAGGGTCATGATCTGGTCGCAGGTGCCTACCGCCGCCAGCGACGCGCTCCCGGCGAAGCGGCCGATCACCATGGTATCCACCATGTTATAGGAAAGCTGGAATAAATTGCCTAAAATGAGCGGAATAGAAAACTGAATCAGGTGCGTAAGGATCCCGCCCCTGGTCATGTCCGTCACTTTCGCTTTTTCCAAGCGCCATTCGCCTCCCATGTTTTCAAGCTCAGCAGTTTCGCATGTGAATCACAGGTGATTGCTGTGATTCATTCAAGAGGCTTCGCTGCGACAATTATACCAGAGAAACAGTGGCCTTTCCTATCTTAACAGAAATGTAATATTCTGCTTGGTTTCTGTCATTTTCAGAAACCCTCTCAGGCGCTGCGCGCCAGCTCCCCCCAAAGGGGGAGCCAAAGTTGGAACCCCAACGCCTTGCCTCTCCCTTTGGGAGAGGTGCCCCGCAGGGGCGGAGAGGGCGATGCCCTTCTTATGTTTTCGTGTTATAAAAAGCAAAACCACCGCCTGATTTTGCAGACGGTGGTTTTGCTTTGACATTATTTTCATTATTTCCCTGCCACGGCGATTTCGCCTACGTCCACGGAGGGGCTGCCGATGGGGGAGCCGGGGAAGGTCAGGTCGCTGCCCACAGCGCGGATGTTTTTAAGCAGCTGGAAGAAGTTGCCCGCCACGGTGATCTGTTCCACGGGCTTGTCTTTTTTGCCGTCCTTCACGGTGTAACCCTGGGCGATGAGGGAGAAGTCGCCACTGATGGGGTTGGCTCCCGCGTGGAGGCCGCTGACCTCGGTGATCACCAGGCCGTCGCCCATGTCGGCAAGCAGCTCCGCCTGGGTCTTTTCGCCGGGCTTTAAGTAGAAGTTGCTGGGACTCACGTTCACGGAACCCGCGTAACCCGATTTTGCGGCGTTGCCGGTGGTTTTTACCCCGGCTTTCCGGGCGGTTTTCAGGTTATGGAGCAGGGTGGTCAGCCTGCCGTTTTCGATCACGGCCTTGGTGCGGGTCGCCACGCCCTCGGCGTCAAAGGGCTGGCTGGCCAGGCCGGCGGGCAGCAGCGGGTCGTCCATGAGAGTGACGGTCTCGGAAGCGATCATTTCCCCTTCCTTGCCCGCCAGCAGGCTCAGGCCCTTCTGTGCGCTCTCGGCGGAGAACACGCCCGAGAACACGCCCAGCAGATCGGGCATGCACTTGGCGTCGATCACGGCGCGGTAACTGCCGCTGGGCACTGGCGCGGCTTTGAGCATGAACAGCGCTTCGTCCACCGCTTCTTTGGCGATGGCGTCGGCGTTTAGTTCCTCAAAATTCCGCGTCACTTTGAAGCCCGCGCCGGTAGAAACGCGCTCGCCTTCCTTGGCGGTTGCGCTGACGAATACCACAGCCATATTGTCCCGGTGGGCCAGATTCAGCCCGTAGGAATTGACGATGCGGGTTTCGCCGCTGCTGGTGGAGATCATGTTGTAATTTAGCGCGGTGATGCGTTCGTCCATGGCCAGGGCTTTCTTTTCGATGTCTTTGATCAATTGCAGCTTGCGGCTTTCTTCCACCTGATCCAGAGCGGGATTATAGTCTTCTATCTGAGGATATTCCTTGTCGCCGGGATAGATTTCCTGCACGTCCTCGTCTTCGATCAGTTCCGCGCTTTCTTTCACTGCCTGCACCAGCCGGGAAACCGCGTCTTCGTCAAAGGCTTCGGTGGCGGCGTAACCCATTTTGCCCTGATACAGCCCGCGCAGGGAAAGGCCCCGGGTGGCGTTTACGGAGTAATTGGCGATTTCGCCCTGCACGCACATGGCGCGGAAGCTGTCGCCGGAGGCAAGATACACTTCGGCGGCTTCGATGCCCTGTTTTTTCGCTTCATCCAAAAGCGCCTGAATGAATTGTTCTATCGTCATTTTCCTGTCCCCCTTTCTCAGCGTCCGCCTACGGTGAGCTCGCTCACGCGGATCATGGGCTGGCCCACGTTGGTGGGCACGCTGCCGCTCAAGGAGCCGCACATGCCCGCCGCCATCCGCATATCCTTGCCCACGCGGTCGATTTTGAGCAATATCTCGCTGCCCCGTCCGATCAGGGACGCGCCGCGCACGGGATGGGCGATCTTGCCGTCCTTTACCAGATAGCCTTCATCGACGGCGAAGTTGAACTTGCCGGTGGTGGGCTCCACGCTGCCGCCGCCCATCTTTTTGGCGTACAGGCCGTCGCCCATGGTGGCGATAATTTCGTCGTTGTCGTCGTTTCCGGCGGCGATATAGGTGTTGCGCATCCGGGAGGTGGGGGCGAACATATAGCCCTGCCGCCGTCCGCTGCCGGTGATGGGCATATTCATGCGGCGGGCGTTCAGCTTATCGATCATGTAGTTTTTGAGGATGCCGTTTTCGATCAGCACCAGCTTCGTGGTGGGCGTGCCCTCGTCGTCGATGTTCAGGCTGCCCCATTCGTTGGGCATGGTGCCGTCGTCAATGGCGGTCACGCAGTCCGCCGCGATCTTCTGGCCCAACTTTCCGCACATTTCGCTGTGGCCCACGGCAACGGAAGTGGCCTCCAGAGAATGGCCGCAGGCTTCATGGAAGATCACGCCGCCGAAGCCGTTGTCAATCACCACGGGCATGACCCCCGCGGGGCACACCGGCGCGTGGAGCATGGTGCGGGCTTGCTGCGCCGCTTCCTTCGCGCAGGCTGCCGGGTCGATGATGGTATCGAAGATTTCAAAGCCCTGCATGGCGCCGGGGCTCGTGCCGCCGGTCTGGTTTTCCGTGCCGTTGGAGGCAATGGCCCCCACATGGAATCGGGTGTACACACGGGTGTCGCCGGTGAACAGCCCTTCGCTGTTGGCAATCCACACCCGCTGCACGCTGTCCATGTAGCTGATGCTGCTCTGGACGATTTCCGCCTCGTCTTTGAGCGCCGCCTGGGCTTCCTTCATCCTGGCAACCTTGCGGGCGGCCTTGACGGTTTCCGGCATTTCCTTGATGAAGTGGATGCTGGGAGTATCTTTCCAGTCAAGGTCTTTGGCTGTGTAGAATTCCTTTCCCTGAACGGCCGACGCAGCGCGCTTCGCGCAGGCCATCAGGCCGTTTAAAGACGTGTCGTTGGTGTACACGTACACGCCCTGGAACCCGCTGAACACGCGCACGCCCGCGCCGTGCAGGCGGCGGCTGTTCACGCTTTCCACTTTGCCGGAGAGCATGGAGATGTTGTTGTTCTGCCTGTCCTCCAGGAAGATTTCGGCAAAGTCGCCGCCCGTTTTCAGGGCTTCGGCGATGACAGCCTGGGCTACGTTTTCTTTGAGCATAAATACCTCCTCCATTTGTTCAGTATTCTTTTCATGTGATGCAATCACGGATATGGGACGTTCCTTCGGATAAGGCGTGAACCGAATATTTTCCCTGCTCCGACCCGCTCCGCCAAAGGAAAAAGGCGTACCATACTTCTTCAACAAACAATCCAATTCTACACTATTTCCGGCCCTTTTTCAAGCGCGTTTTTCGGAGCCATTCAGGTCAGCCGGTTGAATATTTGTTACCATTCTGCTATACATCATCCAACAAAGGGGAACGCTGGGCGCTCCGCGCGCCCAGACCTCCACCAGGGGCCTCAGGCCCCTGGTGGAGGTCTGGAGGCAAAGCCTCCAGCGTAACCTCGTATAACTATCTTTTATACGTAAATGGTAACGTTTATTTTTCTTATCCCCTTGACCGGGCGGAGCAAAAGCATTATGATGGCTATGGGCATTTCGATTTCAACCTGCGCAAAGGAGCGGCGGCATGAACACAAGAGCGAAGACCGATGCGGGCTACGGCATCGTGGATGGCGTGATCTGGCAGCAAATCCTGCTGTTCTTTTTTCCGATCCTGTTAGGCACGTTCTTTCAGCAGCTCTATAACACCGCTGACGCCATGATCGTGGGCAAGTACGTGGGCAAGCAGGCGCTGGCGGCGGTAGGCGGTTCCACGGGCAATCTGATCAACCTGATCGTAGGATTTTTCATCGGCCTGTCCTCCGGCGCGACGGTGATTATCTCCCAGTTTTTCGGCGCGCGGCAGAACGATCAGGTTTCCCGCACGGTGCATACAGCTTTGGCGATTGCCATCACGGGCGGGCTGGGGCTGACGGTGTTCGGTTATTTTCTCTCCCCGACGCTGCTGCAGTGGATGCGCACGCCGGACGACGTGATGGAGCCTGCCGTCGCCTACATCCGCGTCTATTTCCTGGGCATGATTCCTTCCCTGATTTACAACGTGGGCAGCGGCATCCTCCGCGCCGTGGGCGATTCGCGGCGGCCGCTTTACTTCCTCATTGCCGCGTGCATGACGAACATTGTGCTTGACCTGTTCCTGGTGATGGGGCTGGATATGGGCGTTGCCGGCGCGGCCTGGGCGACGATACTGAGCCAGACCGTCAGCGCGGTGCTGGTCATCGTTGTGCTGGTGCGCTCGCCCATGGCGTATCATCTGGACTGGAAAAGGATTCGCTTTCACGGCGATTTACTGGCCCGCATCGTTCGCATCGGCCTTCCCGCCGGGCTGCAATCCGTGATGTATTCCATTTCCAACGTTATTATCCAGACGTTCGTGAACGGTTTCGGCACCGACGTTTCCGCCGCGTGGAGCGCCTGGGGCCGCATGGACGGCCTGTACTGGATGATTCTGAACGCTTTCGGCATTTCCATCACCACCTTCGTGGGCCAGAACTTCGGCGCTATGAAGTTTGACCGCGTAAAGAAGGGCGTGCGGCAGTGCCTGCTGATGGCGTTCATCGCTTCCGCGCTGTGCAGCGCGCTGATGCTGCTGTTCGGAGAAAGGATTTACCGCCTCTTTGCCAATGAGGAAGCGGTCATCGAGCGGGGCATGGAAATTCTGCACCTGATTTCGCCATTCTTTGTGACTTACGTATTTGTGGAAATCCTCTCCGGTGCGCTCCGTGGCGCGGGCGAATCCCTGATGCCGACGCTGTTTACCTTCTTTGGCGTGTGCGTGCTGCGGCTGGTATGGCTGCTGGGCTTCGTATCCCGCAATCCTTCCATTACGCTCACGATGATCAGCTACCCTGTTACCTGGATCGTGGCCTCCATCCTGTTCATCATTTATTACCTCAAAGGCAGCTGGATGAAACGCTGCCAGGAGCGGCTGGTGACAAAGGCGGGGGCATCAAGGTAAAAGAGGAAAGGGATTAGGGAATAGGGAATAGGGATTAGGAAAACGACGTAGGGTATGGCGAAATCATGAGTGCCTGGGTTCCCTGCCCTAATGCCTAATCCCTATTCTCCTTTTTACACACAAAAAGCACGGTTCAGCGTCATCGCTTTGCCGTGCTTATTGTTTGTCCGTCGGTTTATTCCACCGCGAGAAGGTAATAGTACAGCGGCTGGCCGCCTGCATGCACTTCCACGTCGCAGTCTGGGTAGAGCTCTTCGATTTCCGCGCCCAGCGCTTCGGCGTCTTCTTCCTTGGTGTCCGCGCCGTAGTATACGGTCACCAGGCCGTCGTCCTCAGTAACGATCGCTTTGAGCAGCTCAATCGCCACGTCATGCACATTGTCGGACCTGAACTCCACCTTGCCGTTATGCAGGCCGATGATGTCGCCTTCGTTGATGTGCATGTCCTCGAAATCACTGTCGCGGACGGCGTAGGTGATGGTGCCTGTGCGCACTTTCTGCGCGGCTTCTTCCATGCGTTCGGCATTTTCCTCGGCGCTCAGGTCTGGCTGGAAAGCTACCGCCGCGGCGATGCCCATGGCCACGTTCTTGGTGGGGATGACCACCACGTTTTTATCGCTGATCCGGGCGGCCTGCTGGGCGGCCAGGATGATGTTGCCGTTGTTGGGGAACACGAAAACGGTTTCCGCGTTCACGGATTCGATGGCGTTGGACAGATCCTCGATGGAGGGGTTCATGGTCTGGCCGCCCTCCACGATGGCGTCTACCTGCAAATCCTTGAGGATGTTTGAGAATCCCTGGCCCAGGGATACGCTCACCATGCCGTAGGGCTTGGGCGGCTCCTTCTGATGCAGATCTTCCTCTGTTTTTTCTTTCAGCCTTTGGGTTTCCAGCAGGTTTTCCACTTCGATGTCGGTCAGTTCGCCCAGTTCCATGCCGTACTGCATCACGCGGCCCGGGTCGTTGGTATGCACATGCGCCGTCAGGCCCTCTTCCTTGCTGCCCTCCAGCTGCACCATATCGCCAATCCGGTTCAGGCGGCGGCGGAAATGGTCGATATCGCTTTCCTGAACTTCTTCTTTGATACACTTCACGTTGAAGCGGATATGGTAAGCAAACTTGATTTCTTCGATGGCGTCATGGTCGTCCACGAACTCAGCGGCTTCAGCGGCGGCTTCCTCGGCCTCAGCTTCCTCGATGGTTTCGCCCCGCAGCACGGCGGCATAGCCGGTATAAATCAGCAGCAGGCCGCGCCCGCCCGCGTCCACCACGCCCGCTTGCTTGAGCACGGGCAGCATTTCAGGGGTGCGTTTTAAGATCGCTTCGCCGCTTTGCAGGATCACGTTGAACAGCGCGTCATAATCGTTCGGTGCGGCTTCGGCCTGTTTTACGGCGTCTTCGGCAATGGTGCGGGCGACGGTGAGGATGGTGCCTTCCTTGGGCTTCATGACGGCTTTATAGGCCGTCTCCGCGCCTTTTTGCAGCGCCGCGGCAAACTGGGCGGGCGTAATCCTGTCCACGCCCTTGAGCGCTTTGGCGAAGCCGCGGTAAAGCTGGCTGGTGATGACGCCGCTGTTGCCCCTGGCCCCGCGCAGCGCGCCTTTGCTCAGCGCTTCCGCCGCTTCGTCCGCGCGGGCGAATTCTTTGGAATTGATTTCCCTGGTGGCGCTGGCCATGGTGAGCGACATGTTGGTGCCGGTGTCACCGTCAGGAACGGGGAACACGTTCAGCGCGTCCACCATCTCCCGGTTCTTTTCCAGTAAAGCCGCCCCTGCGATCACCATTTCCCGCAGCAGCAGCCCGTCAATCGACTGTACCTGTATCAAAGGGTTTCCCTCCGTTCAATCGTGGAAAATCAAATGCGGATGCCTTCCACGGAAATGTTGACGGAGCGAACCTTGACGCCCGTCATACTCTCGAGCTTGTAGCGCACGACCTCGACGATGGTTTTGCACACCTCGGCCACGGAAATGCCGTATTCCACCACGATGAACAAATCCACGTCCAGCTGGTCATCCAGCAGGCGCACCTGCACGCCCTTGCTCAGATTCTCCCGGCCCAGCCATTCCACCAGGCCGTCCTTGGCGCGCTTGGAACACATGGCCACAATGCCATAGCATTCCAACGCCGCATAACCGACGATCTTGAGCATCACGTCTTCGGCAATATAAATGGTGCCCAAATCATTTTTGATTTTACACTCCATGATAATGAACCTCCTTAAAAGCGGGTTCTGATCCAGATGGACAATCTGAATCAATTTATAGTATAATGTATTTTGGCTTATGATGCAAGTCTTGAAAGCCGAAACAGCGAATTTTTAACGATTGACTTATGCTCCCCGCTGTGTTAAAATGAGCTGTATCCAATATTTTGACTGAATTTGGGAGGAAATGACCATGAAGCACATTAAAACGCTGAACACCCGCAATCTGTGCGAATCCGCCAAGAACGGCGGCTGCGGCGAATGCCAGACTTCCTGCCAGTCCGCCTGCAAGACCAGCTGCGGCATCGCCAACCAGAAGTGCGAAAACAAAGCCCGGAAGGAAAGCAAATAATCCTTCGGCTCATGCCGCCTGCGGGCGGCATTTTTTCTGTCATTCGTAAGATGATAAAGGGATGAGGGATTAGGGCGGGGAACCCGGCCTGTCATTCTGAGCCGCGCCTTATACGGATAGGCGCGAGAGAAGAATCTCCCTCGTCGTTCCTCCTAATCCCTATTCCCTAATCCCTTATTCACTTATAGTGTCTTATTATTTAAAAAAGGATAAAACCATGATTCATCAATACAAGCTCAATAATCTGCCCATTGTGCTGGACACCTGCTCCGGCAGCGTGCATGTGGTGGACGATATTGCTTACGATATAATAGAACGCTACGAAAACCAGAGCCGGGAAGAAATCCTGCAGGCCATGCTTAAAAAGTACGGCGATCAGGAGGACGTGACCGCGGAAGAACTTTCAGAATGCTATGATCAGATCACCGGCCTGAAAGAGCAGGGCAGGCTGTTTACGCCGGACACCTTCGCGCCGATGGCGGGGGAACTCAAACAGAAGACCGCCGGTGTGGTGAAGGCGCTGTGCCTGCACGTGGCGCACACCTGCAACCTGAACTGCTCCTACTGCTTCGCCAGCCAGGGCAAATATCACGGCGAGCGGGCGCTCATGTCCTTTGAGGTAGGCAGGCAAGCGCTGGACTTCCTGGTAGCCCATTCCGGCAGCCGGAAAAACCTGGAGGTGGACTTCTTCGGCGGCGAACCGCTGATGAATTTCGACGTGGTGAAGCGGCTGGTAGCCTACGCCCGGAGCATCGAAAAGGAAAAGAATAAAAACTTCCGCTTCACCCTCACCACCAACGGCGTGCTGATCGACGACGACGTGATCGACTTCGCCAACCGGGAATGCTCCAACGTGGTGCTTTCCCTGGACGGACGCAAGGAAATCCACGACCGCTTCCGCGTGGACTACGCCGGGAACGGCAGCTGGGAGAAGATCGTGCCAAAGTTCCAGAAATTAGTGAAAGCCCGGGAGGAGAAGAACTACTACATGCGCGGCACCTTCACCCACTTAAACCCGGACTTTTTGAAGGATATCCAGACCATGCTTGACCTTGGCTTTACCGAGCTGAGCATGGAACCCGTGGTCTGCGCGGCGGACGACCCCATGGCGCTGACGGAAGAAGACAAGCCCATCGTGATGGAGCAATATGAAAAGCTGGCGGAGCTGATGCTTCAGCGCCGCAAGGAGGGCCGGCCCTTCACCTTCTATCATTACATGATCGACCTGACCGGCGGTCCCTGCATTTACAAGCGCATTTCCGGCTGCGGCTCGGGCACGGAGTACATGGCCGTCACCCCCTGGGGCGACCTCTACCCCTGCCACCAGTTCGTGGGCGAGGAGAAGTTCAAGCTGGGCAACGTATGGGATGGCGTGACCAACCCTGCCATGCAGGAGGATTTCGCCGCCTGCAATGTATACGCCCGGCCAGAGTGCGCCGACTGCTGGGCGCGCCTCTACTGCTCCGGCGGCTGCGCAGCCAACGCTTACCACGCCACCGGCTCTGTGCGCGGCGTGTACAAGTACGGCTGCGACCTGTTCCGCAAGCGCATGGAATGCGCCATCATGCTGGAAGCTGCGAAAGCGCTGGAAGACGAATAAGTTTTTTTCTGGGGGAAACCCATTCTTTGGAGCCAAAGAATGGGTTTCCCCCAGACCCCTTTCCGAAGAAAGCTGTTAGGGGAGACTTTATTAATTAAGAGCATGAATACTCCAATTATAGATTTTGTCAATCGCTATTGCCTGCATGAGCCCCTCCGCCTTCATATGCCCGGACACAAAGGCCAACCGCATCTTGCCATGGAGCCTTTCGACATCACCGAAATCGCCGGGGCGGACGAGCTTTATCACCCGACCGGCATCATCCGGGAGAGCGAGGAAAACGCCGCCCGGCTTTTTGGCGCGGCCAGGACAGTGTATTCCGCGGAAGGCTCGTCCCTCTGCATCCGCGCCATGGTGTATCTGGCACTGCTGAACGGGAAAAGCGTGGGCAGAAAGCCCTTGATATTGGCGGGACGCAACGCGCACAAATCTTTTCTTTCCGCCTGCGCCTTGCTGGACGCGGATGTAAAATGGCTGTACCCGAGGGACGGAGACAGCCTGATTTCCTGCACGATTGATGAAACAACACTGGAAGCGGTGTTCAATGATATACCGGAAAAACCGGCGGCAGTATACGTCACCAGTCCAGATTATCTCGGGAACCTGACTGATATAAAGAGCCTTGCCGCTGTATGCCGGCGCCGTGCCGTGCCCCTGCTGGTTGACAATGCGCACGGGGCCTATCTGAAATTCCTGCCCGAAGACCGGCACCCGCTCACTTTAGGCGCAGATTTGTGCTGCGATTCCGCGCACAAAACCCTGCCCGTCCTGACCGGTGGGGCGTATCTGCATATTGGCAAAAACGCGCCGCCGTTGTTTTCGGAGAACGCTGACCGGGCCATGGCGCTGTTTGCCTCCTCCAGCCCGTCTTATCTCATCCTGCAATCCCTGGACGCCTGCAACGCGTATCTGTCCGCGGGATATGAAGAACGGCTCAGCCGCCTGATCGAATCAATCGATCGATTGAAGCAGCGCTTGATTCAGCACGGTTATTCAATCATTGGCGACGAGCCGCTGAAACTGACTGTATCTTCAAAACGTTATGGTTACACCGGTGATGAACTACATGATCTTCTCCGCGCGCGCAGCATGGAATCCGAGTTTTCCGACCCGGATTTCCTGACCATGATGTTTACGCCCGACACCCCGGAAAACGACATTGCCCGCATCGAAGCGGCCCTCCTGTGCGTTCCCCGGCGATCCGCTTTGAATCTTCCGCCTCCGCCTCTTCCTCATTCTGAAAAGGCGCTGTCACTCAGGGAAGCCGCGCTTTCTCCTGGTATGGAAATCCCCGTATCCCAAGCCGAAGGGCGCATCCTGGCGGACGCGCGGCTGAGCTGCCCGCCCTGCGTTCCCATCATCGCCTGGGGCGAGCGCATCGACCGTAACGCCATTCACTGCTTCCAATATTACGGCATCGAAACTTGCCGGGTGGTGGAAGAATAAAAAGGGACAGGCAAACCGCGGATTTCACGGCAAGCCTGTCCCGAGCTTTTTCTTTTATGCCATTGCTTCCGCGCTGAGATCGTAAGTCTCCGCGCCGGTGATTTTTGCCTGTACGAATTGCCCTTCTTTCAACGGCGCATTGCTGAAAAGCATGATTTCTCCGTCCGCGTCGGGAGCCTCCCATTGGGAGCGGGCGGTGTAGTTCATGCCGTTGTGACCAGTGACCAGCAGCTTTTCCACCGTACCGACGCGCTTTTGGTTGCGGTTCAGGCTGATTTTCGCCTGCAAGGACATGAGTTTGTCCAAGCGTTCCTGTTTGATTTCTTCCGGTATCTGATCGGGCATGTCCGCGGCTGGAGTATCCTCCTCGGGCGAGAAGGCGAACGCGCCCATGCGGTCAAAGGCCATCTCTTCCGTGAAATCCATCAGAGCTTTGAAGTCGTCCTCCGTTTCGCCGGGGAAGCCCACGATGAAGGTGGTACGCAGGCAAAAACCCATCCGCCGCGCGGCGGTGAGCATTTCCTTCGTATGCTTCACCGTGCCCCGCCGGTTCATCTTTTTCAGCAGATCAGGCGCGGCGTGCTGCAAAGGTAAATCCAGATACTTACAAATATTGTCATGCGCAGCCATCGTTTCCAATACTTGCATATTGGTTTCGTCGGGATACATGTACAGGCTTCGCAGCCAATCCACGCCGGGAATCGCCGCCGCTTCTTGCAGCAGTTCCGCCAGAGAGGAACCGTTGTCGATACCGTACTTTGTCGTGTCCTGAGCGATCAAAATGTGTTCACGCACGCCCTTTTCTGCCAGAGCGCGGATTTCGTCTATAATCGCTTTCTTGTCCCTGGAGCGGTAGCTGCCACGAATCAGCGGAATGGCGCAGTAGGCGCACCGGTTGTCGCAGCCGTCGCCGATTTTGACATAAGCGGAATAAGGCGGTGTGGTCAGCACTCGGCCGCATTCCAGGAAGCCGCTCTGACGGCGGGTGTCGGCGGGACGTTCCCCGTCCAAAGTGTTTTCCAGATATTCGATCAAATGCCCGTACTGGTTCACGCCCAGCAGGCAGTCGATCTCCGGGATTTCAGATAGAAGCTCATCCTTGTACCGCTGGGCCAGGCAGCCGGTTACGCACAGCGCCTTGCACCGCCCTGTCTTTTTGTACTCCGCCATCTCAAAGATGGTGTCGATGGATTCTTCTTTAGCCGGGGCGATGAACCCGCAGGTGTTCACGATGAGCACGTCCGCCTCGGCAGGTTCGTGGGTGATAATCATGCCCGCATCCTTGAGTTCGCTCAGCATCTGTTCCGAATCCACCCGGTTCTTTACGCAGCCCAGGGAAATCATGCCGATTTGCAGCCCTGAAAGATTCGCCATTTGTTTCTCTCTTTCCAGAAAATCATTGCCCGCTTCCATGAAAACAGAATTGCAATGTTTCAAATGATATGGTATAATAACACCAGGTGAAGTGGCTTCCTGGTGTCAGCAGGACGCGGGCTGCGCTCCTATAGGGGTTTGACCGCTATCCTTGGCCGGTGGCGGTCATTTCTTTTTAATCGATTTCATCCATGTTGCGATCAATGAAATGACTGCGGCGAGAAGTGTTATGACTTCTGTTATCATCTTGATAACGTCCATCTGCTTCATCACCTCCTTTGTGTGGGAGGCGTTCCGCACCGCTTTGCCCGGGTCACGGTTTCCCATGACGAAATCATTGTAACACAGAAACATATGTTTGTCCATGAAAACCGTTGCGCTTGAAAGGTTTCCCTGCTTTTTGCGAGGGGAATCTTTTTGTTTGAATAATGCATGAAAGCATGGTATAATCCTTCTGATCAACGCAAAGGAGGAAGCAGCATGATTCGCATCGGAAACCTGAAAGCGCCGTTGGACATGGAAGCGGAACTGCCGCTCACGCTGGCGCTGAAAAAGCTGAAAGCGGAGAAAAGCGCCGTGACCTCCTGGCGCGTGAGCAAAAGGAGCGTGGACGCTCGGGACAAGGGCGACGTGCATTTCGTTTTGTCCGTGGACGTACAGCTGAAAAACGAAGACGCGGTTTTGAAAAAGCTGAAACCGGGCACAGCGGCGAAGGTACAGCCCCTAACTGGGTTGCAGGTGATTCGCCGGGATTACAAAGGCTCGCGCCCGGTGGTGGCAGGGTTTGGCCCCGGCGGGCTGTTCGCGGCGCTGACGCTGGCGCGGGCGGGGATGCGGCCCATCGTACTGGAGCGGGGCGAGCGGGTGGACAGGCGCGCCCGGACGACGGAACGCTTCGCAGCCACGGGTGAACTGAACCCGGAAAGCAACATCCAGTTCGGCGAGGGCGGCGCGGGGGCGTTTTCCGACGGCAAGCTGACCACCGGTATCAAGGATAAACACTGCGGCGCGGTGCTGAAAGAACTATACGATCATGGCGCGCCGGAGGAAATCCTGTACCTGGCCCGGCCTCACATCGGCACGGACAGGCTGCCGAAGGTGGTGGCGGCCATTCGGGAAGAAATCATTTCTTTGGGCGGGGAGGTGCGCTTTTCCACCAAACTGACCGGCATCAAACAAAAAGCCGGACAAATAGAAGCCATTGAATACGCTGACGCAAACGGCCCCGGCGAGATCGTCACCGACGCGCTGATCGTAGCCATCGGCCACAGCGCCGCCGACACCCAGCAAATGCTGTTCCAGGCCGGAGCGAACATGATTCAGAAGCCCTTTTCCGTGGGGGCCAGGATCGAGCATCCGCAAGCCCTCATCAACAAAAGCCAGTATGGGAAATTCGCGACTCATCCCGCTTTAGGCGCGGCGGAGTATCATCTTTCTACGAAGCTGCCTGACGGGCGCGGGGCCTACACCTTCTGCATGTGTCCCGGCGGCACGGTAGCTGCGGCAGCCAGCCGGTTGGGCGGGGTGTGTGTGAATGGCATGAGCCCCTTCGCCCGCGACGGGGAGAATGCCAATGCCGCGCTGCTGGTGGATGTGCGGACGGAGGATTTCGGCGACGATCATCCTTTGGCAGGCTACGCCCTGCAGCGCTTATGGGAGGAACGGGCGTTTCGGGTCGGGGGCGGGAATTACTTCGCTCCGGCGCAATTGGCCGGGGATTTGCTGGCGGGAAGGGAAACCAAAAAACTGGAAACCAGCGTCCATCCCACCTACCGTCCCGGCGTGACCCCGGCAGACTTTCGCGCGGTGCTGCCGGGCTTTGCCTATGAAGGACTGCGCTTTGCCATCCAAGCCTTTGACCGGCAGCTGAAAGGCTTCGCCCTGCCCGACGCGGTGCTGACGGCGGTGGAGAGCCGCTCCTCCTGCCCGGTGCGCCTCCTGCGTGACAGCCGCTTTGAAAGCAATATCGGCGGCCTGTATCCCTGCGGCGAAGGCGCGGGCTACGCGGGCGGCATCATGAGCGCAGCCGTGGACGGAATTCGGGTGGCGGAAGCTGTGATCGAGAGAGCGGGTATTTAAATTTTCTGGGGGAACCGCTCTTTGCTGCTCAAAGAGCGGTTCCCCCAGCCCCCTTCCGAGAAAGGCTTATAAGAAATACTGAGGAGGCAAAACAAATGCGCTGTGTGGTTCAGCGGGTATCGGAAGCGTATGTGACGGTTGAAGGGAAAGAAACGGGACGCATCAGCAAGGGCCTGATGGCCCTGATCGGCGTGGAAGCGGGCGACACGGAAAAGGACGCCGTGTACATGGCGGGAAAGATCGTGAAGCTGCGCATCTTCGAAGATGAAAACGACAAGATGAACCTGTCCGTGAAGGACGTGCAGGGCGGCATTCTGGCGGTCAGCCAGTTTACCTTGCTCGGCGACGCGCGGGGCCAGAACCGCCCCGGGTTCACCCAGGCGGAAGCGCCGGAGCGGGCGAATGAACTGTATGAGCTCTGCTGTGCAGAAATGCGCAAGCTTGGCGTGCCCGTGGAAAACGGAGTGTTCCGCACGCATATGATGGTGCATCTCATCAACGACGGCCCCGTAACCATCCTGCTGGACAGCCATAAAGCTTTCTGAAACGGTTGCTTTTTGCGTACACCTCCGCAACATGGAGTTGCTCACCTTTCATTTTTCTGATCGCTTTTCTCGGAAGAGGAGCAGGGGGAACCGCTCTTTGAGCTCCAAAGAGCGGTTCCTCCAGAATTATCTGAATAGTTGCTTTTTGGTATGTATTGTCCATGCCCTGAACCGGAATGTGCCTTGACATTCCGGGAGATGGCGGGATATAGTATAGTCATCAGCAGTTTTTGTCCGCGGAGGGACGGCAGATGAACGTAAAGGCAATCCTGCGGGAGTATCGAAAAGGAACCCGGCCGGACAGCATTTTTATGAAGGGCTGTATGGACATGTACCGCGTTTCTGGGGACCCGCTGTACCGGGACGAGGTGCTGAACGCCGTGAACACCATGGTTTCCACCGATGGAGAATTGAATGTTCAGGAGCCTGTCAAAACGATGCTTTCCTGTGGCAAAGCCTTGCTTTTTGCTTACGATCAAACGGGAGAGGAACGCTATAAAACCGCCGCGGGAAAGCTGCGCGAAGCGCTTCGGAAAACTGACCTAAGTACCGCGTGGGATCTTTATCTGATTTGCCCCTTTATCGCTGAATATGACACGCGCTTCATGGACAAGCAAAGCTATAAAGCCATTGCCCGGTGTTTCCAGACGACGGTCCGCGCCCACTCTCTCCCGGGAGAAAAAGAACAGTGCTATATGCTGATGGCGCTGGTTGACACAATAGAACAAATGGATATCCAGCTCTATGAGCATCACCGCGTCCTGGCCGATCTGTTGCTTGAAATCGCGCGGAAGCTGGTTCCCTATTGGCAGGAAAGATTCACGCTGTTCGCGAAGGAAACCGAAAAACCGAATGAAACGGAAATGGAAAGCTGCCTGATGACGGCTTATTCGGTGCTCAAAGGCGTGCGGCTGGGCCTGCTCGACGATGAAAAGTATCTGCCTGCCATCGGGTACATGGTGTATGCCATGGAATACGTCGGTGGTTCGCATATCGCTTTCCGTGAATTTCCGGCGCGACCGGGACTCGGGCTGATGCTTCAAGCGGAAATGGAGGAGGCGGGAGAAAGATGAAATGCCTGTTTGTGTCCGCCCGGAGCTGCACCATTCTGCTGGATGAAAACGGCGATTATTTCTCAGATTCCCGCCGCGCGTTCATGCTGAACGGCGAATGCGTGGACGACGAAAGATCGCATGTCACGCTGGAAGAAGAGCGTTCCGTGTTCTCGCTGTTCGGCCTCTGGCCCGACACGGAATATAAACTGGAATCGTATGTGAATCTCGTCAAGGAAACGGAAATCTCCTTCCGCACGGAAAAAGAGGTCTGCTCCCTGAACGTGCGCCGCTTTGGCGCGAAGGGCGACAAGCAGCACGACGATACCGGCGCCATCCAGGCCGCCATCCTGTCCTGCCCCGCGGGCGGCAGGGTGCTGATTCCCAAAGGCGATTACCTCACCGGCCCGCTGTTCCTGAAGAGCCATATCACCATCGAATTAAAGCCAGACGCGGCGCTGTACCTGAAAACCGACCGGGAACAGTTCCCCGTCCTCCCCGGCATGACCCGCACAACGGACGAAGAGGGGGAAGTGCTCCTCGGCTCCTGGGAGGGAAACCCGCTGGATTCCTTCGCTTCCTTCATCACCGGCATCGGCGTGGAGGACGTGAAGATCATCGGCCCCGGCGTGCTGGACGGCCAAGGCAATGTGGGCGACTGGTGGGTGAACCCCAAAAACAGAAAAATCGCCTTCCGCCCGCGGATGCTCTATCTGCGGGATTGCAAAGACATTACCGTGCAGGGAATCACCGTGCGCAACAGCCCGGCCTGGAACCTGCATCCCACCTTTTCCGAAAACCTTTCTTTCCTGAACCTGCGCATCGAAGCCCCTGCCAACAGCCCCAACACCGACGGCTTCGACCCGGAAAGCTGCAGGCACGTGCGGATGTACGGCACGGAGTTTTCCGTGGGTGACGACTGCATCGCCATCAAGGCCGGGAAGATTTACATGGGCATGAAGTACCACGTGCCCTGCGAGGACATTGAAATCGCCTGGTGCTGTATGTTGGACGGTCATGGCGGCGTGACCGTCGGCAGCGAAATGTCGGGCGGCGTCAAAAATGTGCGGGTGCATCACTGCTATATGCGCGGCAATGATCGGGGTTTGCGCATCAAGACCCGGCGGGGCCGCGGCAAGTACGGCGTGATCGATGATATTGTGTTCGACCACGTGCGCATGGAGGGCGTGCGCTGCCCGCTGGTAGTGAACGCTATGTACTACTGCGACCCGGACGGGCGCACGGAGTACGTCCAGAGCCGGGAGAAGCAGCCCGTGGACGACACCACCCCCACTATCGGCACTATCCGGTTTGAGCGGGTGGACGCGGAGAACTGCGAAGCCTGCGCGGGCTACATCCTGGGCCTGCCGGAACGCCCCGTTCAGGAAATCACGATGAAGGACTGCCGCTTCACCTTCAACCCCGACGGCAAGCCCATGGCCCCCGCCATGGCCGCCAACGTGAAACAGTGCCTGAACCGGGGCATCATTGCTTCTTACGTGGACAGGCTGATCCTGGACAACGTAACCATGGAAGGAAGCAGCGGTGAGAGGATCGAGGCAACGGAAGTAAAGACGATAGATGACAGGTCATAAGAGAGTACAGAGTTCAGAGTGCAGAGTACAGATGATATAGTGTACCCACTTTGAATCTGTAATTCATCAGGTAAATAAATCTGAACTCTGAACTCTGCACTCTGTACTCTAAAACTCAATTTGCGCAATCAATAATTCAACATAAAGGGAGGATTTGCCATGGACATTCGCTATTCCTGCAACCAGCGCGATTTCAAGCGCTACACCACCGAGGAAACCCGGAAGGAATTCCTCATCGAAACCCTGTTCGTCAAGGACGAAGTGACCGCCGTTTACAGCCACGTGGATCGGATGGTGACCCTGGGCGTAATGCCTGTATACGAAACCGTGCCCCTCGACAAGGGCATCGACATCTGGCACAACTTCGGCACGGAATATTTCCTGGAACGCCGTGAGTGCGGCATGTTCAATGTGGGCGGCCCCGGCCGGGTGATCGCCGACGAAAACGTGTATGAGCTGGACTATAAAGATTGCCTGTATCTCACCCGCGGCGCGCGGTACGTGGCTTTTGAATCCAGTGATCCGCAGAACCCCGCCAAGTTCTACATCGTGTCCGCCCCCGCCCATTGCAGCTATGAAAACAAGCTGATCAAGATCGCCGACGCCGCCAAGAAGCCCCTGGGCGCACTGGAAACCAGCAACAAGCGCGTGATCAACCAGTTCATTCATCCCTCCGTGCTCAAGACCTGCCAGCTTTCCATGGGCATGACCGTGCTGGAGCCCGGCTCTGTGTGGAACACCATGCCCGCCCATACCCACGAGCGCCGCATGGAAGTGTACTTCTACTTTGAAGTGCCTCAAAACAACGTGGTCTTCCACATGATGGGCGAAGGCCAGGAGACCCGCCATATCGTGATGCAGAACGAGCAGGCCGTCATCTCTCCCTCCTGGAGCATCCACGCCGGCGCTGGCACCAGCAACTACACCTTCATCTGGGCCATGGGCGGCGAGAACCAGGCCTTCGACGATATGGACAATATTCCCACCACGGAACTGAGGTAAGCGCATGAAAGAATATAAGCTGATCTATCTGAACAAGGGCATTAAGCTCAGCCGGGAAAAAGACCTGGCCCAGGCCGAGGAAATCATCAACCAGTACGTATCCGAGGGATGGACGCTCCAGGAAGTCGCTACGCCGGACGACGGCATGGGCGCGATGGTGGGCGTATTCTATAAAGAAACCAAACTGTAATCATCCGACAATCAAAGGAGGAAGAAACCCATGGACATGAACGCTTTCAGCCTGCAAGGCAAAATCGCCTGGATCACCGGCGCTTCCTACGGCATCGGCTTTGCCATTGCGGAAGCCTACGCCGCCGCGGGCGCGACCATCGTGTTCAACGACATCAATCAGGACCTGGTGAATAAAGGCCTGGCGTCCTATGAGGAAAAGGGCATCAAGGCTCACGGCTATGTCTGCGATGTGACCGATGAGGAAGCGGTGCAGGCGCTGGTGAAAAAGATCGAAGAAGAAGTGGGCGTCATCGACATTCTGGTGAACAACGCGGGCATCATCCGCCGCATTCCCATGATCGAAATGAGCGCTGCCGAATTCCGCAAGGTCATCGACGTGGACCTGAACGCGCCCTTCATCTGCTCCAAGGCCGTCATTCCTTCCATGATCAAGAAGGGCCACGGCAAGATCATCAACATCTGCTCCATGATGAGCGAGCTGGGCCGCGAGACCGTGTCCGCCTACGCCGCTGCCAAGGGCGGCCTCAAGATGCTCACCCGGAACATCTGCTCTGAGTACGGCGAGCACAACATCCAGTGCAACGGCATCGGCCCCGGCTATATCGCCACGCCCCAGACCGCGCCCCTCCGCGAGCGCCAGCCCGACGGCAGCCGCCATCCCTTCGACCAGTTCATCATCGCCAAGACCCCCGCCGCCCGCTGGGGCAACCCGGAAGACCTGCAAGGCCCCGCCGTGTTCCTGGCCTCCGACGCCAGCAACTTCGTCAACGGCCACATCCTGTATGTGGACGGCGGCATCCTGGCCTACATCGGCAAGCAGCCGTAACGTAAGAAATATATCGGGGGAAACCGCTCTTTGGTGGCCAAAGAGCGGTTTCCCCCGAAGCCCCATCCGAGAAAGCCATAGAAGGGGTTATAATTATGATAGCTGATGTAAATTAAATTTCAGATATTACGTATAGTAATGATGACGCTGACACAAAAGATATTCACCCTTTATGGCTTTCTTGGAAAGGGGTCTGGGGGAAATCATTCTTTGGCCTCCAAAGAATGGTTTCCCCCAGAAAAAAAAACTAAATCAGCGCCAGTTCCAGCAGAAACACCACCGCGCAGGAGCAGAGGGAAACGAAAATCAACCCCTTGCCCTTATAGGACAGGAACAGGGCGGTCACGAATCCGGCGAGGCCCGACCAGGGGGTGGAGGTTTCGCGGAGGATGGCGGGGAAGGTCATCACGGAGAGGGTGACATAGGGCACATAATAGAGAAACGATTTGATGAACGTGCTCTGAATCTTCTTCGTGATGAGGGTCAGCGGCAGCATACGGATGAGGTAGGTCACGCCGGCCATGACGAGGATATAAATGTAAACGTTCCCGCTCATGCAGCTTCCTCCTCCTTCACCGGACGAATCAGCGCCGCCGCCACGGACAGCGCCACGGTCAGGATGATGACCCGCGTTCCGGCGGAAATCTCCCGCAGGTACGGCGCGTAGCTGAACACCGCGCTCACCGCCATGGAAATGACGATCACGAAGGTCAGCGTCCGGTTCTTCTTGGCGGGCGGCACAATGATGGCGATGAACATGCAGTACAGCGCCACGCTCAGCGCTACCAGCACGCGGGCAGGCAGGATGTTGCCGGCAATCGCGCCCAGCAGCGTGCCAATCGTCCAGCCGGGAATGGCCACCGTCATCTGTCCATAAGTATAAAAGGGGGAGAGGGGGCCTTCAACGGCGGCGGACAGCGCGAAAATCTCATCCGTCACGCCGAAGGACATGATGAACCGATGGAAAAACGGCGCTTTGGGGTCCACCTTCTGGCTCAGGCTGGCACTCATCAAACAATACCGCAGGTTGATGATCAGTTGGCACAGCGCCATTTCCAGATAGCTCCCCGCCGCGGCAATCACCGACAGGGACGCGAACTGGCCCGCCGAGGTCAGGTTCAGCCCGGACATCAGCACCGCCTGGCCCACGGTCAAATGCTCCAATAACGCCTTGATACCGAATGAAAAGGACACGGCCAGGTATCCCAGCATGATGGGCACCCCGTCCCGGCAGCCCTTGAAAAACTGCTGCGTGTTGGTTTTGCTCATGTGCTTCGCTTCTTTCCTCCTTTGGAAAACCGTCGGGTTTCATTATATGCCTTTCGGGAAAGCCTGTCAATTCATGGACGGACGGCGCATTGTACTGAAATTGCACAGGCCGTAACTATTCAGGTATCGAGTCATGATACAAAGGGAAACGCTGGGCGCTCCGCGCGCCCAGATCCGCAGCCTCAATCTTCGCAAGTCCGCTTACGCCCCGCGCTATTCCCTTCGGGAAGCGCGGGTTTCGGGCGGCAATCCAAGGATTGCTCGCCCTCAGCCTCGCGTTGCTCGGCGCTATTCATGCGGACTTGCGCCGATTGAGGCGGCGGAACTGGGGCGAACAGCCCCAGCGTTCCCCTTGTTAGACTACATATAGGCGAATAGTAACAACGGACCAAAATACGCTGAGGCAGGAACAAAAATATCCTTTCCGGCGCTGCTTGACTTTCCGCATATCGCGCTCTATAATGGGAGAAACAAGGAGGTTGGTTCGTTATGCAGCCCTTCATGGATGACAATTTTCTCCTAACTACGAATACCGCCCGGACGCTGTTTCACGAGGCAGCGAAGGACATGCCCATCATCGACTACCACTGCCACCTGTCGCCCAGGGAAATCGCGGAGAACATCAAATTTGACAATCTTTCCCACCTGATGCTGGGCGGTGACCACTACAAATGGCGCGCCATGCTGAGCTGGGGCGTGGATGAAAAGCTCATTCGCGGCGACGGCGACCCGAGGGAAAAGTTCATCGCCTACGGCGACACGATCGCGCACGCCATCGGCAATCCTTTGGTTCACTGGACGCACCTGGAACTGCAGCGGGTATTCGGGATTTACACGCCCCTGAACCGCGACACCGCCGGGGAGATTTACGATCAGGCCACTGAAATGCTCCGGGGCGACGATTTCCGGGCTCAGGCGCTGATCGACAGATTTAACGTGGATTACCTCTGCACCACCGACGACCCGGTGGACGACCTGTCCTTCCACCAGACCATCGCCGCGCAGAACGGCATGAAGGCGAAGGTCTATCCTGCATTCCGGCCGGACAAAGCGCTGAACATCGACCGGCTGGGCTTCGTGGAATACATCAAACAGCTCTCCCGGGTGGCGGGCATGGAGATCAACTCCACCGCCGACGTGCTGACCGCCCTGGAGCGCCGGGTGGAATACTTCCACGCCTGCGGCGCGCGCGTTGCCGACCACGCGCTGGATACGGTGCCCTACGGCGAGCCCTCCTTCAAGCAGGCGGACAAAGCTTTCCATGAGGCGATGGAGGGGCAGACCATCAAGCAGAAGCACATCGAAAGCTACCGCACGGTGGTGCTGGCGGGTTTAGGGGCCATGTACGCTCAGCGGGGCTGGGTGCAGCAGTATCACATCGCGGCCATGCGGAACAACAACACCGCCATGTTCAAGCGCTACGGCCCGGACGTTGGCTTCGATTCCATCATCGACGCGCCGATTGCCCAGCATCTGAGCCGCCTGATGGACCTGCAGGACGCCCAGGGCCAGCTGCCCAAGACGATTCTCTATTCCCTGAATCCCGCCGCCAACCACGCCATTGGGACGATGCTGGGCAACTTCCAGCAGCCTGGCGTGAAGGGAAAGATTCAGATGGGTTCCGCCTGGTGGTTCCTCGATCAGAAGGACGGCATGGAGGAACAGCTTCACACCTTGGCGAACCTGGGCGTACTGGGAACCTTCGTCGGAATGCTCACCGACAGCCGTTCCTTTATCAGTTATCCCCGGCATGAATACTTCCGCCGCATCCTGTGCAATGTGATCGGGAACTGGGTGGAAAACGGGGAATACCCCAATGATATTGAGCCCCTCAAAGAAATGGTCAAGGATATTTGCTACCACAACGCCAAAGCGTACTTTGGAATCTAAGCAAAAGAGCACAGAGTTCAGAGTACAGAGTTCAGATTGGATACCTGATGCGATTTGGAATCGAAAGCTGACTGACAAAATAATCTGTACTCTGTACTCTGTTCTCTCAATACTTAACACGATC
Organism: Clostridia bacterium; assembly: GCA_017509065.1. The sequence continues at coordinate 28,111 of JAFWQM010000202.1, forward strand.
AAACGAAAATGATATGATGAACGGAGAGGGTTACAATGGAAAGGTTAAATAAGTCCCTGGTTCCTCAGGTGAAACGGCCCGAGAATATCCGCGTGATGCAGTTCGGCGAAGGCGGCTTCCTGCGCGCGTTCGTGGATGAAATGATCGACAACCTGAACACCCAGTGCGGCGGCGACTACGGCGTGGCCATCGTGCAGCCCCTGGAACGCGGCCTTTGCAAGCTGCTGGAGGAACAGGACTGCCTGTATACCGTGATGCTTCGCGGGCGCGAGCAAAGCGGCGACGTGAAGAAGGTCAAGGTTATCGGCACGGTACTTAAAACCGTGGAGCCCTACGCCGATTTCCAGCGCTATCTTGACCTGGCGAAGATCGACACCCTGCGCTTCATCGTCAGCAACACCACCGAGGCGGGCATCGTCTACACCGGCACGGACAGCTACGACGATAAACCTCAGCCCTCCTATCCCGGCAAACTAACCCGTTTCCTGCATGAGCGCTTCCTGCTGGGCAAGCCGGGCTTCATTATCATGCCCTGCGAGCTGATCGACGATAACGGCTATCATCTCAGGGACGCCGTGCTGAAAACCGCCGCCCAGTGGAACCTGGGCGAAGCCTTTATCAACTGGCTGGAAAACGACAATATCTTCTGCTCCACCCTGGTAGACCGCATCGTGACCGGCTTCCCCCGCAAGGAAGTGCCCGGCGTTTTTGAGGAACTGGGCTATGAGGATCAGCAGCTGGACACCGCCGAGCCTTTCGGCCTGTGGGTCATTGAAGGCCCCGAGCAGGTGAAAAAGGAAATCCCCCTGGACAAGGTGAACCCCGTCATTTTCACTGACAACGTGAAGCCCTACAAGCTGCGGAAGGTTCGGATGCTGAACGGGGCCCACACCACCATGGTGCTTGGCGCGTACCTGGCGGGCCTCGACACCGTGGGTGAGTGCATGGCGGACAAGGACGTGCGCGCGTTCCTGGAACACGCCCTGAACGACGAGATCATGCCCAACGTGCCGCTCCCTGAAAACGTGGTGAAGGAATTCGCCGATGCGGTGTGCCTGCGGTTTGAGAATCCCTTCAACCGCCATGAACTGCTGTCCATCGCCCTGAACAGCGTCAGCAAGTGGACGGCCCGCGTGCTGCCGACTTTGAAAGACTACCAGAAAAAGACCGGCGCAATCCCCGCCTGCCTGGCCTTCGGCCTGTCCTCCCTGATCTGCTTCTACACCGGCATCCAGCAGAATGCGGCGGGCGATTATGAGGGCCTCCGCAACGGCGCGCCCTATCCCGTGAAGGACGACGCCCACGTGCTCACCTTCTTCGCTGCCCAGAAAGCGCCCGACGCCCACGCCGTGCTGTCCAATACCAGCCTGTGGGGTGAAGACCTGACCGCCATTCCCGGCCTGAAAGACAAGGTGTCTGAACAATTGAAGGATATTCAATCCCTTGGTATCCGCGCCGCTATGCGCAAAACGTTTGAATAAAAAAGATTTCTGGGGGAAACCGCTCTTTGCAGCCAAAGAGCAGTCTCCCCCAGACCCCCTTCCGAGAAAGCTATAGAGGGGAATCCGCATTTTGTCTTTGATGATGAAATAAATATATTGGAGATAATCATGAGCGATTACATCAAGCTCCATGAACTGGACAACGTGGGCGTGCTGATTTCCCCGCGCGAGGGGATTCCCGCCGGGCACAAGATCGCGCTGCGGGACATTGCGCAGGGTGAAAAGGTGATCAAGTACGGCTGTCCCATCGGCACGGCTCAGTGCGGCATCAAGGCGGGGGAGTGGATTCATTCCCACAACCTGAAAACCGCCCTCAGCGGCGAAAAGAACTACACCTACGCCCCCCAGCCTATTCACAAAGCCGCGCCCTTCACCGGCTCCTTCATGGGCTATGAGCGGGCGGACGGCAGAGTGGGCATCCGCAACGAGATTTGGATTTTGCCTTTGGTTGGCTGCGTGAACCACACCGCCCAGCGCGTCGCGGAAGCGGGCACCAAGGTCGGCCCCGCGCCGGTCTTTACCTTCACCCATCCTTACGGGTGCAGCCAGCTTGGCGAGGACCACGCCCGCACCCGCGACCTGCTGGCCGCTCTGGTGCGCCATCCCAACGCGGGTGGCGTGCTGGTGCTGTCCCTGGGCTGCGAAAACAACACCCTGGACGCTTTCAGGGAGCATCTTGGCCCCGTGGACGAAAAGCGGGTCAAGTTCCTGGTCTGCCAGGATTATGAGGACGAGGAAGCGGAAGCGCTGAAACTCATCGCTGAATTGCAGGACGAACTGAAAAACGATGTGCGTACCGAGCAGCCTGTTTCCAAATTGGTGATCGGCCTCAAATGCGGTGGCTCCGACGGCTTCTCCGGCATCACCGCCAACCCGCTCCTTGGCGCGGTCAGCGACGGCATCTGCGCGGCTGGCGGCACGGCCCTGCTCACCGAAGTGCCGGAAATGTTCGGCGCGGAAGAACTGCTCATGGCGCGGTGTAAGGACGAGGAAGTGTTCCAGAAGACCTGCGATTTGGTGAATGGGTTTAAGAAGTATTACCAGGACAACCACATGCCGGTCTACGAGAATCCCTCCCCCGGCAACAAGGCGGGCGGCATCACCACGCTGGAGGAAAAGAGCCTGGGCTGCACCCAGAAGGGCGGCCTGGGCGAAGTACAGGACGTGCTGCAATACACCCAGCCCGTCACCCGCAAGGGCCTGAACCTGGTCTGGGGCCCCGGCAACGATATCTGCGCCGTCACCTCCCTGACCGCTTCCGGCGCGCAGTTGATCCTGTTCACCACCGGCCGCGGCACGCCCCTGGGCGGCCCCGCCCCCACCCTGAAAGTGGCGACCAACGCGAACCTGGCAAGTAAAAAACAAGGCTGGATCGACTTCAACGCCGGGCAGCTCTTGCAGGGCGTCACGATGGACGAAGCCGCGAAACAGCTTTTCCGGCTGGTGCTGGATACCGCCAACGGACAGGAAACCAAGGCCGAACAGCACGGCTACCGCGAAATCGCCATCTTCAAGAGCGGAGTCACACTGTAAATAGGAAAAAACAGCGAAAAACCATCGGCCTTGTCTGCCGATGGTTCAGATCGTCGACAAACCTCGGGATGCATCGAAGGGCCCGCAGGCCCTTCGATTTTTAATCCGCAGGCGGCGACATGTGCGTCGCCGAGGAGCAACCGAAGGTTGTTTCCTATATCAATTTCTGGCCGTAATATGAGCAT
>JAFWQM010000203.1 GCA_017509065.1 Clostridia bacterium
AAGCTGATCCAGCGTTACATTGGAAATGATTTCATCGTCCAGCAGGCAGCAGTTCTGATCCACCCGCCAGCGTTTGAGCAAGCCGTACTGCGTGGCGGACTGGGGCCACCAGATGGGCGTGTAGCGGCCCTGACGGCCCCCAAAATCGCCGGGACAGCGCCAGGTGCCCAGTTCCACACCATTCACCCACACCGTGATATCGCTGGGCCAATCCAACCGGTAATTCGGCGCTTCCGAACAGGCCTCGAAGCTGATTTCCAGGCAATGCAGCTTACGGTCTATCGCGTACCGGCTGCTGAACCGGTATTCCACGAAGCCTTTCTGGAACCAGAGCAGCTGAGCGTCAAAATGCTCCGGCTCATAAAACAGCGCCGTGTCGTCCTGAATGCCGATATTGGATTGAGACCCCGCCATACCGCAGGTGGGCACGATCAGGCAATCGATATAATGGCCGATGGGCATGTACTGGAAGTGGGATTCGATCTGCCGCTGTTCCTGGCCCTCCAGATCGATATGGATCTGGTCGCGCTTCCGGCTGCACAGCTTCATCACGCCCCTCACGCCGTTCCGCCGCTCGGTGCGGATCAATTCCGCTTCCTCCAGGAGCACCACATTGTTGCTGATGGTGGACAGCGGCGCGTTCATGGCCTGCGCCAACTCCACGATGCTCATGCTGCGCTCCCCGAGCAGCTGCATGATCCTGATACGCACGTCCGAGCCCAGCGCCCGAGCCACCAGGGCCAGTTTTTCCGTATCGTTCACGGAAAGATCCAGGTTTTTCACGGTTTTTCCCCCTCATTGCAAAGGAATCACGTCACAGGACAGCACCTGCAATTCCTTCCCCGTGCTGAAAAATCCGTACATGCCATGGGTAAAGGGCTGCGCGTCCTCCAGCGTATACTGGGGCGCTTCCCCCGGCAGAGAGATTTCCAGCCTGTTTCCCTTTACGCGCAGGATCAATTCGCCTTCTTCCGCGTTTTTCCAGGCGTCCACCTTGCAGAACTGCGCGCTGCCCACGGCCCCGTATGCCGTTTTCTGCACGCTGAAGCCTAACTTGCTCAGGATCACGCCGTATCCGTAATAGCTTTCCGCCACCTGCGCGTCGTATAAAGATACGTTCGTCGCCCGAAGCAGGACGCCGCTGGTGCCGCTTCCCTCCTGGGGGATGCGGAAACGGACGCGAAGCTCGTAATCCGTTTGTCCTTCTTCTCCGAAAAGCGCGAAGCCCGTGCGGTTCTTTTTGATAGAGAGCAGGCCGTCTTCCGCGTGCATATTGAACGCGCCTAAGGTAATGAAACCGTCCCGCATGGCTTTTTCCGAAAAATCGTTGTACGTTTCCGCCGTTTCCGCAAAGGAGAAGACCGCTGTGCGGCTGAGCTGCACGTCCTCCCCGGCCAGCGACAGAACATGATCCCCGGCGGCCAGAAAAACGGGAGACGATGAGAACGTGAAGTACGCGTCTCTTCCGGAAAATGCCGGAACAGCGCCCCGCCATACGTTTTCACCGTCCAGGAATACTTCCAGTTCCTTGCCGCAGTCCAAGGCGCACACGGTGAAATCGAAAACATACGTCCCATCCGCCGCCACTCTTACGGCATAATCCGCTTTTCCCAGCATGGGAACGATTTCCGCCTGTTTTCCGGTCTCCGTCCAGGTCATCTCTTCCCTGTTCAGGGCGTGAATGGCGCTGAACTTCCCCGGGATCACCTTGAGGGCCGTATTGTCGCCGGAACCCAGGGCCTTGGCAGTACAGGCCATGAAAGAATAGGAAACGTTTTCCCTTTTCACCGCGCCGATCCGGTCCGCTGTGAACCCCGGTTCATACAGGGTGATCAGCCGCATGCCGTCGATATACGCGTAAAACCATGCTGCATTGCATTCCACCCGCAGGGTGTGCAGCGTCCCCTTCGCGCCTAAGAAGGGCACGCTTTCATCGCAAAGCTCTTTTTCTCCGATACACAGCGTGATCCGGTCCCCGTCGGTGCGCAAAAGAACGGTTTCGCCGTCTTTCTCTCCCGCCTGCCACAAGGCAGCGCCGCCTTCCGCCAGGATGAAATTGCATTCCTGGGTGAACACGTTGGTTTTCGGGATTTCGGCAAAAAATCCTTCTTCCGTTTCGGCAAAGTCGTTTAATTCTCCAGCCGCGTCGCCGTACACATCCGGCATATCGGGAACCGGCATGGAAAAATTCGTGGGGCCGCTGGTGTACAGATACCCTCCGTTGGTGAACAGCCGGTCTAAGTTATAAAGCCGGGCCGGTCCGCCGATGGAAACGTAGGAATGATAAGCCGTGTATACGCTGTCCAGGTCCGGGCCGACAAAATTGCTGGAGTGGCCGAGGCCCGTGAACTTGTCCCCGAAAACGCTGTGAATGATCAGGGTGGAATCGCTGGGCTGATCGAATTTGCCCGCCGGGGAACCGTACCGATTGGCGTAAGCCACCCGATAGCCGGAGGAAAGCAGATGATTGCCCGTAAAGGTGAGATAATACCAATCCCCCCGGCGGAACAGTCCCGGGCCTTCCGTCCAATGGCGTAGGGTGGCCGTGGTGGAGAATTTGATTCCCTCGGGCAGCAGGGTCTTTTCGTTCAGGAAGCTTTGCTTGATCTGGCTGTCCTCTGGGAAAAGAAGGAGCAGCTTTCCATCGTCGCACACGAAGAAAGAGCCGTCGATCTGATAGCCGAAATTGCCGGTGACGGGCCGGAACACGCCCAGGGGGGAATCGCTTTTCAGGATATAATGGCCGCCTCCGTTGGGGGATGTGACCATATAGAAATCCCCCCGCCAATACACCACTTCCGGCGCGTAGGCAAAATACACGTCCTTGTTTTCGGTGCACCAGCCCTGAAAATCCCAATGGACCAGATCCCGGGACGTGAACACCCGCACCCGATCCTCACAAGAGGAGGCGTACAAATAATACATGCCGTTCCACCGTATCACAAAGGGGTCGCCGATGCCGTAATCGTCGGTCGCGCCCCGGATAGGCGGATACTGTCCGGGGATCGCCATGGGATTTTGGTATTCCTCCGAAAGGGCCGCCCCCGGCAGGGCAAAGCAAAGGGCCATCACAAAGCAGATCATCCTCTTCAGCATGGGGCGAATCCTCCCCTCGTATCATTTCAGGCCGGAATAAGCCATTGTATTCATCACTTTGCTCTGCATGCAGATAAACAGGATCAGATTGGGCAGAAACATGATCAGCGACGCGGCGGCGGCGATGCCCTGGCCCGCCACGGCGTTGGTGTTGCTAGCCAAAGTGTTCATATAAAAGGTCAGGGTACGCATGTTTTCCTTATTGGTAAACATGATGGAGGTTTCCGTGTTGTTCCACACCGATTGAAAAGCCAGGATGGCTACTGTGGCGATGGCGGGCCGCACCAGCGGCAGGATGATTTTGAAAAACACCCGGAAATACCCCGCGCCGTCCACGATGGCGGCTTCGATCAGGGAATCGGGTACCTGGTCGGTGAACTGCTTCACCAGGAACATGCCCACCGGCATGGCGATAAGCGGCAGGATATGCGCCGCGAAGGTATTGATCATGCCCAGCTTGTCAATGAGCAGATACCGGGGAATGATCACGGCCACAGGCACGAACATCATGGCCAAATTATTGATTTCCATCAGGGTCTTTTTCCCGCGGAAGCGCAGCTTGCTCAGGGCGAAGGCCGCCATGGAGCTGATCACCACGCTGCAAATCACCACGGACAGGGTAACGATCAGACTGTTGAAGATATAGCGGCTGATGGAAATGCCGCCCTGGGACGCCTGACGCACTAATTTGGTAAAGTTATCCATGACCGGATTGCTCACCAGAAAACGAGGCGGAAAGGCGAACAATTCCTCGATGGGCTTGAAGGCGTGGTTGATGATAAACAGGATCGGCAGGCTCATAAACAAAGCCAGCGGAACCAGCACCATGTACATGGGGATCTGGTTCAGATGGAACCGGTCCGGGTTGAATCGCGTCCTGCGCATAGGATCAGCCTGCCTTTCAAAGTGCTGGGATAGGCGTTCCTCCCAGAGGGAGGCGCGGGTGCGTCGCGCCTCCCCGGGAAAAACGAATCAATGATTTGATGAATCGGAAATGTTTACTCGGTGATGGAAGCCAGGTAATTGTCGCGGGCACGGTTCGCTACCGCTTCCAGCTCGGCGGCCACGTCGGCAGCGCTCAGTTCGCCCCGCAGGATCTTGCCGTTGATATCGTTGGAATTGTAGTAGGTTTCGATCTCACCCCAGCCGGGGCACACGGGCCAGTTGGAAGGAACGAAGTTCACGCCGCGGTTCAGAACGGCTTCATAGAAGCCCTTGATGGTATCGTCGGCGTTATCCACCAGATCCTGCCACACTTCGGGGGTGCTCACAACGGGCATGCGGCTTACGGGATAGCCCAGAGAGCGGTAGGTTTCCTGGCGCTTGAGAGCGGCCATGGGGCCCCAGCTCATCCACTTAGCCAGTTCCCAGGCTTCCCGGGGATGCTCGGTAGAAGCGGAAATGATGCCGTTGTCCACGATAGCCAGTTCGCCCTTGCCTTCGCCCATGGGCAGCGGATAGTACACGAATTCGCAGCCGGTTTCTTCCTTCACGGTGGTGTTGAACATGGCCATGGTCCAGGGCCAGTCGGTATGCATGGCGGTGCGGCCTTTGCCGGGAGGCCAGGCGCCGGGATCGCCCAGCACGGCTTCCTTTTCTTCCGCGCTCATCCACTCACAGATCTTGTTGTTGATCACTTCGGCACGGGTTTCCACGGCTTCGATCCAGGCATCGTCAAAGTGATAAGCTTCGCCGTCCCAGCCGAATTTGCCCTGATTGCCGTTGATGGCGGCGGGGAACAGGTCCACATACAGCGGGTTGGAAACGCCGTAGTAGTATTCTTCGGGATGGCTCAGTTCCTCGGCCAGCTCAAAGTATTCGTCCCAAGTCCAGTCGGTGGAGGGCAGTTCCACGTTATACTTTTCAAACAGGGTCTTGTTCATGAAGATCATGTGGGGGAACAGCACGGCGGGATAGGAATAGTTCTTGCCGCCGATCTTGCTGCTGGATACCATGGTGGGATACAGTTCCGCGGCGTCCGGGTCTTTCTCGTAGAATTCGGTCAGATCCAGCGCCCATTCGTTGGAAACGGCGGCGCTGACGGAGAATACCCAGAACACGTCGGGCAGATTGCCCTGCGCGGCCAGGTTGGTCAGGCCCTCGTCCCAGGTGCCCTGATCGATGGGCACGAATTCCACGTGAATGTTGGGATGGGCTTCTTCAAACTGGGCGATCAGCGCCTGCAGCACTTCGGGCTCGCCGGCTTCCGCCTGGCCCCAGCAGGCGTACCGCAGGGTGATTTCATCGGTGGTCAGGGGTTCCAGACCTTCGGCCATGGCCAGGGGCAGCACGCTCATGGCCAGCGCCAGGATCAACAGCATGGAAAGTACCTTTTTCATGAGTGAGTCCTCCTTCTTGATTCTATATCTGACACGGGACGAAAGGCAACGCACCGCCTTTTCCCGTAAAGATATCGGGGGTTATTCGCCCGTGATGCCGCTTCTGTCGATGGCTTCGGTGAAATACCTTTGCAGGCAGAAGTAGATGATCAGCAGGGGCAGGATGGTGAGGATGGTGCCCGCCATGGTGACGGCCTCGTTCTGCACGTTGGTGGCGCCGCCCATTTTAGCCGCCCAGCCGCTCACTTTTTCAAGATAAGCCTTGTAGCTGTCCTCGAATTTGCTGAGCTCCATGAGCAACGTGGACACGCTGTGGGTATCGCCCAAAGCGGCATTGCCCATATAGAGGCTGGTGGTGTAAGTTTCATTCCAGTACCATACGAAGGAAAACAGGAAGGTGGTCAGCATGGCGGGCAGGCCCAGAGGCACGCCGATGGTGAAGAAAATACGCTTTTCGCTGGCCCCGTCTACCCGGGCGGCTTCGTCCAGAGATACGGGGGTCTGCTCGTAAAATGCCCTGTAGATCAGGATGAAGATGGCGCTGCGCAGGCCCTGGCCGGTGACCGCGGGCAGGATCATGGTGAGGATGGAACCTAAGATGCCGTAATCGGAATACAGGGTATAGGTGGGCACCATCAGCACGGGAAAGGGCACGATGAAGGTGAGCAGCACGCAGCCCATGAGCAGGTTTTTGCCCTTGAAACGGAATCGGGCGAAGGCGTAGCCCGCCAAAGCGCAGGAAGCGGTCTGGCACAGGGAAGGCAGGAAGGATACCAGCAGCGTATCCCACAGATGCTCCTGAAAGCCCATCACATCCAGCGCTTTCTCATAATTGTCCAAGCTCAGCTGATGGGGCAGCCACTGCACGGAGGGGTCCAGCAGGTCCGTCAGGGATTTTAGGCTGGTCACCGCCATATGCAGGATGGGATAGATGTACACAAAACCCAGGGCCGACAGCATGACGTACAGAAAGGTTTTCATGATCAGGCCCAAACGGTCGTTCGTACCCAAGAGCAGCTTCCGGAAGGCCTCGGCCCAATTCTTTTTTTTCGCTGATTTACTTTTCATGCCTGCCTCCTTTCCGCCTGGCGGCGCGCTGGGCGTGGAGCCGCTCCACGCGCACCTGTTCCCTGGTTTTCACCACTTCCACCTGGGTGGCTTTCCTGGGCTTGGTGACCAGATAAATGACGGAGAGACCCACGGCCAGGGTGACCGTATACACCCACGCCATGGCGGAAGCCACGCCATAGCCGCCGCCGAAGGACGTATTGAACATGCGGCTGTTGATTTCCGCGATCACATCATTCAGGCCGCTGGTAGCTAAGAATACCAAGGTATAGATGCCGTTGATCAGGATCATGGGGCGCAATGCGGGCAACGTGATTTTCCAGAAAGCCACCCAACTGCCCGCGCCGTCGATGAGCGCCGCCTCATAAACCACCTTGTCGATCTTTTGCAGGCCCGCCATATAGATCAGGATGGGCACGCCGGAATACCACAGAACCAGGATCAGCTGGGTGAACAGGCTGTTCAAGGGATTTGCGAGGGAACCGGGCAGCAGCGCCGAAATGATGCCGGAAACGCCGTAGCTTTCGATCAGGGGCACCGTGGTGGCCCCTTCGTCCATGAGCCGCTGCAGCACGGGCCCGGACACCACGATGATGGGCAGGAAAAAGATGGTGCGGTAAACGCCTTTGCCTTTGATGTTGTGGTTCAGCATCATGGCAATCACCAGAGAGAAGACCAGGATCACCGCCAGCCTCAATACCGCGTCCTGATAGAAGGCGGAGAGCAGACCGGTGAACACCGTATCTTCATTGAACAGGTAGGCGTAGTTCTGAAAGCCCGCATAGCTCATTTTGCGCCCTGCGGCAGTCATTTTCACGTTGCTCAGGCTGTAGATGAAGGACTGAACCAGGGGAAGTGCGAAAAAGACCACGAATCCGATCAGCCAGGGCAGAAGAAAGATGTAGCCTTTCATTTCGCGGCGGGTGACCAGGCCGAAACGCCGTTTTTTCACGGCGCGTCACCCCCTTTCAGGATCACGTAGCCAAGGGGCTGCACTTCCGTGCCTTGGTAGGAAAAAGCCGTATCGCCGTAATTGACCACGAGGAAGAGATCATCACCGTACTGCACCAGGGCCGCTTGGCCGCTGAGCAGCGTATGATCCGTCATGCGGCGAATACCGATTTCCTCCCACAGGCCTTTGATTTCCGCGTCCGTTTTCAGCACGGTATCGCCGATCACGTCCCATTGGGCGGTGAACACATCGGAGGAATTGGTGTTCACCAGCTTCTGCACCTCCTCCGCCGTCACCAGGAAGGAGGGAAACGCGCCGTACTCCACCAGCTTCAGCATCTGCCGCCGCTGGTTGGAATCGAAATTGTTGTAATTGCCCCAATAGGGCACGTGCCCGCTGAGCACCAGAGGCAGGAAAGGCACTTCCGCGGTGATGAACGAATAGCTGGTGCAGCTCAGCGGCATATCCAGATACGCTTCCATATACGGATAGTAAGCCGCCAGGGGGTTTTTCAGCGCCAGGTTCATTCCGTCCAGCGCGTCCAGCGCCGTTCGGTAGGCATCCAGCGTATCGCCCCGGGTGTAGTTGCGTCCTGCGGAATAATAGGAAAACAGGGTGTCGGGCAGGGTGGCTAAGGTCAGATCGGAAAAATCAAAGGCATATTGCTTTTCATATTCCGCTAAAATCTCCGCGGTGCGCCGGGGCGTGAGATAGTACATGACAGGATACAGATCCTTGCCCGTGGGGATTTCACCCACGGTCTGGCCAATGGAACGGACGATATCCAGCCGCATGTTGTACGCCCGTCCGGGGTTTGCCTGTACGGGATCGGCTTCCAGGAAGAAGATGCCGCCGGAAGATTCCAGAAACGTTTTGAGCGCCTCCATATCCTGCCTGCCGCCCAGCCTGCCTTCCAGGTTCACATTTCCGCTGCCTAAGTTTTTGGATAAGCCCCCTTTCATCCATCCCCGGAAGCTCACCAGCGGCGCGGTCAGGCCCTTGTCCAGCGCGTCCTTCAGGATATCCTGAGCTTGCCGGGCCGAAGTCATGGGCACCAGCTGATCCCACAAAAGAAACTGTTCTGTTTCCGCACCCAAGAAATCGATCCGGGGCCGGTACGCGGTATCCGCCGTGCGAAGGGCGTTTTTTTCTTCCAGCATAGACCGGTATTTCCGGGCCATGCCCGCGTATGTGGCTTCCCCGTCCCTGAGGATACAGAAGCGAACCGCCATATCACGGCAGTAGGGATTGGTTTCCCGGGCGGGCAGGCCCATGGTGCGGGTAGTTTGGCGGATATAGGTTTCCCGCAGGATGAAATGTGCCGCCGCCCAGTTGTATTCCGTGATGACGCCGCCGGGATAAGCTAAGATCTCGGCCGCTTCTTCCCCTTCTTCCACCACGGCCAGGAAAGCGCCGCCCCGGTCGGTATACGCCATGCCGTACAAAGGCAGGGTGATCTTTTCGGCGGGACGGTTCAATTTGGAAGAAACGCTTCGGTCCACGCCCACGTTATCGCCGTAGATACGCTTCACGTAGGGTGTATTGCCCATGCCCCGGCCGTCGGAAAAGCTGATGATAGCCCCCGCCGCCTCGGGCACCAGGATATAGCCCGCTTCTTCGTTCAGCCTGGTAGCGCCGAAGCAGGGCAGCAGGTACAGCCCGCAAAGCTGCGTATCGCCGTATTCCTGCATGGATTCGCCGGGAACGCGGATGGAAAGCCCGTCCTCCAGCAGCCTGATCTCTACCTTCATTTTTTGACCCAGGGCCGTAAAATCGATGGAGAAATCAACGCCGTTTTCCACGGGCGCAGCGGTGATTTCCGTTTCAGCCGAACTTACGTCCGCCCGCTGTGCTGCGGTGCTGGTGCCGGATGTGTAATCGATGGACAAAGTGGAGGAAAGGAAACCTTTCCAGGAAGCGTTCCCCGACACCTGCTCCGGGTCCGCGCCGCCTAAGTATGTGATCCCTGACGCTTTATCCGTCAGGCTCAGGGCCAGGGTCTCCCCATCCAGGGAGAGCAGGTATCCTTCATTTTCCACAGTATATGTTTCGCCCAGCGCGGTCAGCGGCAGGAAAAGAAGAAGGATCAGAAGCCATCCTTTAATTTTCATAATAGAACTGCGCCTCCTTCCATACGCCTGCAAGGAATTCCCACAGCTGCGCGATCAGCGCCGCGGCGATCACCAGGGCGATCACGATCATCAGCATGGTGAACAGGGTAAGCCCCAGCGTTACAATGGTTTCACGGAAGGAATAGTTTTGCAGGGTTTTCACCATCATCAGGATCAGCACGAAGCATCCCGCCAGGGACACGATGTTCAGCAGGGAAATGATGAACGCCTCGTTGAACGTGAGGACAAAGGAAAGGCCGAAAGCAATGGGCGTGAGGAGAATGTATGGCGTCAGGGCGTAAGCCAGGCCGCAGTACATTTGCCTGAAGGTGCCCTCCCCATCCCGGATGGAGCAGATCAGGTTGCAGGCCGTAAGGAACAGCAGCAGCCCTCCCAGCACCACCGATACGTCGTTCATGATCTCATAGTGCCCGTCCTGCACACCCTTGAACAGGAAGCCGCACGCGTACTTGTTTAAAAGGAACAGCAGGAACACGGCCCCGTACAGCACCGAAGCGGACAGCACCGATACCTTGCCCTCAAATTTCACCCCGTAATAAGCGTCCGCCGGGTTCCGGGGGAAATAGCCCATGAATCGGAGCTCACGGATCAGCTTGCGGTCAGTAAGCGTTTTCCATCCCGCAGCCAGCTTCGCGGCAGGCGCCCACTTCTTTTTGAGCTGCTTCCAGATTTTCGCTGCCGCGATCAGCGCGATGACGCCGAATACCAGCCAAAGAATATTGTTTTGCGCCCAGACGTTGCGCACTTCCCAAAATGCGTCGCTGTACCCCGCCTTGTCGCCGCCTAAGCGGAAGGCTTTCAGCGCGTCGTCATACCTTTCCAGCTTGTAGTACGCTTTGCCAAGGCCCATCTGGGCATAATCGAACATGCTGTTTAGGCGGATCACTTTTTCCCAGGGTTCCTGGCTGGGGGCATACAGCCCTTCCTGATACAAAGCTAAGGCCTGATGCACCAGGGATGCGTATTCCGTGATTTCAAACCGCTGCACCTGGGCCTTGTCCCGGTCCAGCACATAAAGCCGTCCTTCTGCGTCCACATCGATGGCCACGGTGGACACGAAAAGCCCCGTGCGGGTACGGTCCAGGTCCTCGCCGCCAAAGTAGAACAGCACCCGGCCATCCCGGGTATATTCCATGATATAGCCCAGTTCGTTCACCACAAAGATGGTTTCTTCCCTGCCTACCGCCACGTCGATGGCGTTCTGGAAGCCCCAGTTCACCGGGTCCATGATGTTCAGGCCGCTCATGCTCAGGCGCTTTACGCCCTCGCTGCCCGTCGTCACGGTGTATACCAGGCCCCTTTCGTCCATGTCCAGCGAGGTGGGGGTGGAGGGCACGTTGCGCTTGAGCATGTTCAGCTGTTCCTGGGTATAGGTGAGGCGTTTCAGTTTTTCTGTCCAAGGTATTTCCGTGCTGTTGGCCCCGAAATAGCCTAAAAACGTGCCGTCGGCGCTGTATTGGGCGATGCCGTTGGTGTTACCTTTGCTGATCACATACATGCAGTCCGCGTCGTCCACGGCGATTTTCAGGGGACGGAACGCGTTTTTTACCCCATACAGCGCCGTGCCGGGATGGGACAAAGTGAAAACCTGGATCCCGCTTTCGATGTCGAACACGAATACCTGGTCTTCCTTGGAATCGCACACGTACAGCTTCCCGTTGCGGGCATACACCCCCGCGGGGGTGGAGAACAGCTTTTTATCCCCGATCACCCGGATCAGTTCGCCGTCCAGGGTGCACTGGATCACCCGCTTATTGCCCTCGTCGGAAATGAACAGGGTATCCCCGTACACGAACAGGTCCGCCGGGCGCTTTAGGGCCGTGCCGTCAAACTCGTAGAAGGTCTTATCGGGCAGGTATCCGTTTTGGGAATAGACCCGCTGCCCGTCGTAGGTTTCGGTGAGGGTGTAATAAGGCGCTTCGTCCGCCCGGGCAAGGCTGGACGAAAGGAGAACGCACATCAGCAGAGCCAGGATGAATCGCCGGATCTTCATAGGGCCTTCTCCTTTCTCAATCTTCCCTGAACAGCTTGCCGGACTGCTTGGTGATCACGTAAATCAGGATCAGGAGCACCACCGACGCCGCCGAGGCGTAGCCCATTTCATAGCGGATAAAGCCGTAATCCTCGATCAGGTTCACGATCAATTGGCCCGCGTACTGGGGCGTTGGGTTGGCGCCGGAAAGAGACACGCCGATGTAGCCCACCTGGAAGGTATTCACCACCGCCATGACCATGCCGAACAGCATTTGGGGCTTCATCAGGGGAATGGTGATATAAAACACCTCCTGGAGCCGGTTGCGGATGCCGTCGATGGAGCCGGCTTCGTACATGGTTTCATCGATGTTCATCATGCCCGCCAGCATGGCCAGGAAGCCCACGCCCATGCTGCTCCACAGAGCTACCACGATCATCACGGGCATCAGATATTCCGAGGACTGCAAAAAGGCGACGGGTTCGCTGATCCAGCCCAAGTTCAGCAGCAGGGCGTTCAGGTAACCCCGCTCATCGCCGCTGAACAGGATGCGCCACACCACTGTCATGGCTACGCCGCTGGTCATGGAAGGACTGTAAAGCAGCAGGGCCAGCACGGTGCGGGGGCCTTTGGAAATCTGGCTCAGGCACCATGCCAGGAAGAAGCTGAGCACGTATCCCCCCGGCCCTACGATGATCGCGAACAGGATGGTGTTGGGTAGCACGTACTGCATGAAGATGGCGTCCCGGGTGAGCAGATTCACATAATTCATGAAGCCCACGAAGGAAGGCGCCTGGATGGTGTTAAAGTTGGTGAAGGACAGGCCGATGGCAATGGCTACCGGGATCACGATGAACAGGGAAAACAGCAGCGCGTAAGGCAAAATGAACAGATAGGCCGCGCGGACGCTTTTCAGCCTCCTTCCGGGAGCGGGCGTTTGAATTTTCTTCATCATTGCAGCCACTCCTTTACCATCTCTATATCGGGGGCAAGGAACGGTTCGGTCAGCGCGCCGTTTTCCAGGCGGCCAAATTCCTCCAGCTTGCGCTCCACTTCCCGGTCGATGCGCTTGATGGCTTCGTCCAGCGCCTCCCGCAGATTCTTTCCCTCCAAGGCCACCGCGTTGATGGCGTTGGAGATTTCCCGCTCCACCATGTAGCTGCCGGGCACCCGGGGCGCTTCATAGATCCACTGCATTTGTTCAGCGATGATCTTTTTATGCTCCGTGGGCCAGGGCGACTGCAGGAACGCTTCGACGTTGGCGCTGTTCCACAGGTATTCGTTGCCTAAGGTGGATTGGAGGGTGTAGGCGAATTCCGTTTGGGTCTCCCGGCTCATCCACCAGGTGAGGAACTGCCAGGACGCTTCCTCCATTTTCGTGGAGGAAAAGATGAAGCAGCTTTGTTCCGCCCCGCTGGACCAGCGCTGCACCGTGCCGTTTTCATCCGTGAGTCCTGGATACAGGGCGATGCCCCAGCGTCCCGCCAGCTCCGGCGCGGCGTTCATGAGCAGATTGTACATGCCGTAATTGGCGGTGCCGATGGGCAGGGTGCCATCCCGGAAGGATTGGTAGAAGGAATTGATCTCATAATCCATATCGTAGATGATGAAGCTGTCCGTCAGCACCTGCAGGCCGCGGATGGCTTCCGGTTCATCCAGCAGGATATTGATGTTTCCGTTTTCATACAGCTTTCCGCCT
>JAFWQM010000204.1 GCA_017509065.1 Clostridia bacterium
ATTCAGATGCGGGATGAGAAATCGTTCCAGACAAGGAACGAAACCGCAGGAATACTGGAGGTATTTCAAGGTTGAGTGACGCAGGATGGACCGATTTATCGCCCGCAGATAATTCATGATTTAGTTGGGCGAGCAATAATTAAGGATATCCGCTACGTCGCCGTGAATCACAAGGCTGGCCTTGCTGTCAGCCGGCGTGGGTTCTTTGTTGATGACGATGAGGTTTTTCCCGCTGAAATAATCGAGGAAGGAAGCAGCCGGTTCCACGGACAGGGACGTGCCCGCAACGATCAGCGTGTCCGCGTTCGATATTTCCCTGCAAGCGCCGATGGTTACATATTTATCCAGTCCTTCTCCGTACAGAACAACCGAAGGTTTTATGACCCCGCCGCAGTGTCTGCAACGGGGAATTCCTTCTGACGACGTAATGGCTTCCAGAGAGAAATGGGCGTTGCAGTCCATGCAATAGTTATCGTGGATAGAGCCGTGGATTTCATAAACCCTTTTGTTCCCCGCTGCTTTGTGCAAGCCGTCGATGTTCTGCGTTACGATGCCGCGCAGCCTGTCCTGCTTTTCCAACTCATACAGATACCTGTGCGCGGCATTGGGGCGGGCTTCGGGATGAATCATATATTTCCGATAGAAGTCAAAGAACGCTTCGGGATGGAGATAAAAGAAGGATTTGCTCAGGATCATTTCCGGCGTCAGTCCTTCATATTCCTGACTGTATAGCCCGTTCGCCGAACGGAAATCCGGAATGCCGCTGGCGGTGGACACCCCCGCGCCGCCGAAAAACACGATGCGCTTTGAGCGGTCAATGATGGATTGCAGCATAGACTGTTCCCTCTTTCCTTTAAAACAGACCGGAATCCGGTCTAAAAAGCCCCGCCCGCCAAAGCGGACAGGGCCTTTACAATTCAATTATCAGTACATTTTCGCGCCGGCGGGGATGTGGTCGTCCACCATCAGCAGGTGCAGCTTTTCTTCCCCGTTCTCATGATGCACGGCGCTTATGAGCATCCCGCAGGATTCGATTCCCATCATGGGCCTGGGCGGCAGGTTGGTGATGGCCACGCAGGTCTTTCCGATCAACTGCTCCGGCTCATAGAAAGCGTGAATGCCGCTGAGAATCGTGCGGTTTTTGGCGGTTCCGTCGTCCAGGGTGAATTTCAGCAGCTTCTTGGACTTGGGCACTGCTTCGCACGCAAGCACCTTTACGGCGCGGAAATCGGATTTGCTGAACGTTTCAAAGTCCACGGTGTCCTGGAAGAGCGGCTCGATCTCCACGTTGGAGAAGTCGATCTTTTCCGGTTCCGCAGGCGCAATGGGTGCTTTTGTTTCTTCCTTTGCCGCGTCTTTGTTCAGATCGGTGGGCTTCATGGTCGGGAACAGCAGCACGTCGCGGATGGACTGGGCCCCGGTAATCAGCATAACCAGCCGGTCCACGCCAACGCCGAGACCGCCCGTCGGGGGCATGCCGATTTCCAGCGCGTTCAGGAAATCCTCGTCCACGCCCTGGGCTTCTTCGTCACCCTGGGCTTTCAGCGCCGCCTGCGCCTCGAAGCGCTGGCGCTGGTCGATAGGGTCGTTCAGCTCGGAGAAAGCGTTGCCGTGCTCGCGGCCCAGGATGAACACTTCAAAGCGTTCCGTATAGGCGGGGTTGTTCGGCATCTTCTTGGCCAGCGGGGAAATCTCCACGGGGTGGCCGTAAATAAACGTGGGCTGAACCAGATGCTCTTCCACATATTCGTCAAAGAACAGGTTCAGGATATCGCCCTTCTGATGGCGCTGCTCATAGTGAATCTTGCGCTCGTCGGCCACGGCGCGGGCTTCGTCGAGCGTTCTGATATCGTCAAAGTCCACGCCGGAATACTGCTTCACCGCTTCCACCATGCTCAGGCGGGCAAAGGGCTTTTCCAGGTCGATGGTTACGTCTCCATATTGCACTATGGCGGTGCCGTTCACAGCGCGGGCCACATAGCGGAACATGTCCTCGGTAATGTCCATCATGCCGTGAAAATCCGTGAACGCCTGGTACAGCTCCAGCATGGTGAATTCGGGGTTATGCTTGGTGTCCATGCCCTCGTTGCGGAACACGCGACCGATCTCATACACCCGGTCAAAGCCGCCCACGATCAGGCGCTTCAAATGCAGCTCCAGCGCGATGCGCAGGTACATGTCGATATCCAGGGTGTTGTGGTGCGTAATGAAGGGCCGCGCCGCCGCGCCGCCCGCCTGGGTATGCAGCACAGGGGTCTCCACTTCCATGAAGCCCCGGCTTTCCAGGAAGGTGCGGATGGCGGAAATGATCTGGCTGCGCTTGCGGAAGGTGTCGCGCACTTCGGGGTTCACCACCATGTCCAGATACCGCTGGCGATAGCGCAGGTCCATATCCGTCAGCCCGTGGAATTTTTCGGGAAGGGGTTTCAAACATTTGGCCAGCAGGGTGATTTCTTCCGTATGTACGGAGATTTCCCCGGTCTTGGTCTTGAATACCTTGCCCTTGACGCACACCACGTCGCCGATGTCCATTTTCTTGAACCCGGCGTACACATCCTCCCCCACGTCGTCGCGGCGGATATAAAACTGCATATTGCCGTCGGTGTCCAGAAGCCGCGCGAAGGATGCCTTGCCCATGATGTTCCGGGCCATGATGCGCCCGGCCAGGGTGACGGTCTTGCCTTCGTAAGCGTCGTAATCATCCCGGATCTGGCTGCTCTTGGTATCAACGTCGGCCTTGGTGAGCAGATAAGGATCCTGTCCGCTTTCCCGCAGGGCGTTCAGCTTGTCGCGGCGAATCTGTTCCTGCTCGGAATAGGTGATCTGTTCCTGCGCCATCGTAAAACCTCATTTCGTTTTAATCAGAGTCTGATCTCCAGAATCTTCAGTTCATAGGGGCCGTCCGGTGCTTCCACCGTGACCACCTCGCCCACCTTGTGGCGCAGCATTGCGGAGCCGATGGGGGATTCGTTGGAGATCTTGTTGTTCATCGGGTCGCTTTCGCGTGCGCCGACGATGGTGAATTCTTCTTCTTCCTCGTCGTCCAGGTACAGCACACGCACAGTGGTGCCGACGTTCACAAAATCGGTAGTCACATCCTGGTCATCGATCACAACCACGTTGCGCAGAGCGGCTTCCAGCTCTACGATGTCGGCTTCCAGTTTCGCCTGTTCGTCTTTGGCTTCGTCGTACTCGGCGTTTTCACTCAAATCGCCGAAACCCCGGGCGATGTTCAGATGCTCCGCCACCTCGGCGCGGCGCACGGTGGTCATGTATTTCAGCTTTTCTTCCATCTGCCGCAGGCCTTCGGCGGATACGACGGTTCTGTTGGTGTTTTCCATTTCGCTCATGGTTATGTCTCCTTTTATTTTTTCTCTATTCCAGGTTTAAAGCTCCAAGGATTGACTTGGCATGGATCAAGGCTCGAAGCCTTCAAAAATCTGCAGGTCATACTGATGCCGCAGCCGCCGGAACGCTTCAGGGGATTGCACTGTCCACGCCGCGAGAACAGGACGGAACAGTTTTCGCATGATTCGGAAAGACAGGTTTCTGTCCGTCTCATGGCAGTATGCCACAAAATCCGGGCGTGAAATCCAATTCATCAGCAGGTTGGCTCCCAGCCAATGGATCGCGCCTTTCCCCGGCGGGCCGCCGAGACGCGGATCATAAGCCAGCTGTCCGCGGATGGCCTGCGGCGCGTTTTTCCGAAACCAGCGCATCAGCCGGGGATCGAAAGACTCCACGGCCCAGTCTCCCCTGTATTCCCGCAGCAGTTCATAAACTTTCCGCGCCAGTTCCGTGTTTCTCTTCCCCGCCGTTTTCAGTTCCACGATCAGCGGCACGCGGCCCCGAACGTAATCCAGCGCCTCCGGGAGAGTAGGAATGTGTTCACCTGTTGATCCGAGCGAATATTGCCTGATCTCCCCCACGCTCATATCACAGATCATCCGGTCAACGCCGCAAGAGCGTTGCAGCGACGCGTCGTGATGCACCGCAAGCCCGCCGTCCCGTGTGAGCCGAACATCCAATTCGATGCCGTATCCTTTTTCAGCGGCGCGGTGAAAAGCGGCAAGCGAGTTTTCAGGAATATCCCCGCCATACAACCCCCGATGCGCAAAGCTGCAGCGGAAGAACGCAGCGGGCCACTGCCCTCTTCTTGGGAAGCGGGGAGCGATCATAAAGAGGTACAGTACCGCGCAGAGGAAAAACGCAGCAACCAGAATCCCCGTCAACGCCATCCCTCCCATAGCAAACAAACGCCTTTCGGCGGCGCAGACAAGTTATTATACCCCAGAAAGATTGGAAATGCAACCGGGTGATGGTACATAATTTGTCTTGTTTTTTCACTGTTAGTAACTATTCAGGTATAAATCTTCCAGAGAAGGAACGCTGGGGCCTCCGCGGCCCCAATTCCGCAGCCTCGATCGGCGCAAATCCTTCGGATATTGCTTGTTTCGGCTGATCTCACCGCCGAAAGGATTGCCGCCACTGGCGGTTTTCGGCGCTTCGTCCCCCTACGGTTTTTCCTCTCGCTTCGCTCCCGGGCGGAAAAACCGCAAGGTAGGAAAATTTCATCTGGTCGTCTTCGCTCCCGCCTGAAATGTTCTGGACAGGGCCTTCCGGCCTTTCCAGGGCTACCGCCCGGCCTTCACTGAAAATCATCCACTGGA
>JAFWQM010000205.1 GCA_017509065.1 Clostridia bacterium
GGTGGCTTGGCGCTGGGAGTCGGAGAAGTAGGCGGGCACGGTGATGACCGCCTGGGTCACGGTTTCGCCCAGGTAGGCTTCGGCGTCAGCCTTCAGCTTTTGCAGGATCATGGCGCTGATTTCCTGAGGGTTGTAGTTTTTGCCGTCGATGGTCACTTTGTAGCTGGTGCCCATCTGGCGCTTGATGGAAGAGATGGTGCGGTCGGGGTTGGTGATGGCCTGACGCTTTGCGATCTGGCCCACCAGGCGTTCGCCGTCCTTGGTAAAGGCGACGACGGAGGGGGTGGTGCGGCTGCCTTCGGCGTTCGCGATCACCACGGGTTCGCCGCCTTCCATGACGGCCACGCAGCTGTTGGTAGTACCCAGGTCAATACCGATAATCTTACTCATTGTTGTTTCCTCCTTAATCTATCTGCTTGATTTCCTTGTTTTTTGTATTTATATCAAATGGCTTGAGGCCATATTGATGGCAAGTCTTGAATCACCTCATCAGTCAGGCTTTGCCTGACAGCTTCCCCTCAAGGGGAAGCCTTTTGGTAGCCTTCCCCTTGAGGGGGGCCGAAGCGCCCGGAAAACCTGCCTTTGGGCTGGTTTTCAGCGGAGGCCAGGCCGGAAGACCTCGGATGGTGGCCCGCGAAGCGGGTCGGATGAGGTGACCACTCAGCATGTCATTCCGCGACAACTTTCACCATCGCGTGCCTGAGCACGAAGTCGCCCATCTTAAATCCTTTCTGGAGTACCGCGCAGACCGTTCCGGGCTCGCCCTCGTCAGCGGTTCCCTGCATCACGGCGTTTTCCAGGTTGGGGTCAAACTTTTCGCCGGGCCGGTCAATGACCGTGACGCCGCGCTTTTCCAGGGTTTCCATGAGTTGCTTGTAGACCAGTTTCACCCCGGTCATCAGCGTTTCGTCGCTGCTCTCCTGGGCGATGGCCCGTTCCAGGTTATCCACCACGGGGAGCAATTGCTTGATGAACTCCCTCGCCCCGTCCTCAAAGGCTTCGGCGCGGGTAGCCTTGGTGCGGCGGCGGAAGTTTTCAAAGTCCGCCTGCACGCGCTGGGCCAGGTTCAGGTATTCCTCCGCCTGCGCCTGCGCGGCTTTCAGGGGGTCTTGCTCCGGGGCCTCCTGGGCTTCCGCCGCTTCCACGTCCAGCGCGCCGTCGTCCGGTGTTTCCGGTACGGGCTGCTGCTCTTCCGGTTCCTCCACCGGCAATTCCTCGTTTATTTCTTCCGGTTCCTGATCGGCTTTCTTCTTTTTGTCAAACATGTTTCGTCCCTCGATTCGTTATTCGCCCAGCATATCCGTCAGCGCCCCGCCGATGGCAGAGAGCGCTGAAAGCACCTGGCCGTAGGGCATCCGCGTGGGGCCGATGACACCCACATAGCCGTGGTGCCCGCGCCCTACCTGGTAGCTGGCCGTGACCACGGAGCAGTCCAGCATTTCCGGCATTCCCGTTTCCGGGCCGATGCGCACGCTGAACGCTTCCTCCGGGCCGGAGAGCAGGGCCATCAGCTTTTCCTTTTCTTCCAGCACGCTCAGGAACGCCCGCGCTTTTTCCACGTCGGAGTATTCCGGATAGTTCAGGATGTTGTGGCTGCCGCCCACGGTGACGGTGTCGGTGGCGGACTGCCGTGCCATCTGGGCCGCCAGCTCGGCGATACCCTGAATCACCCGGTCGTCCCCGCCCATCTGCCGGGAATAAGCCCCCAGCATTTCCTGGACTTCCTGGAGCGTCCGGCCCTGGAGCCGTTCGGTCAGCATCCGGGAGATGGCGTAGAGCGCGTCGCCGTCCAGCGCGTCGGATACGTGGATCACCGTGTCCCGGATGACCCCGGTGTCGGTGACGATCACCAGCAGGGCCGCGCCGCGGGGCATGGGAACCAACTGCAGGGTGGACACACGCAGTTCCAACTGCTTGGGCATCATCACCACGGCGGTGTACCGGGTATACTCGGAAATAGCCTGGGCCGCGCTGGTGATTACGTCCTCCACCTGCCGCACGCGCTCGGAGAAGAACGCCCGGGCCTGGGGATTCTGGGGCAATGCCCCGCCGCCCAGCAGTTCATCCACGTACAGCCGGTAGGCTTTCAGGCTGGGCACCCGGCCTGCCGAGACGTGCGGCTGGGCCAGATAGCCCAATTCCTCCAGGTCGCTCATCTCATTGCGGATGGTGGCGCTGGAGAGGCTGGTTTCATACTTGCGGGAAATGGTACGGCTGCCCACCGGCATGGCCGTGAGGATGTAGTCGTCGATGATGGCCCGCAGGATGCGTTCTTTTCGCGCGTCCATCTCGTGGCTCGCCATGGTTCAGCCCTCCTTTCCCGGAACTCGTTTTCTGTGTTGTTAGCACTCTCGATCGTTGAGTGCTAACCACGGGTATAAGATAACACGTTTCCCCCAAAATGTCAATACTTATGGAAAAAATATTTCGATTATTGATTTTCCTCACACAAGGCAATATAATGAAAGCAATCATCAAGGAGGAATGCGGAATGATTGTGATCGGCATAACGCCCGCGCAGGATGAAAAGGGCAATATCACCATCAACCAGGATTATGTAAATGCGGTTGCCCGCGCCGGGGCGGCGCCTATGCTGCTGCCTCTGGATGAAGACGAAAACGCCCAGATCGCGCTGCTCACGCGCGTGGACGGCCTGCTGCTGTCCGGCGGGCCGGACCTTGCCCCCGCTTTGTACGGAGAGGAAATCATCCCCCAGTGCGGGGAAATTTCCGCGCAGCGGGACGCGGTGGAAATCAGCCTGTTTCTGAAAGCGCTGGAAATGGGCATGCCCGTTCTGGGCGTATGCCGGGGCATCCAGGTGATGAACGTGGCCTTGGGCGGCACGCTGTACCAGGACATTGAAACGCAATTGGAAGGTGCAATCAAGCATCCCTGCTATGACCTGCCGCGCGACAAGGTTCACGAAGTGACCGTGATCGAAGATTCATTGCTGTATCGCATGTGCGGATTAAAACGGTTCAGCGTCAACAGCCGCCACCACCAGGGCATTAAGCGCTTGGGCCACGGCCTGGTCGCCACGGCGTATTCCAGGGATGGGCTGATCGAGGCCGTCGATTATCCGAAGGAGAAATTCGTCACGGCGATTCAGTGGCATCCCGAATCCCTCGGCGACCGCTTTCCCGAAGCGCAGGCCATCTTCAACGCGTTCGCAGAGGCATGCGGCAGATGACGGAAATCGCGGTGGTGGCAGACCTCCATGGTAACTGGCCCGCCACGGAAGCGGTGGAAAAGGACATTATTCGGCGGGGCATCCAGCGCATCTGGTGTCTTGGCGATGTGGTAGGCAAAGGCCCGTCGTCGGATAAGACGTTTGACTGGGCGAAAGCCAACTGTGAGTTTATTCTGCAAGGCAACTGGGATGAGGGCGTCGGCAAAAAGCTGTTCCCCAAGGATCAGTTTTATTATGACCAGCTGGGCCCGCGCAGGATGCAGGCGCTGGTGGAATTGCCGATGGAGCATCACTCCTGGTTTTCCGGAAAGTATATGCGTCTCTTCCACGGGCGGCCCATCCTGCCGGAACCTTTCTTCGTGCATGAGCAGGCTGACCTGCTTGCTCCGTATTTTGAGCCGGACTATCAAATCGTGGGCTATGGGGACGTGCACCGCCAGGGCTTGCGGTTGTTTGGCTACGGGCAATTACTGTTCAACACCGGCAGCGTGGGCAACGGCTTCGGCGTTGCCATGGCCCAGTACGCCATCCTCCGCGGTGAGCCGGACGGGCGGGAGGAAGCCCCGCTGGACGTGAACATGGTCATGCTGCCCTATGATAAGGAACAGGCCATCCGGGACACAATGGAAGCGGGCAGGCACGGCCTCGTGAACGCGGATTTATTTGTGAGTGAAATCCGGACGGGCCGCTATGCCCGCGGCACGGGGAGGGCGAATAAGGTATGATCCGTTTCGGTCCTGCGGGGAACTCCGATTCCTTTTACGCACAGGGATACAAGGCCAGCTGGCAGGCTCCCGCGTGGCTGCGCGGCATGGGACTGAGCGCCTATGAATACTCCTTCGGGCGAGGTATCCGGCTGACGGACGACATGGCGGATACAATCGCCGGGTACGCCCGGGAAAACGACATTGCCATCAGCGTTCACGCGCCGTATTTCATCAACCTGGCCAACCCCGCCCCGGAAAAGCGGGAGCGCTCCTTCCGCGACATCACCGACAGCGCCCGGCTTGTGGCCCGCATGGGCGGCGACCGGGTGGTGGTGCATCCCGGCGCGGTGATGAAGCTGGACAGGGAAGAGGCGGTTCAGAACTGCCGGGATGGCTTGAAAGAAGCCTATCGGCGGCTGGATGATATGGGATTATCCCAGGTTCATCTGTGCCCCGAAACCATGGGCCGGCCCAGCCAGGTCGGGGATTTAAAGGAAACCCTGGATTTCTGCGTGCTGGACGAGCGCTTCATTCCCTGCGTCGACTTCGCCCACCTCCACGCCTTGGGCCAGGGCGCATTGAACACGCCGGAGGACTTCGCCGCCGTGCTGGACGAAATTGAAGCTATCCTGGGCCTGGAACGTGCCCGGACGATGCACGTCCATTTCTCCACCATCGAATACGGCCCCGCCGGAGAAAAACGCCATCGCACCTTCGCCGACGAAAACTTTGGCCCCCGTTTTGAACACCTCGCTCCCCTCCTGAAAGAGCGCGGCTACGCCCCTCGCGTCATCTGCGAATGCCACGGCACCATGGCCGAGGACGCGAAGAAGATGATGGAAATATATCAGAGCATATGATTATGGGATGAAGAAACGTTACAACTCAGCCTCTGGGGATACAACGGGAAAACAACATCAACGGGGGATTGTCAAGGAGAACTCCCCTTGACTGAAATCCGCAGCGGCGGCATGTACGCAGCGAGGGGCCGAAACGCCCGGAAAACCTGCCCTTGGGCTGGTTTTCAGCGGAGGGGCCGAAACGCCCGGAAAATCATCCAGTGGATGATTTTCAGTGAAGGCCGGGCGGTAGCCCTGGAAAGGCCGGAAGGCCCTGTCCAGAACATTTCAGGCGGGA
>JAFWQM010000206.1 GCA_017509065.1 Clostridia bacterium
AAAACTCATTTCAGAATTAACTGTCGTTTCTCTCTCTTCTCTGTATCGTTTTCAAGATTCCCGCGCCCCCCACGTCCCTCTCGCGAGGCCCGTTTTTCGAGCGCTCGAATATAATACCACGTACGCCCGCCTATGTCAACACGTTTTTTTCACTTTTTTCCCGCCTTTTCGCTTTTCTTCGTTTTTCCCGAACATTAGCAAACAGAACGCTTTCATTGAATTGCGAATTTCCCGTACTATTCATTTTCAGTTCCTTTTTAACGTTCGGATTTTTAAAGAACAAACGTTCCCTTCCCTCAATATATGGGCATAAGGATTCCCGGCAATCTGGTTTTTTTCTCTTCATGCTGTCCATGTGAAATTCCTTCATATAATTAACCCCGAAATCACCAGGGAGGCTGCACGCGGCAGCCTCCTTTTGGTTTACAGAAAGCGGAACAGATGATATACTTTTTGAAAGTCCATCACAGAAGCGGAGGGAATAAGTTTTGTCCTATACAGCCATCAAGACCCGGGTATTTGACATCATCAGCAAGGACGACGGCAGCGACCGGGCCAGCCGGGCCTTTGACCTGCTGATCATGGCGCTGATCCTGCTCAGCGTAACGTCCATCGTGCTGGAATCCTTTGATTCCCTGGCCGCAAAATACCGCGTGGTTTTCCGGGGGTTTGAGTTTTTTTCTGTCATCGTCTTTACGGTGGAATACCTGGCCCGCATCTGGACGGCGGACCTGCTGTATCCCCAGGCGGCCCTTCCGCGCCTCAAGTATATTTTTTCCTTCATGGCGCTGATCGACCTGCTGGCCATCCTGCCCTTTTACCTGCCTTTTGTTTCAGCGGATATGCGGTATCTGCGCATGGTGCGTTTGTTCCGCCTGATCCGCCTGTTTCGGGTATTCAAGCTGGGACGGTATATCGACGCGCTGCAGACCATCGTGCAGGTGATCCGCCTGTCCGCTTCCCGGCTGGTCATTTCCATGGTGCTGTGCTTTACCGTGATGCTGTTTTCTGCCATCATCATGTATACCGTGGAAAACCCGGTGCAGCCTGAACAGTTTCCCAACGTGATCACCTCCATGTGGTGGGCCATCTGCGCGCTGACCACCGTGGGCTACGGGGACGTGTACCCCATCACAGCGGTGGGACGGTTCCTGGCCTCCATTATCAGCCTGTTGGGCATCGGCATCATCGCCATTCCCACCGGCATTATCACGGCGGGCTTTTCCGAGGTGATTTCCGGAAAGCACGCGGCGGAAGAAAAAAAGTTCTGCCCTTACTGCGGCAAAAAGCTGGAATAAACGTCAAAGCAGATAGCCGTACACAGCCCAGAAATGGAAAAATGTGCCCGCTAAGCAGAACAGATGGAACAGGGAATGCATGTATTTTTTCTTCGAGCCAAGGCCGTACAGCGCCGCGCCGACGGAATACATGGCCCCGCCCAGCACCAGGAACAGGACGCCTTGCCGTCCCATGGTTTCCAGCAGCCGGGGAACACCCAGCAGGATGGACCAACCGCTGGCCAGATGGCAAACGACGGAAAGCGCCTTGAACCGATCCACCCGGATGGCGTTGAACACGATGCCCGTCACCGCGAAGGCGGACACCCCGGAAAGCAGGGCCCAGCCAAGCGCCCCGCCCACGCCCAGCAAAGAAACGGGCACATACGTGCACAGCACCAGCAGGAACACATTGCAGTGATCGATCACCCGCAGCACCTTTTTCCCCTCCATGCGGCGGGACAGGGCATGATAAACGCAGGAAATCACATACAGGATCACCATGGCCGCGCCGAACAGGCTGACGGAAACCACCGCCAGCGGCCCACGGGCCCGAATCAGGAGCAGCACAAGGCCCGCGATGCTCATCAATCCCCCGATGCCATGGGATATGGCGTTAAAAATCTCCTCCCCCAAGCTGTAATTGGGGATGCGGATATTCAGCCCCGCCCGCGCTTCCGACATTCTTTCGTTCCTCCATAAAATAAATTCAAGAACTGCTTAACATAGTTTTCAATACTATATTAAGCAGTTCTTGATATTTTGTCAAGAAGTTTTTATGCCGTCAGATTATCAGCGTTTCCCCGCAGGCAAAATATTGCAGCCTGTCCCCCATGATTTTCTTCATGAGGGCGTAAGCGGGCAGGCCGGTACAGTGGCAAGTATAAAAAGCGCAGGGCCAGGAAAGCAGCTCCCGTGCCGTGGCACGGATCATATCGGTTTCCTCAACGGTGTATTCACCGGATTTTTTCATCATATGAAAGCCGCTGATCACTGCGTCCGGGGCGGACCCGTACACCTGACGGCAACGTTCCAAGATATTCAGGATGCCGCTGTGGGCGCAGCCGGACAGCAGTACGCTTTTCCCTTTTTCCCGAATGACCAGGCACTGTTCATGGCTGAAATCATCCTGCACCAACTGCCCGCCGGTTTTCCGGAACAGCTTCCGGTTGCCAGATGGCCAGAATTTGCGGCCGGTAATGCCGCCAAAGAGCAGCAGGTCCCGGTCGATCCAAGCGTCCCGATCCTGCCATTCCACCTGCGGCAGGGAAGAAACGGCTGGGTCCATGCCGATGGGGTGCGGGGAATCCCCGCTGGCGGACCAGAAATCCTCCTCCGCGCCGCGCCGAAGATAAACGCGCGCCGTGGGATTGATCCCGGCAAAGGCCAGGACGCCGCCCGTGTGATCGTAATGCCCGTGGCTGATGATCACCGCGTCCACCCGCTCAAGATCCACGCCCAAGGCCCGGGCGTTTTCCAGGAGCAGCGCTGAAGGGCCCGTATCCATGAGCAAAACGCAATCCGCCGTTTCCACGTACAGACAAAGCCCGTGAGCGGGAACACAGTTTTCCCGGCACGCGGTGTTTTCCACCAGGTTTACGATCCGCACGGAATCGCCTCCCCTCTGTCCGCCGGGATCAGGACGCGTTCATGCCCGCGAGAATATCCTTTCCGAAATCTTCCGGCGGCATGGGATGGGAGAAGTAATAGCCCTGCACCAGCGCGCAGCCCAATTCTTTGAGCAGCTGCATCTGGCTTTCCGTTTCCACGCCCTCGGCTACCACAGGCACCTTCAGGGTTTTGGCGATATCCAGGATCAGCTGCACCAGATGGATATCCTTTTCATCCTTGTTCTCAATATTCTGGATGAACGCCTTATCCATTTTCAACACGTCCACCGGCATGGACGAGAGCATATTCAGCGAAGAATAGCCGGTGCCGAAATCGTCCATTTCGATTTCGTAACCCTTTTTGCGCAGCCTGTCGATGAGGGCCACCAATTGCTCCGCGTTGTCGGTATAGGCGGATTCTGTCACTTCCAGCTTGAGGGCCCCGCGCTCCAGGCCATTCTTTTCCACCAGTTCTTCCAGGATGCTTTCCAGCGCCGGATCAAATACGTCCAGCCGGGAAAGATTGACGGAGACGGGCACCGTGATCCCATACTGATCGCGCCAGCGGGCGATTTGCTTGGCGGCCTCCGACCACACGTAATGGTCTATCAAACTGATCTGGCCATCCTTTTCAAACAGGGGGATGAACTGATCCGGCGGGATCAGGCCCAGCTCTGGATGGTGCCAGCGCACCAGCGCCTCGGCGCTGCACAGCTTGGGCGAGCTGCCCTGCACATCGTATTTGGGCTGATAGTACACCTCAAATTGGTGATCCTCCAGCGCCCGGTGCAGATCGTTCAGCAGCCGCTGATCATGCAGCTCCTGTTCGCGCATTTTCTGGTTGTACACCATCAGGCGGGTCTGATAGCTTTTGCGCGCCAGGTTGCAGGCCGACCAAGCCCGGTCAAACTGCTGGCCGGGGTCTACGCCCGCCTGCCAGGGCATCACGCCCATGAAAAACCGCACGTTCGCGTTTCGGGACAGCTCATCCAGCTTATCCTGCAGGCGGTCAAACAGCGTCTGGTATTCTTCCAGATGCTCACAGTAAATACTGAAGCGATCCCCGTCGAACCGGGTGGCGATCCCTTCCTTTTCCGCCAGGAAAGCGCGGATCTCACTGCCGATCAGGCGCAGCACGAAATCGCCGAATTCCCGGCCGTTCAATGCGTTCACGGAATGGAACTGTTCCACATCCACCACGATGGCGTCCATGGCCTTCTCCGGGTTCTCCCGGTGCATCCGGTCGGCGTATTCAAAGAAGAAGCCCTTGTTGTAAAGCGCCGTCATGGGGTCCAGCTCCGTGGCGGAAATCAGCTGCTCGCCTTCATTGGCGCGCCTGGAATTCTTCAGGCTTTGCAGCAGCAGCACCACGATCACCGCGAATACCGCCGTGATCACAAAGATCACGGACACCACGTTGTCATGGAGGAATTTTGAAACGGTCACGCTCTCGTCCGGATAAGAATAGTTGGTCAGCGCCGCTTCGAGGGTCGCGCCGGGAATCAGCCCGATGGTTTTATTCAGGATGGAGTAGAGGCAGCCGTCGCCCCTTCTCACCGCGAAGCACTGGTTCATGATCTTCCCGGTGGCGATCACGTAAAGGTTGTATTCATCGCGCAGGGATTCCATTCTGGCGATACGGTAATTGCTGACCAGGGAGCAATCCGCACCCCCGCCGCGCACGGCCCGGAAGCATTCGTCGATTCCATTAAAATGTACGACTTTCCAGCTGGGGTAATTATCCTTGATGAACACCTCGCAGTTGATATCCCCCGCCGCGATAGCGATGGTCATCTCCTGTTGGGATGAAAGGATCTGCCGGTCCGCGTTTCTCACCACGGCGTACAGTTCCGTCTTCATAAGCGTGGAGGTGGTGATCAGGCCCAGTTCTTCCCCCTCGTGGGCGCTCAGGTTCACCGGGAACACGCAGTCGATTTCACCGTCCTGCAGCGCTTTCAGGGCCGATTCCACGCTGGCGTAGGCTACGGGAACAAACTCGATCTTCGCGTTCTTCAGGCTGTCGGCCGCCTGTTCAAAATAATCCTTGAGCGCGCCGGTAAACTCGCCCGTCGTCAGGTCCATATCGCAGAAAGGAAGGAAATCCGTCCGATAGCCCACGCGGATCGCCCCATGGCCGGCCAGCCATCTCAATTCTTCATCCGTGAGGAAAGCGTTTGATCCGACAGTCCGCACGTACTGATCATACAGCTTCTGGCTGTAATACCGGTCTTCTTCCTGGATCCTGCCCATGGCGGCATTCAGTTCAGACAGCAGATCGGGGCGCGCCTTATTGACGGAAAAATAGAAATCAGACTGGCCGATTTCGCACACAGGCATGCAATCGACGTCGCTCTGGAATGCGTCCACAGTCACGTAAACGTCGATTATGCCGTTTTCCAGCATTTGCAGCCATTCTTCCTCGGATGCGGCCATCTCCACCAGCTCCGTCCGGACGCCATGCTGGGCGGCCCACTCCTGAAAGAAGCCCGCCTGCACGCTGCCCTCGTTCACGCCCACCCGTTTGCCGTTAAAGGCGGCTAAATCCCCCGACATGATGGCTTTATTGCTGCCGGAAACAAAGGCGCAATAGGATTCCGTACCCATGGCCAGGGTGGAAAACAGCATGTTCTTCGTCCGCTCCTGGGTATAGGAAACATCGCTCAACAGGTCGATTTTGCCCGCTTCCAGCTTATGCAGCAGTTCCGACCAGGAGCCTTCCACATATTCATAGGTCCATCCGGTATATGCGGCGATTTTCTGCTGGTATTCATAAGCATAGCCGGTCCGCCTGTCAAACTGATCCTTATAATTGAATGAAGACTCATACCAGCCGACGCGCACGGTCTTTTCCGGGGCTTTCTCCGCCAGCCCGGCAGGCAAAATCATGGCAAGCGCCAGGGTCAGGCAGATCACCGCCAGCGCGAAGCGTTTTCCGCGCGCCGCCGGGTGATTGAAAAAAACAGCCTTGGCCCTTTCGGTCCGCGTTCCGGCCATTCCGTTTATCTTGATGCTTTTCATCAGCACTGTGTCCTCCCCGTGTTCTGGTCAATTGTCACCTGTAAAATGACCCATTTTTATTATACGGGATTTTTGCTTGAATGACAAGACAATGCGCGCGCCGGATGGCAGTTTTTTTCAAAAACCTATAAAGTGCGCAAAGAATTGACAAACATTCGGAAGCCGTGTATACTCAAAACATAAGAAAAAAGCCCGAGAG
>JAFWQM010000207.1 GCA_017509065.1 Clostridia bacterium
CTCGAAAAACAATCCGGTGGATTGTTTTTAGCGGAGGCCGGGCGGCAGCCCAGGGCCGAAGGATATTTCAAGGTTGAGTGACGCAGGATGGACCGATTTATCGCCCGCAGATAATTCATGATTTAGTTGGGCGAGCAATATTGCGTGTTCTTCTCATTCCTCCATCCAGCGGGCAAACAGTTTCGGCGTGATGTCCGGATAGGTCAAGTTATCAGGCAGGGCGTCAAAGAAACCGATTTCTTTCATTTCGCTGGCGGGTATCGAAGCGAAGGAGCGGACAAACGCGGCGAATACCTGGCCGTTCGCCTGGCTGGTTTCATCCGCCGCCCAGTAATCAAACAAAGGGTGAATATCAAAATCCTGAGCGCCGGATTCTTCCCACAGTTCACGCTTCGCCGCTTCGAGGGGCGTTTCCCCTTTTTCGATATGCCCGCCCTGCGTTTCCCAGGTGCTGCGGTTTCTGTGGCGGCTGAGGACAATTTTATCCTGATACTTTGTCAGCACAACCACGTATTTGTACGATTTCAATGTGTTCATGGGATGAATGACGCACTTCATTCAGACTCCGCCTTTCGCAGGAATTCCGTTATGGCCGAAACGATCTTTGGATATTCCGGGGAAATGGTGCATACATGCGGCGCGTCGTCCAGCCAGAGCTGGGCTTTGTTGCCGCTGGACACGCCGTTCAGGATGATGTCCGGGCTGTCAGGGGTCACGGTTTTGTCGCCGTGAGACTGAATGACCAGCACAGGGCAGCGGATCAGAGACAGATCCCGCCTCGCCCGGTGCATGATGGTGCTCAGATGCGCAACGCTGGACAGCGGGTAACTGTCATAGCCGATATCATAGTCAGCGATCAGGCTTTTCCTGCTGCCGTCAGCCTGTTTATGAACTATCGGATGCACGAGCGCCGCGACAGACGCGAGGGAGCGGAATCTTGACATTGTCTTCATCGGCGCGGCAATGGCCGCGCAGGCGTCAGCGTCCATCTGCTCCGCCAGCATCAGCGCGAGGCACCCACCCATGGACAGGCCGGCGACAGAGAAAAACCTGTACTTCGCGCGCATTTCCGCAGCCGCTTCCCGGGCTGCCTGAAACCAATCCTGCCAGGAAGCCCTGGCCATGGCTTCGGGGCTTTCGCCGTGGCCCGGCAGCAGGATGCCGCGAACCGCGAAGCCGTTTTCCCTGAGGCCTTCCCCGATCAGACGCATATGGGATGGGCTTCCCGTAAAACCGTGAATCAGCAGCACGCCGTGCTCCCCCTCCGGAAAATCAAACGGCTGCGCCTGGGGTAAAGAAAAATCCTGCATGGCCTGTTCCTTTCCTGAACCGTCAGAAAAGCCGTCCGGGAAAACCCCGGACGGCAGGGAAAAGTGAGATAATATCAGGCAGCGGGAGCTTCTTCAGCGGGAGCTTCCTCCACAGCGGGGGATTCCGCGCCGCCGCCCATGAACTGGGACACGAGCTGGTTGACCAGCTGTTCCAGGATGGCGCCCTGCATGGGCATAACGGTCTTGATGTTGTTCATCACATCGCTCAGGCCGTTCGTCACGGCGTCCATCACCAGCGCGCTGATCAGGTTGGGAGCGTTCTGCTCGTCCAGCAGGCCTTCGAGGGCAAATTCGGCCTTGTCGCCGTCCGTGGCTTTCTTGGTGCGTTCGCCGGCCATGGCAAAGCCGATGGAGCAATTCGCCACAGGCGTTTCCGCGTCGTTGAGATACAGAGCGCCGTCCACGTTCACGCCAGTGTCGGTCGCGGCAGCGGTGAGCTCGAGCAAAATGTCCATGCCCTCAGCGGACACGGCGATAGTGGCGACCAGGCCGTTTTCAACGAGCTCGCCGTAGATTTCAAAGGACACATTCTGAGCGGGGATCTCCACGCTGATGTCCAGGGCGTTTTCAGCCACGTACACATAAGTCGTGGTGTCGCCTTCGTCGCTTTCCTTGCCCATGGCGTTGACGATCACGAAGGTGTCAACGGCGGTCTGGTTGCCTTCATCGTCGGTGATGGTATAGACCAGGCCGGCCACGTCGGGAATGTATTCAGCGGGCGCATCCAGGCTGCCCAGGATCTGGGCAGGATCAAAGGAAGCGCCGGGAATCATGGTAACAATGGAATCGATCGCGGCCTTGACGTCTTCGTCGGAAAGCGCCTTGGTGGCAAACTGCTTCACAGCTTCGATCATGCCGGCAACGTCCACGGTCAGGGTCTTTTCGGTGTTGAATACCACGCCTTCGATCAGATCGGCGTATTCACCCTTGACGGGTTCGCCGAAGACGACCAGGGACTGGAACGCGCCGAACGTTTCCATGGCATAGCCGGCGATCTTTTCAGCAGCCTTCTCAATCAGTTCCATATCCAGCTTGCCGCTGGCTTCCTCGGCCTGCTTCATGAATTCTTCAACCAGCTTCTGGATGGTGGCCGTCTGGATGGTCAGCAGATAGCTGGGCAGCAGATTGGTGGAGAGGGCAAAGCCGGTCTCTGTGGCTTCCGCCACAAGGGACAGGATTTCCTGGCCCTTCACAGACAGGTCATACTGCACGCCGTTATCGGCGAAAATCAGCTGTTCGCCCAGACCGTTGAGCAGGGGCAGCAGCATCTTCGCCATGCCGGCAGATTCCTCGGGCAGCTGGGCGGTGGCCAGCAGCGCGGCAGCCTGTTCCTCATCCAGCTCCAGGCTGTAGGTGAGAGTTAAGTTCGGGATCGCCAGGTCAAAGGGCAGGCCCGGCTGTTCTTCGGCGGTTTCAGCCAGCGCGGATACGCAGGTGAACGCCATCATCATCGCGACGAGCAAAGCAATCAGTTTTTTCATGGTTTGAACCCCTTTCTTTTTCAGTGCGAAACATTCTTGCTTTCTATCAGGACCACCCGTTTTCCGGGCGGATTCCGCATGGATAAATCGCTTTGTTTCGGGAATGATTATATCATGGTTTTGCGTCTTTGGCAATACGGTTCCTGTTTAAATCATGCGGTATTGGAGCAGGGATTCCGACAATTCAGGCGTCAGCACGCGCCCTTATATTCCGGTAAGGCCGCCGAGCATCATGGACGCGAAGAACTGGGTGAGCTGATTGGTCCACTGTTCCAGGAGGGCATTCCGTTCTTTTCCGGTCATCTGATCCACCCTCACGGTGTTCTCCGCTTCGGAAACCACGGTATAATCGAAGGGCGACACGGTACGGCTGGTGAGCTGCGCGTTAATGGCCGCGCCGCTGTTCATATCCATCCAGGAAATGTTGCCGTCCAGGTGCGTGGGCGACTGCTTGGAACTGCCGGAGGACAGCGTGGCGTTCAGCGAAAAGATCTGCATGGGGATATCCGATTCCCCGCGGGGACGGATCATCAGGCTGCCCCGGATGGTCTGGGTGGACTTGTCGTCGGCCAGAGAATACGCTTCTTCGCCCTGATCCCAGGTGAGGCTGTAATCAAAGCTGACCGATTTCAGTTCAGGCGTTCCGTCGCTGACCACAAAGGAGGCTCCTTCCGGCCTGACGGGCACCAGCAGCGCCACGGCGCCGGTATAACTGCCGGAGGCAGTCTGCTCACAGGAAATATCGAATTCGCCACCGTCCTTCATCGCGCCGGTCACGCGCCATTCCTGGCCGCCCTCGGAGGGAGTGACGGAGAACTCGAGCCGGGTAAACAGCGCGTCCTGGGCGAAGGGGAAGGAAATGCGGTCGAGCAGCGCGGTGCCGGAGGAATCATGGCGGCGGGCGATTTCCACGCTGCCTTCCATTTTCATCTGATCCAGCAGGGCAGTCAGCGTGTCCAGTGCAGAAGGCTGAAGATATGCCGCGGCTTCCTGGGGCATCACAACCTCGCTGAGCAGGCTCAAAAGCGTCTGATCCTGGTAAAAAGCCCTGAGCAGCGTTTTGATTTCTTCCTTCACTTCCCGGGCCGGGATCCTGCAGGCCAGTTCGGAATAGGGCTTTCCGCCTTCCATGCCCGTGGCTACGGTCGCGAAATTGTTCAGCCATTCCGCCAGTTGCGTTTCATATTGTTCCAGCAGCGGCTTGGCCCTTTCTTTCCAGCTGTCCGGCGCGTTCAGCACGTTCAGCATCATCTGCCACACCGGCGGCCACGTCCCGCTCTCTTGGGAGGCGGAAGCAAAAAGCCTCGTCCAGTTCCAGGTCCGGGCGGCGGTATAGATCTTTTCCGGGTCAAGCAAGTCGCCGGATACGCCGGTCAGCTTTTCATCATAGAGGAAAGAAAGCTTGTGGGCAGGCTGGCCCTCGGCGGCAAGCGTCACGGCTGCTTCGCCTTCGTCACGGTTCCGCTGGGTGCTGTGCTCCAGCGTTACCGTAAGGCGGGGCAAAATGGCCTTGATCATCGCCCACGTTTCCGCGGGGATCGCGGAAGAGCCTTCCCCGATGACCGTAAAAGTGAGCGTACCCCTGTAAGCCGATTCCTTCATCGCCTGCTGGTAAAACTTTCCCATCAGCGTATCGTTTTC
Source organism: Clostridia bacterium (assembly GCA_017509065.1). The sequence goes on from JAFWQM010000207.1 coordinate 4,454, forward strand.
CGCGAACGCCGCCGCGGCGCTCAAAACCAGCAGCAGCGCAAGGACAAACGCGATCGATCGTTTCATGTGCAGTGTCCTCCTATGTTAATATCCTTCCTCGTCTTCCCAGTCGTCTTCCCAATCGTCGTCAGGTTCCTCTTCCTCCGCTTCTTCTTCCTCAAGCTCCGTCAGTTCGTCCACGGCAGCCGACAGAGCCGGGGTTACCGGGCCGTTCATCCAGGCGTCGGTGCGCAGGTCGTGCAGGATGTTCGTCCGCTCCTTCTCGGTCAGCGGTTCGATCAGCTCGATCAGCGCCGCGATCAGAGGCTCCATTTCGGTCTGGACCGCTGCGAGCGCGGATTCCCGCGACACCTGGCGCAAGTCCTTCGCGCTGGCCGCGGCGGGCGGGGTGGTTTCCTCATACGGCCCAACCTTCACATCAAAGGTCGCCTTCACCGTATTTTTATTGCCTTCCTTTTTCAGCAGGGTCACGGTGCCGCTGAGTCCGTCGTCGTCAAACGTAAGCGCAGGGGTCAGCGTCCAGGTGCTCTTGACCTTGTTTTCGGTGCGGGACACCGTCACTTTGCCCGACCATTTTTCTTCTTCTTCCTTCAAGGTGTTTTTCAGGTTCGCGCTCAGCGTGCCCGACACCGTTTTCCCGTCGAACGTGCGCGTATACGTGCCTTCGATCGCGAGGGTATTCGCGGTTTTCTTTCCGGTCATCTGCACCGAACAGGTGATCTTGAAATTATTCTTTCCCTTGACCGCGGGAGCGGAGAAGGAAAGATAGCCGCCCTTTTCCGGCGTAAAGCCGTAGAAAAGCGTCACCTTGCGCTTGTCGTCGCCCAGCGAGGCGTTTCCCGTAAACTGCAGGCCCATGTCCTCCCCGGCTTTGTCGAGGAAGCGCTTGAACTTGCATTCGCCTGAAAACTCGATATTTTCCAGCAGGTCTTCCGCCTTCATATACAGGCTGGGCTGATCCGCCAGCGTTTCTTCCATGGCGGGCAGCAAGGTGTCCAGCACGCGGGGCCAGAATTCGTTCATCTCGTCCCCGGAGAACGTGTAGATCTCGCTGGACATGGCCTTGGAAGCGTTCTTGATGGACGTGCCTTCCCTTGATTTTTTCGGCGTGACATGGGAGGCCAGCTTTTCATACAGGCTCGGCGCCAGCTTCAGATACGCGCCGGGGAACTTTGACGGATCGGGCCATTCGTATTCCCTGCCGCACAGCAGTGTCAGCGCGTCGGGATCGCCTGCCGCGGTGAGATAGCTTCCGCCGTCGGGCGAGAAAGTGGTCAGGGAATAATCGTCCTTGCGCTGCACATCCGCCCGCAGCATGCTCTCCCCCATCAGGCTGATCTCCGCCATGCTGTTTTTGCCCGCCGACACGGTCAGCGCCAGCCCGTCCAGCCATTCGTTGATCGTTTCGAGGGTCGCTTTGGACAGCGGCGAAAGCGTTTCTGCCTTCACCCGCATCGTCAGGGTCAAGCCGTTGCCGGAACTCAGCTGCATAAAACGCGGGGAAAATTCCGCCATCGCCGGCGAACACGAAAGCAGCATCGCGAAAACACATGTCCAGATAAAGACCCGTTTCAGGAACCTGCTCATGATCGTCACATCCTTTCGACTCCCATCCATCATAACGAAAAACCCAATCCGATTCTTGCGCAAACAAATGGGGGTTGATCTTTCTGTCTATTATAACGCATTTTTTGACATTTGAAAAGGGCCAAAGGCCCTGTTTGGCGCTATATGTGAAAGTTTTTGCGTATTATTCAGAAAGTACCGGACGGCTTTATCTCCTCAGCATTTCCCTCGCGTGGGCGCGCGCGCTTTCCGGGTCGCCGCCGAGCATGCGGGCGATTTCGTTCACCCGGGCTTCGCCGACGAGCGGGGTCAGCTGCGTGCGGGTGCGTTCGCCGTCGAATGATTTTTCCACCAGATAGTGGTGGTCAGCCAGCGCGGCGATCTGCTGCAGATGCGTCACGCACAGCACCTGCCGCTCCTTCGCGATGGCGGCCATCTTTTCCCCCACCACCTGCGCGGCGCGGCCCGAAATGCCGGTGTCGATCTCGTCAAAGATCATGGAAGGCACGCCCTCGCGCTGCGCGGCGACGGATTTGATGGCCAGCATCAGGCGGCTCAGCTCGCCGCCGGAAGCGATTTTGGAAAGCGGCTGCAGTTCCTCGCCCCGGTTGGGCGCGATGAGGAAAGCGGCGGTTTCATTGCCCAGCGGCCCGGGCGGACAGGCGGGCAAAGTCACCTGGAATTTCGTCCCCGCCATGTTCAGGTCGCGGAGCTGAATCTCCATTTCCTTTTCAAAGTTCCGGGCAAGCGCCTGCCGCGCGGCGGTCAGCTGTTCCGCCGTTTTTTTATATTGCTGGCTCCGCTGCTTTTCCTTTTTCGTCAGCGCGTCCAGGTCGTCGTCCATGCTTTCAAAGCTGCTCAGTTCCCGTTCGATTTCTTTCAGCTTCGCAATCATTTCCCCGGTGGTCGCCCCCCCGTACTTGCGGCTCAAACGGCGGATCAGGTCCAGGCGGCTCTGCACCGCCTCGAGGCGTTCCGGGTCGGTATCCAGCTGTTCCAGCAGATCCCGCAGCGTCAGGCCGATGTCCTCCGCTTCATAATACAACGCGTCCAGGCGGCTGCGCAGGGAAGCGTAGGCTTCATCCAGCCCTTCAATCGGCTGCAGCGCGGCAGCCGCGGTACGCAGCGCTTCGGCCGCGGGATTGCCGCCGTCGTAGACCTGCTCGTAGGCTTCCCGCAGGCCGCTTTCGATTTTCTCCACGTTGCGGTACTTGTCCCTCTCCCTGGCAAGCTCTTCTTCCTCGCCAGGTATGAGTTTGGCTTTTTTCAATTCTTGCTGCCGGATGCGCAGCAGTTCCATCCGCTCGCCGGCATACGCGCTCTGTTTTTGCAGCCTGTCAAGTTCTTTTTTGCAATCATGCCAGGTGGTATAATCCGCTTTGGTTTTATCCAAAAGCGCCTGGTGCGCTTCATCCCCGGAAGCGTCCAGGAAGCCAAGGTGCTTTTTTTCATCCATCAGCGATTGATGCTCGTGCTGTCCGTGAATATCCATGAGCATGTCGGTGATCTGGTGGTACTGCCCAAGCGGCAGCAGCGCGCCGTTCACCCGGCAGGAGGAGCGGCCGGACAGCGTGATTTCACGGCTGAGAATCAGCTCGTTCCCTTCATCCAATTCCAGGTCTTTCAGCAGCTTTTGCGCCGGCGGGCAGTCCGACACGTCGAACACGCCCTCCACCCGCGCCTTTTCTTCGCCATGACGGATGAGTTCTTTCTGCGCCCTACCTCCCAGCAGCAGCGTCACCGCATCCACCAGGATGGATTTACCCGCGCCTGTTTCGCCCGTCAGCACATGCAGCCCGGAAGAAAAATCCACCTGCATTTCGTCCATCAGCGCGATGTTGCGGATTGATAGCGTTTGAAGCATGTTTTACCTCTTCGGAGAGCAGGGATTAGTTTATGAATATAAGGTGGCTGTTTAATCCCTATTCCCTAATCCCTCGTCCCTAACCTCACTTCAGCATTTCCTGAAACCTTTTCACCATATCTACCGCGACGGATTCATTCTGGACCACCGCGAACACGGTGTTGTCCCCGGCCATGGTGCCAAGGATTTCCGGCAGGCGCATGGAGTCGATGGCCTCGCCCGCCACGTTCGCGCTGCCGGACAGGGTTTTGAGCACCACGATGTTACCCGCGGAGCAGACGGACAGTACGGAATCCTTGAACATGCGCACGAACCGCTCGGACAGGCCGTGCTCCGCCTTGTCCGCCGTGGCGTATTTATACCCGCCCGTACCGGACAGCACTTTCAAAAGCCGCAGTTCCTTGATGTCGCGGGACACGGTGGCCTGGGTGACCACGATGCCCATATCCCGCAGCTTACTGGCCAGCTCCTCCTGCGTTTCAATATCATTCTGTTCGATGATGCTCAGGATGGCTGTTTGGCGCGCGTTTTTCATGTGATTCACTCCTGTATTTCATAATCATTCCATACTGCCTGCTTGCGGCGCAGCGTCGCAAAAAAGCGGGATGGGCCAAGTCGGATCATGCGGAGGGACTCTGCCGCGGCGGAGATTTTCACCTGCGCTTCATGGGTGACGGGAAGCAGCGTCTGTCCGTCAATGGACAGTTGCAGCCGCCGCCTTTCCCGGCCATGCGCAAGCAGCGTGATCTTTGCGGTCAAGGGCAGGATGATGGGCCGCAGCAGCAGTTCCCGGGCGCACAGCGGCGTAAGCAGCAGGCAGGGCGCGTCGTGGCGCACGATCGGCCCGCCGGCGGAAAGGCCGTAGGCAGTCGCGCCGAGCGGTGTGGACACGATCACCCCGTCTCCGTGGGCGCTGAACGCTTCTTCCCCGTCCGCCATCGCGACGACCTCGATCACGCCGGGATGCTCGCCGCGGGTCAGGGCCAGGTCATTGACGGCCAGATAGCTTTTGCCGTCATAGGCAATGCTCAGCAGCGGATAAGAAACCAGGTCATATTCCGGGGCAGAAAGCAGTTCCGCCATGTCCTCCGGCCTGTCCGCGTTGCCCGGCATGAGAAAGCCGACTGTGCCCGTATGCACGCCCACGATCGGGATATTTTTCCTGACCGCCTGCGGCGCGGCCATCAGCAGCGTGCCGTCGCCGCCAATGGCGACGATCGCGCGGGTGTCTTCCGGCGCGTCAGGCAGCGGACAAGCCTCGCCCACGCCCTGGCCGGAAAGCCAATCCTCCGCCAGCACCTGTCCGCCGCGTTTTTCCACCGCGCCCGCCAGCGCGCGGGCCGCTTCCACGCTCCTGGACTGATACGGATTTGCATAGAAATAGAAGACCGCTTTCATTTCATTCCTCCATTCTGCATATTCATCTTACCATATTCATTCATTTTGCACAATACCGCCGATTTGAAAAATGCAGAAAAAACGCAGAGTTGTCTTGACAATCCCGCCGGATGCGCCTATGATGTTACTGTTTCGGCATCCTGCTTTTTCCAGAATACAGATGCTGAATATACATTGGTAAATTATGCATTTTCCGGATCATTCAAAGGAGCGTATCATTATCATGGAAACAATCTGTCTTCCCGCGGGGGAAGAAAGCCTGAAAAAAGCCGCAGCGCTGCTGCGGGCGGGGCAGGTGGTGGCGTTCCCCACCGAAACAGTGTACGGCCTGGGCGCCGACGCGCTGAACGAACAGGCGGTACGGGCGATTTTTGCGGCCAAGGAGCGTCCGGCGGACAATCCGCTGATCGTGCACGTGGCGGAACGGGGACAGCTGGACGGGCTCTGCCGGGTCACCGAAACCGCCGAAACGCTGATGGACGCCTTCTGGCCGGGGCCGCTGACGCTGCTGCTCCTGAAAACGGACAGGGTCCCGGATGTGACCACCGCCTCGCTGCCCTCCGTCGCCGTTCGCTGCCCCAGCCATCCGGTGGCGCATGACATGCTGCGGGCGTGTGGCATTCCCATCGCAGCGCCGTCGGCCAACCGCTCCGGGCGGCCCAGCCCCACCACGGCGCAGGATGTATATGAGGATATGAAGGGACGCATCCCGTTTATTCTGGACGGCGGGCCGTGCGACGTGGGCGTGGAATCCACCGTGCTCGACCTGACAGGGTCAACGCCTTGCGTGCTGCGGCCCGGCGCAATTACGGCGGAAGACGTTGCGTCTGTCGTGGGCAAATGCGATGTGGCGCCCAGCGTCATGCGGCCCCTGAAAGAAGGCGAAAGCGCTCCCTCCCCCGGGATGAAGCACAGGCACTACGCGCCAAAAGCAAAGATGACCGTATACATCGGCTCGGACGAAGCTGTTTCCTCCGCTATATGCGAGCGCTACGATCAGAGCGAAAACGCCGTCATCCTGGCGCACGACCGCGCGGTCCCCCTGTTTGGCAGCCGCCGTGTCTTTTCTCTGGGCGATACGCCGATGGAAGGCGCGCATCTGCTGTTCCGACGTCTACGGGAAATGGACGCGCTGGGCGTCAGCCTGATCCTTGCCCAGGGCTGGAAGCCGGAAGGCGAAGCGCTGGCGGTCATGAACCGCATGGCGCGGGCGGCGGCTTTCGATCTGGTCACCCTGCCATGATCACGATAACGCCCCGGCTGATACATGTTCAGCCGGGGCGTTAGAATATAGATAATAGCATTAATCCAATTTCTTGATGATGGTCATTTCCACGGTGCGGCCCCGGATGCTGACCTTCACGTCGTCGGCCACCCGGGCAACCACCGATTTTTCCAGTTCGTCCCAGGCTTCCAGGGCCTCGGCGTCATTCTCCCGCACACGGGCGGAAAGCGCGTTTTCATACTCCAGCATGGACCACTCCCAATCCAGCGTGGGCGTAGAGGAATGCTCGGACGCGCTGGCAAGGAACAGCGGGCTGGTAAAGCCCGCAATGTCCTCATCCGCGCCGCGGTCGAAGAAATCGCGCAGGCGTCCCATCAGCCCTTTGGCGGATTCATTTTTGCCGGATGTCGCGGTGGACAGCAGCTGCTCGCGCTTGCCGCTGGTCATGCGGGTGGTGACCTGCAGATGCAATTGATATACACCATCCTGATCTTCGATCCAGAATTTTCCTTCCGCCTCGCCGGTCACGGAGCGGATCAGGCCCATCATTTCTTCGGTCAGCAGGCGCAGATGCATCGCGCTTTTTTCGGAAAGCCCTTTATATACCGCCACCTTTTCCACCTGGTTCAAAGCCGTTTCAATCTGGCTTCCTCTGCTGGAAACCGCAATCACATCAGATTTCATTGGTTCTTTCTCCTCCTTTGTTCGCTGCCTTCATTCAAGAGTTTCCGCGCTGTCCGTATCGCTTCCATGGAAAAAACGTTTTCCTTTCGGCGGCGCGGCATTCTCTTCCCCGAACATATCCGTCAAAAAGATTATAGCAAATAATCATATCGGATGCAAGAAATAATGACTATTTTTGAAAACCGTGATAAAAAAAGGTTTCGTCATGTTTCCGTTTTCCCGCGCATACGCTTGAAAAAACGGGAGGAGGCGGAAAAATGACGCAGCAGGCGGTTCGGCGCGTGAAGCGCGCTTCGGGAAAAGGTACGGCTTTATGGCGGGGGCTGCTCCTTTCCATCGCGGCAACAGCGGCGGCGGTGATTCTGTTCGCGGTGGTCATCAGCTTTGTGGATATTCAGGACGGGCTCATCCGCATCGTCAATCAAGTCATCAAGATCGGGGCGATTTTCCTGGGGGTATATGTGATTACGCCGCGCGGCGACAGCGCGGGCATCCGGCGCGGTGCGCTGCTGGGGCTGCTGTATATGGGCATCGGCGTGCTGGTGTACGCGCTCCTGTCGCAGCAGAAGCTTACCTGGCTCAGTTACCTGACCGACGTGCTCATGGGCGTGGCCGCGGGCGGATTGTCCGGGATGCTGCTGGGCAGCCTGCGGACGAAGTAAAAATGGAGCCGCGAAAAATAGCGGCTCCGCTTGCGTTTTGGTTTATTTCTTGGCTTTGATTTCCTCAGCCAGCTTGGCGGCGAAATCCTCCAGAGAGTACACTGTGGTCTGGTCTGTCTCCCGGTCGCGGACGGAGATGTTGCCCTCGGCGATTTCCTTTTCGCCGATGATAATCATATAAGGCACCTTGTCTTCCTGCCGGGCATAGCGGATCTTGTAGCCGATCTTTTCATTTCGGTCATCCAGTTCCACCCGGAAACGCTTATCGCGGAAGTATTCGTACACCTTCTCGGCGTAGTCCATGCTCTTGTCGGAAACGGGCAGCACCTTCACCTGTACGGGAGCCAGCCAGACGGGGAAAATGCCCTTGGTTTCTTCGATCAGGTAGGCCATGAAGCGGTCGAGGGAACCCAGGATCGCGCGGTGCAGCACCACGGGGGTCTTTTCGACGCCGTCCTTGTCGATGTATTTGAGGTCAAATTTGGCGGGCAGGCAGAAGTCCAGCTGGCAGGTGGACAGGGTGTATTCCGCGCCGACGGCGGGCTTCACGTTCACGTCCAGCTTGGGGCCGTAGAAAGCGGCCTCGCCGATCTCTTCCGTAAAGTGGATGCCCAGCTCGGTGAGCACTTCGCGAAGGGCGCTCTCCGCCTTGTTCCACATTTCGTCATCCTGGTGGTACTTCACCTTGTCCTCGGGGTCGCGGAGGCTCAGGACGCAGCGGTAGTCGGTGATGTTGAAATCCTTGTAGGTGCTGAAAATCAGGTCGCACACGGCGCTGACCTCGTCCTTGATCTGCTCGGGGGTCACGAACAGGTGGGCGTCGTTCTGGCAGAAGTGGCGGCCCCGCTCGATGCCCTTCAGGGTGCCGCTGGCTTCAAAGCGGAAGTCATGGGCGATTTCACCGATGCGGATGGGCAGGTCGCGGTAGGAGTGGGGCCGGTTGGCGTAGATGCGCATATGGTGCGGGCAGTTCATGGGCCGCAGGACGAAGGCTTCGCCCTCCACTTCCATGGCGGGGAACATGTTGTCCTTGTAGTGCTCCCAGTGGCCGCTGGTCTTGTACAGATCGACGGTGCCCACGCAGGGGGTCAGCACGTGCTGGTAGCCCAGATAGCGTTCCTTGTCGCGGATGTAGTTTTCCAGCTCCTGCCAGAGGGTGTAGCCCTTGGGCAGGAACATGGGCAGGCCCTTGCCCACCAGGTCGTCGCTCATAAAGAGCTGCATGTCCTTGCCGATGCGGCGATGATCGCGAGCTTTGCCTTCCTCCACTTCTTTCAGGTAAGCCGCCAGCTCGTCCTGGTTGCGGAAGGCCACGCCGTTGAGGCGCGTGAGCATCTTGTTCTTCTGGTCGTTCTTCCAGTACGCGCCGGAAAGGGACATAAGCTTGAAGGCTTTCAGGGCTTTTGTGTAGGTCAGGTGCGGGCCGACGCACATGTCGATGTATTCGCCCTGCTGGTAGAAGGTGATCTGTGCATCGGGGGCCAGGTCGGAGATGTGCTCCACCTTGTAGATTTCGCCGCGCTCCTGCATCAGTTTCACCGCCTCGTCCCGGGCCAGGGGATAGACCTTGAAGGGCAGGTTTTCCTTCACGATCTTCTGCATTTCCTTTTCGATGGCGGGCAGGTCCTCGTCGCTGAGCTTCACGTCGCCCAGGTCGATGTCGTAGTGGAAGCCCTTTTCGGTGGCGGGGCCATAGGCGAAGTGGGCGTTGGGATACAGCCGCTTCACCGCCTGGGCCATGATGTGGGCCGCGCTGTGGCGCAGCACTTCCAGCTCCAGTTCCTCGGGGCATTCGGCCACGTGGCCGTCGTTGTAGATGATCTTCATGGTTCCTTCCTCCTCAATTCTTCGCATACGCTCGCCTGCGGCGGCGTATGCTCTCATCGCGGCTGTTTGTTGTATCCTGCCGCGTCGCAAACCCACGAGGGGTTTGCTCCTGGTTGGGAGAGCATTATAAAACGCCCGTCCCGTCATGTGAAATGAAGGGACGAGCGTGAATGGTTTTCATTCGCCCGCGGTTCCACCCTTGTTGCCTGTTCTTTCGCCGTTCCGCGGCTTCATCCCTCTCGCCGCTTCCCGGAATGAACAGACCCCTTGATGCCGCGCGTTATCGGGCGCGAACCGCCGTCGGTCGGGAGGTGGTATTTCATCCGCGGCTCACGCGCTCGCACCAACCGCGCGCTCTCTTGGAACCGGTGAGGAAGAAACGTGTTCTCCGTCATTCCTGGGATGGCGCTATTATACGCCTGAAGAACAGGAAATGTCAAGCAAATCTTGCGCCGAAAACGCCGGTTGGATATTTTTCAGGGAAAGGCTTGACGAAACAAAGAAATAAGGATATACTAACCATAACTGAATACCTTATCCAGAGCGGCTGAGGGACTGGCCCAATGAAGCCCGGCAACCGGCGGGAAACCGCAAGGTGCTAATTCCAGCAGCGCGGCGACGCGCTGGCAGATAAGGCGCAAACGAAAGACTTTTTCAGGCCGCTTGTCTGTCCATAGACGAGCGGTTTTTTGCGGCCCGGACGGTGTTCAGAATACAATAACAAGGAGAAGTACCCATGAGAAAACTGTTTACCTCTGAATCCGTCACCGAAGGGCATCCGGATAAAATCTGCGACCAGATTTCCGACGCCATCCTGGACGCGCTGCTGGAGCAGGACCCCTATTCTCGCGTGGCCTGCGAAACCTGTGCCACCACCGGGCTGATCCTGGTGATGGGCGAAGTGACCACGGAAGGCTATGTGCCCGTGGCGGACATCGTGCGCAGGGTGGTCAATGAAATCGGCTACGACCGCGCCAAGAAAGGCTTTGACGGCGAATCCTGCGCTGTGCTGACTGCCCTGCACGACCAGAGCCCCGACATTGCCCAGGGTGTGAACGCAGCGCTTGAAACCCGCCAGGAGAATAAGAATGAGACTGGCGCGGGCGACCAGGGCATGATGTTCGGCTTCGCCTGTGACGAGACCCCCGAAATGATGCCCATGCCCATCGCCCTGGCCCACCGGCTCACCCGCCGCATAGCTCAGGTTCGCAAGGACGGCACCTGCCCCTGGATGCGGCCCGACGGCAAGGCCCAGGTCACCGTGGTTTATGAGGATGGAAAACCCGTGGCGGTGGACACTATCGTCATTTCCACCCAGCACGACGACCAGGTAAGTCACGACGAAATCGAACGGGCCATGAAAGAGCATGTGATCAAAACAGTCATCCCGGCTGAGCTCCTCAGCGCAGACACCAAGTATTTCATTAATCCAACAGGCCGCTTCGTCATCGGCGGCCCCGCGGGCGACAGCGGCCTGACCGGGCGCAAGATCATCGTGGACACCTACGGCGGCTACGCCCCCCACGGCGGCGGCACGTTCTCCGGCAAGGACCCCACGAAGGTGTACCGTTCCGCCGCCTACGCCGCCCGCCACGCCGCCAAGAACGTGGTAGCCGCCGGGCTGGCCAAGCAGTGCGAAATCGCCCTGGCCTACGCCATCGGCGTGGCGAAGCCTGTTTCCTTCCAGGTGAACACCCGGGGCACCGGCATCCTGCCTGACGAGGAAATCGCCAAGCTGGTGGAGCGGGTGTTTGACATGCGGCCCGACGCCATCATCGAACGGCTGAACCTGCGCCGCCCCATCTACCGCCAGACCGCCGCCTACGGACACTTTGGCCGCACGGATGTCGATCTTCCCTGGGAACATCTGGATAAGGTGGACGAATTGAAAGCATTGATCAAATAATGCTTGATACATAGCAAAAGGATTGCCGGGTTTTATCCGGCAATCCTTTTGTTGTTTGGAAATCCTTTATTTCATGATCTTACTGTAAATTTTCTTTTCGTTATACATCATAAACAGGAAGCCGCCCAGGGCGCAGACGATTGCGGCGATAATGGCAATCAGGCGGTAGCCGAAGCCGGTTTCCTGCTGGATGGTGCCCAGGGTGGTCACCAGCATGATGGCGACAGCCTGGCCCATCTTCATGGCAAAGGTCCGGGCGGCGTAGAACATGCCGCTGCGGTTTTCATGGGTGTCGATCTCGTCGCTTTCCGCAATGTCCGCCACCACAGCCTGGGGCAGGATGCCGAAGATGGCCATGGCGGGCGCGGCGATGACGCACAGGATGTAGCCCTGGACTTCCGCCGGGATGGGCAGGATGCCCAGGCAGGCAGTGTAAATGAACGCGACCGTGAAGATGCAGAAGGCGATCAGGATCAACTTCTTCTTGCCCAGCTTGGGGGTCAGCTTGCTGACCAGCGGGTAGAACAGCACGGACAGGGCGGTCATGAGCACAAAGTAAATGGTGGAAATGCTTTCATCCAGCTTCAGCAGCGAGGTGACGAAATACAGCATGGCGCTCTGGAACATGGTGATGCCCAGGAAATACACGATATCGGACGCCACGAAGATGCGGAAGTCCTTGTTGCGGAAGGTGGCGGCCAGGGATTTGAGGGCGGTCGACTGGCTGGGCTGGGCGGTGACATAATCCTTTTCCTTGATGGTGAACACCGGCACAAACATGCACACCAGCGCGATCAGGCTCATCACTGTGAACACGATACGAATCGCCGTCACACGATCCACGTTCAACGCGCCCTGTACCATACCCCATAGGATGGGCGCGGCATAGGCTACAGCCATACCGGCGATAAAGGTGAAGGAGATGGTGGTGGAAATGGCCATACGGGTTTTCTGGTCGGTTCCCAGTTCTGGGATCAGGGCGTTATAGGGCGTGCAGTACATGGTCATGAACAGATAGAACAGTGTCAGCATCAGGAACAGGAACCCGGCGTTGATCCAGCTTTCCTCGTTCACCGGCGACCAGAACGTGAGCACAGTCACGACGGCGAAGGGAATGGCGGCGGCCTTCATAAAGGGAATGCGGCGGCCGGATTTGGCGGTGCACCGGTCGGACATGGAGCCGATCAGCGGGTCGGTGATGGCGTCAAACACGCGGCCAAAGCCGGTGATGAACGCCAGGATGGTCAGTACACCGAAAATGACCAGGCCCTGAGGAATGAAAATCGGCTGGCCCGCCTCGATGGTGGCGGGGTCGGGCGCGTAATACTGCGCCATAAAGTTGGAAATCAGCGCGCTCAGGATGCTCCATCCCAGCTGGCCGATGGCAAAACACCAGACCTTCCCCCTGGACAGCTTTTTCTTTTGACTCATGCGTATGTCCCCCTCTGTTTTTTCATTTCATCGCGTTCAGTTTATCACAGATTCCATGGATTGACAAGCAGATTTTTGGTAATATTTTCCAATGACGGAACGGGATTACAGCACTTTCATCCCGGGCAGCAGCATCAGGGCGGGGCCTTCGTAGGGGCCATCGGTGACGGTTTCACGGGACAGGCGCATATTGGCGAGCGCGTCGCTCAGCTTGCCGCTCATGGTAATGCCCGTAACGGGCACAGTCTTTTCGCCGTCGAAGTAATACGCCAGGCGGATCTCTCCGCCGATGTAGTCATTGAACAGATCCAGCTGCAGGCCGGACAGCGAAGCGCATTCCAGGTAGGGCGACTGTTTCAGTTCGGCTTCCGTTTTTGTGCCCGCTTCCGCTTTCACGCACGGCAGGTTGCCGGTGGGCTGTTCCACTCCCATGTACTGGCCAAACCTGCTGCTGCCGAAACGGGCCTTCACCACGCCGTTTTCAATCACGCAGGTGTCGACCAGCGCCGAGCCCTCGCTGTCAAACCAGGAAGATTTTTCGCTTCCGGGCGTTTGCGCCCGCATGGTCACGGTCAGCTTGTCGCCGCTGCCGTTTTCCTGGAGATCATCGCCGATCTCATGCAGATTGGCATGCACGTACGCTGTACCGTAATTCAGATCGTCCGTCATTTCCCACAGCAGGTCCAGGATTTCCTCGGATCGGAGCAGCACGTTGATTTCCAGGGGAGTAACGGGCTTTTTCGCCTGGAAGCGGTCACGCGCTTCCGCCATGCGGCGGGCGATCTCGGCGGTGACTTTGGCCGGGTCAAATTCCATGAACCGGTGATCCTCGTACAGCTCCACCGATTCCTCTCCTTCGGTAAAGGTGGGGATGGCTTCGATCATCACCCGGCCCCGGCGCATCGTTTTGTTGATACCCCGGCTGTTCAGCACCCGGATCGTGTCCTTGTACAGGAAGATTTCACAGGCGTTGATGCTGCCGCCCGGCACCGTGTCCGCGGCAAACACCGCTTCGGCAATCCGCGCGCCAAGCACTTTCGGGTCAGCGAACCATACGTTGGAGGGCATATCCCTGTCCAGTTCTTCCCCGTCCGGCAGTTCATACGGCTCGTTGAACACTAACTTCGCGCGCCGGACAGCGGCGTCGATCTTCCGCTGAACATCCGCTTCGCTCATGGCGGCGGACAGCTCGAAGGAAGAATCGCCTTTCTTGCCGTCGTGATCGACGTACACGGTCACGCCGGTGGTGACGGTGTCTGTGGCCCGAACGGTCTCCAGCCGTTCATGCACGAAGAAAAGCTCGTAGGACTTTGTGGCCGTTTCGTTGATGCGCCAGCCGCTGAGCTGGTCATTCTTTTCCAATAACTGCTTTACCATGCTCATCCCAGCTTCACCCTCACTTTCAGGTTGGGCCCGCCGTCGGCCACCCGCACCCATTCCTTGTAACCCTTGCCGCACATGCCCGCGCCGATGACCTTGAAATTATCGGACACCATGGAAATGGACTTGAGCAGCTCTGGCACGGAGCCGCTCATGACCACAGGCGACACGTAATTCTCTGTCAGTTTTCCGTCCACGATCTCGATGCCGTATTCCGCGGTGCACTGAATCTGCCAGTTCTTGGGGTCTTCCATTCCGTTGTTGGTTTCAAAGAGCATATAGCCATGTTTAATGGAAGCAATCATATCCTCCAGCTTGTCCTTGCCCGCTTCAAAGAAGGTGTTGGTCATGCGGGCGTAGGCTTTCCGCTTGTAGGAATCCCTGCGGCCGTTGCCGGTGGGATCGGTGCCAAGCTGCGCGGCGGAGGCCAGGTCGGAAAGGCCAGCCGCCAGGATGCCGTCCTGAATGATCTTCGTATCGTGCGCCAGCACGCCGTCATCGTCGAAGAAGTAGGAGGCTACGGAGTGGGTCGCCGCTGCGCCATCGTGCATGTTGGTGATGGGCGAAGCCACATACTGCCCCATGCAGTGCTTGGCCATAGCCCGGTCTTTCACGAACTGATCCATCTCCACCCCATGACCGAAGGCTTCATGGGCGATCAGGCCGGAGATGGAAGGATCGGTAATGACATCGTACACACCGGGTTCGATGGCCTTCGCCTGGGACAGGTGCTTTGCCAGATCGATCACATGGTCGATGCCGCCGTTCATGATCCCGATTATTTCCTTCATGCTGGAAGCGCCGTCGCTGAACCAGGCCTGGGCTGTTTTTTCGCCGTTGTAAATCGCCAGCATCATCCCGTTCACCCAGCCGTAATACTGGGACAGTTCCCGATTGGCGGTGATGAACAGTTTGGAAACCTGATGCGGACGGATGATCGCAATCGCGTTCAGCACTTTTTCGTCCCTGGAAGCGATTTCCGCGGACAGCTTTTTGCAGGTGTCCAGCAGCGTCGCGTCGTCATAATCCGCAAAATCGTTCTCCCGGATGAAATCCTGAATCAGCAGTTCATCTGCGGGAACGGGCGTTTCGATCATTTTATCCTGCAGGGCCGCGTCCACCGCTGTTTCCCGGATGATCCTTTCAGCCAGCGCCTGCTTGTCCCCGGACACATCGTCCAGGGAATATTCGATAAACGAACGCCCGTTGTGCATTTTCAGCACGAACCCGCATTCTCCCTGGCCTTCCTGCACGGAGGACATTTTCCTGTCCGCGCGGATCGTCGCGCCGCTCACATCGGTTCCCAGGATGCTGACGTACCGGAAATGCTCTCCCAGCGCCGCCACCAATTCCCGGCAGTCCCGGCGTTTACTGTCCAAGTAGGTAGAAAAAGGCATGTCTTATCCTCCTTTGATAGAATCAGTATACCAAAAAGCCCTTTGCACACCGAAGAAAGGATGCCAAAGGGCAGCGTATCAATTGAAGGTGATGTACTTTTCCCTCGGCCGCGCGGCGGGCTCCGCGCTCACTTCGGAAAAGGTGAGGATGGCCCGCCCGTCGCCGCCGGTCATTTTATGGCATTTCGCGGTGAGCTTATAGAAGTGGCGGGTGGTGGGCTTCAGCTTGCCCTGCGTTACCCAGCCCATCTGCTGGATATCGTTGGCGCAGCAGGTCATGGCCAGGCGGCCGAAGTAATAGTATCCGTCGGGAATGGAGCTGTCCGGGAAAGGCTGGCCAACGAAGCGGACGGTCTTGCCGTCGTAGCGCTCGGGATGGTCGAGGGAGTCGATGTAGAAAATGCCCATCTGGTCGTCGGCGATGTCGATGATCTCCGCTTTCATATCATAGGGCAAGTCCTCATCCGCGATGCCATCCTCGGAGGAACCGTCCTTGTTCTCAAACAGGATGTTGGTGTTGGGGTTCAGCGCCCGGATAGCCCGCCGCCACTGGCTCTTGGGCATGTCCTCGGTGCAGCGGTTGAACAGCACCAGGTCGGCTTCCTTCATGGGATCGGTCAGGATGGTGCGCACGTTCGCCATGTAGTTGTCAAACGTGGTGGCATCCACCGTTGTGATCACCTGCACCACCCGCCACAGGGCAGGCATTTCCACCTTGCCCATGTAGTCAATGGTCCACATGTTGTTATACTCGATGATGACCCGCTCGGGCTGAACCTGGGCGTCGATGCGGCGCAGGCTTTCCTCCGTCCACTGGTCCTTGTCGTCCATGGTGACCAGGGTGCAGTTGTTTTCCTTGAGCAGGGTTTCATCGTATTCCTCGATGCCCTCCTCGCAGCTGATAATCAACGTCTTTTCCCCACGTGAAAAGCCCTTGTCCTCCAGCATGGAGTGGATGAGCGTGGTCTTGCCACTCTCGATGAAGCCGGTCACGATGTAGACACCGGCAATTTTCTGTGTTGTTTTCATAGCTTATCCTTAAATCTGGAACAGCGCCTTCAAGGCTTTCTCGTCGATATTGGTGCCAATGACCACCAGGCGGCCAGCGTAATCCGGTGCGCTGGGACGAATCTGCAGTTCGCCGGGCACATAGTCAAACTGGAACCAGTCTCCCTCGGGCTTCTGCAGGATGCCCTTGGCGCGGAGGATCAGGCCGTATTCCTCCTGGTCGCTGAGGGCGTCGGTCATGCCGCGGATCTCGTCCTCGGTGAAGCGGCGGGCCGTTTCCACGCCGACATTCTCGAACACTTCGTCCGCGTCGTGCTCGCCGGGATGATGGTGGTGGTGATGGTGATGCTCATGGTCATGATGATGGTGTTCGTGTTCGTCCTCGTCATGATCGTGATGATGGTGCTCATGCTCATCTTCATCGTGGTCATGGTGATGGTGCTCATGCTCATCCTCGTCATGATCGTGATGATGGTGCTCATGCTCATCCTCGTCATGGTCATGATGGTGATGATGCTCGTGTTCGTCCTCGTCATCATCAACGTCGTCGTCCAGTTCCACATGGATTTCGATGGGCTTGCCGCTCTCGATCACTTCCAGCACGGTATCCGCGTCCAGATCGTCCCAAGGGGTGGTGATGATGCGGGCATCGGGATGCTGCTCCAGAATGAGAGCGCGGCTCTTTTCCACCCGGTCGGCGGACAAAAGCTGAGTGCGGCTGAAAACGATGGTGGCGGCGGACTTCACCTGGTCGATGAAAAATTCGCCGAAGTTCTTCATATACATGCGGCACTTGCCCGCGTCCACCACGGTGGCGCAGCCCGCGATGGTCAGATCGTCATGGCGGGTTTTCGCTTTCTCCACGGCGGCGATGATTTCGCTCAGCTTGCCAACGCCGGTAGGCTCCACCAGGATGCGGTCGGGATGATAGGTGTCGATCAGCTCGTCGATGGACTTCTGGAAGTCGCCTGCCAGGGTGCAGCAGATGCAGCCGGAATTGAGTTCTGTCACGGTGATGCCGGAATCCTTCATGAAGCTTCCGTCGATACCGATTTCACCGTACTCGTTTTCCAGCAGGATGACCTTTTCCTTGGCGATTTTGCCGCCCAGGAGCTTTTTAATCAGCGTGGTTTTGCCGGCGCCGAGAAACCCGGAAATAATGTTGACCTTTGCCATAACCCTTTTCTCTCCTTCGCGTCGCAGAAGATTTTTCCATTCTCTCTGCCGCAGTATTTATTATATCAGATATGTCAAGGGGTTTTACCATGCGTTTTAAAAGCTTCCGACGCGCATGCGGATCTTGAGTATCAATATCCGCAGTACGCTTTCCTCGATGCGCGCCATGGATAATTCCCCCTGGCTGACAGCCGTCTGAATCGCGTGAACCGCCTTGCTCAGATCGGGCGGAAGCAGCAGGATATCCGCTCCCGCATTCAGCGCGGCCACGCATTCCTGGCCCGTTTTATAGTTGGAAGCGATCACGTTCATCCGCAGCGAATCCGTGACCACCACGCCCTGATATCCCAGTTCCCCGCGCAGCAGACCATTTATAACCTGCTGTGATGTTGAAGCGGGAATCTCTTCCTCCATCAGGCGCATCAGTCCATGGGACACCA
The DNA here is from genome assembly GCA_017509065.1 of Clostridia bacterium. The sequence continues at coordinate 22,418 of JAFWQM010000207.1, forward strand.
TGATCATTTCAATTTTACTGACAATCGCGTCCCGGAAGGGAACCCATTCCCAGGCGCGCATCTCCTCCACCGTCCGCCTGATCGACAGTTTTTTCAGCGTCACGCCCTCAAAGGAGCCGCGGCCGGGAAAATGCGTATAGCAGGGCGTTACGCCCCCTTCCCGCAAGCCCTTCGCCATGGCGGACGCAAGACGGGACACCGTTACGGGGTCATTGCTGTACATCTGCATCCCGTCAACATAGTCATCCAGCGCGGTATCGGCGGGCGGCGCGAACGACAGGTTGATCCCGAGCGGGGCAAGATAACCCGAAACATACTGCCCGGCAGCATACGCCATGTTTTCGTCACGGGCTTTCCCGATCTCATCCGGCGAGGGGGCCAGGCTGTAGCCTAATTTGTTCGCCACGCGGGACACGAGGCCGCCTTCTTCATCCACCGCGATGAACAGCGGATACATCCCGGCTGCGTTCGCCTGGGCGTTCATCTGTTCCATCAGCTGCCGAACCTGCGCTTCCGACTCGATGTTCTGCCCGAACAGCATCACCCCGCCGACGGGATACAGCGTGAACACGTTTCCCGCATCAGGCAGCGCGGCCACACGCTTTTCCCCCGTCAGCGCTTCCGGCGTAACGATGAACAGCTGGCAGATTTTTTCCAGATCGCTCATGCGGCGTATCATCACCGTCGCCTGGAAAACCGGGTCCGGCGCGGCCTGCTCATCATCGTCGATCACTACGTAGCTTTCCTCCGCCCGGGCGGCTCCCACGATGCAGGGCAGCAGGCAAAGCATCAGAATCCATACCGTAAACTTCCGCAAAGCGCTTCCTCCTTCTTTGGTTTTCCCATTGTAGCACAGTTACCTATTCTTTCGCAATCTTTCTTTTTTACTACATTACTGGGGGAAACCGGTCTTTGCTGCCCAAAGAGCGGTTTCCCCCAGACCCCCTTCCGAGAAAGGCGAAAGGCAAATATTTGGGATTAAGGGAAAAAAATTCGCCACGACAATTTATTACTTTATTGCTCGCCCAACTAAATCATGAATTATCTGCGGGCGATAAATCGGTCCATCCTGCGTCACTCAACCTTGAAATATCCTTCGGCCCTGGGCTGCCGCCCGGCCTCCGCTAAAAACAATCCACCGGATTGTTTTTCGA
>JAFWQM010000208.1 GCA_017509065.1 Clostridia bacterium
CTGCTGTCCCATGTATACGACCATGTGCGGGGAAAGACGGTAAAGGGCTTCAATCTGCTGGCGCTGGGATGGACGGATGCTTTCAGTTTTGTACCGGTAGGCTTTCGTATGCTGGCGTCGGCCAACCAGGAAAAGCGGCTGAATGAAGCGAACGAAACCATTGACAAGCGCACCAACGGCGGCCGGCGGCGGAAGGAAGCGGTTCTGCATAAGCCCGACGCCGCCATCTCCCTGATTCGGGAAGCGCTGAACGCTGGAATCACAGCGCAGTATGTCCTCATGGACACTTGGTTCACCAACGAGCCTTTTATCAAGCGGGTGACGGAGGAAGGCTTGCATGTGATCGGGATGCTGAAGGATAACAGGCAGAAATATCGGTATGCTTTCCTTTCTCACAATGCTTTTTCATTGTGTCACGTGAAGCACTTGCACAGAAGCAGTGCGCTATATTGCATTTTCAAGATACATGCGTTAGCAGGGCAGTGAAGCCCTTTTTGCTCCGCCAAACGTATGATGCCATGCCAGATAGAAATTGTCAAGGATAATGCTCAGGGACTCATGATTCTTTATCGGTCGAGCCATCAGAAATGGACATTTGTAGCGTCCTTATACTCTCATAATAGATACTCAGGCAAATAGTACACAAACTCATTCGCGGGGCGTATTTTGTCACAGGTATCAATGACAAACCCTGTGCCGACCTCCATATTGTACTTTTCCAAAACTCGAAAGCTTTTTGTTGCTTTCTTGGGCGCTGTTGATTTCTTGATTTCTATGGGGTGGAGAACACCCTGTTCCACGAAAAGAAGATCAATCTCTTTCTGATCGATGTCACGGTAATAGAAAAGAAAGTCTTTGGGATCAAGGTGGAAGGAATAGGCATTCTTAATGATCTCACTGACAATGTATGTTTCAAAGAACGCCCCGCTCATGGCGCAGTTTTCAAGCATTTCGGCATTTGGCCATCTGCACAGATAAGCGCATAGACCAGTATCCATAAAGTATAGTTTCGGAGCCTTAATGATTCGATTGGAGATATTCGCCATATATGGCCGTAGAAGATAGATGATTCCTGATGTTTCAAGAATGGAAATCCAACGTTTACAGGTACGCACATCAATACCAACAGCATTGGCTATTTCGTCATAATGAAGCTGTTGGGCGGTTCGTAACGCGACAATGGAAATAAAGTTACGGAACTGCATTTCACTGGAAGCATCAATCAATTTGCGTACATCCTTTTCGATGTATGTGCTGACATACGAACGGAAATAAATGTCACGTTCCGACAAGCCGGTACAGACATCCGGCATACCGCCGACGAAAATATCCTCGAATACTTCTTTTCTCGTGCGGTAGTGGGCGGCTGTCTCACGTTCTCTCCTTAATAGAGTCTGCACATCCGGAACGAAAGGCACCGCAGGCAGATTGTTCTTCTCGCTATGAGAAAATGAGGTCATTTCAATGATGCCGCATCTTCCAGCCAATGAATCAGAAATGCCTTGCTGAAGCTCATAGCGGTTGGAGCTTGTCAGAATATACATCAGTTGCCTTTTCTCGCCGCTTTTCAGCCATTGAAGACGCTGCGCATCTATGATGATCTTGATCTCATCCAACAGATTAGGGGCCTTTTGAATCTCGTCAATCACGAGAGGCCAACTGTATGTTTCAAGAAACAGACGAGGGTTTTCCAGCGCCAGCTTACGATCTTCCAGATCATCCAAGGTCACTGTCCGGTATTTCTCACCGAACAGCATATTGACAGTAGTGGACTTTCCGACCTGTCTTGGACCATAGACCACGAGGCACGGAAATGAACCTGCTGCTTTCAATAATGAAGCCTCAACCGCTCTAACAATGTACAAACAAATCCCCTCCCAGATCAACTGACTAAATTGTACCACATGAAATTGATAAAATCAACATGTGAATGTTTTTTTCATCGAAAGCGGAAGGCGTAATGTATAATTATCTTGAAATTTTTATAAGAAAGCAGTAAGCCCGCATTCAGGTTCTTTCGAGCCGGATTGTGGGCTTTTTGGAATTATATACTGTTGGTCTTTTTCGCATACTTCCTTGTGACAGCCCTGGGGACAATCCTGCACAGGAAGCTCATCAACTTGGTGAAGCCGCCCTGATAGCGAAGCACCTTTTTCTTGAGCATAGCCCGGAGACCGACTTTTGCCACATCCTCGGCCTTTGCTGCTTTTTTGAACATTTTGGAATCATTGCCCATGGCCGCGGCAGCTTCAAAGCCGGTGGCGGTGGGTCGGGCAAAGGGGCGTAACGGTCACGCAGGTTCCTTTGACTTCTTCTGCCACAGCCTCGGAAAAGCTGCGTATAAGAATGTTATAATCAATCAGTTGTATTTGCATTATCATCACTTTGCAGTTTGCGCTCCCTGTATGTGATCTTGACGATGAGCGAAAGATCATTCATATTGCTGCTATACCAGATACCGTGATTCCATGAAGGAGCGGATCTCCTGCATGCGCTCGCTCTGGCGCACGGAGAAGGGGCAGCGGCTGTCGCAGTGGCCGCACCTGATGCAGTCAGCGGCGTTCTTCTCCAGCGTTTTGTAATGCTCCACTGCCAGAGGATCGCCGGCCTTTGTCAGGTCATAATACTTGTTCACCAGGCCGATGTCGATTCCTGCGGGACACGGCTTGCAGTGGTTGCAATAGACGCACTTCCCGCAGGCTTGGGGCGGGCGAAGGAGCCGATGACGGAATAATCGACGGCTTCTTCCAGCTGATCTTCATAACGGAGAAGCATTTCCACTTCCTCAACGCTCTGTGCGCCGGGGAGCACCGTCAACACGCCGGGCCTGTCCAGGGCATAGCGGATGCATTGATACGGCGTCAGCGCCTGACCGAAGGGCGACTGCCCCGCGCTGAGCAGCTGCCCACCGGAGAAGGGTTTCATCACCGAGATGGAGATTCGTATCATGAATTTCTTTTCCAAATACCCACACCAAGAGGCCTCAGGCAATCCATTTCGCCTATAATGGGAACGAATTCTTCGTCAACATGGATGGGCTGGGGCTGCTGGGCGTAATTCAGCAGAATGAGCCAATCTTCTTTTCCGTTGGATCGAACCGCCAATTCAACCGAGGGCGGGCAATCGACGATTTGTGAATAAGGATGGGCCGCACCTGCGGCATTGAGAAATGCTTCCGCCAACGATTCCGAAAAGCCTGCGCCTGCATACCAAGCACGTCCGCCTTTGGGATAAGTCTTTTCACAAAGAGCAGCTTTTCCTTGAAGCCAGCCGGAATCATAACAGGCGATGGCTTGGCTATCCTGGGGAACCAGGCTTTCCTGGAATCCGGTGACAGGGTAGGTTTTGCCTCTCCATACAAGCCTTGCTGTTTCATCCGGCCGGGGAAGAGAATACTCTTCCACTGTCACGCCGCATACTTCAGAGGCGTATCCCGGCATGGGCAATGAAATGCACCGACCGAATTCGTCCTTGTATCCGGTACGAGCTCCCAAAACCAGCTTGCCCCCTGCTTCACAGTAGGCTCTCAGCACCTTTGCCATTTTCTCCGTCAGGATCGCTGCATGAGGCAGGAAGATCAGCTGATAGGCCGCCAGTGCTTCAGGCGTCATGGCATCATTCCAGGGCTTGATATCCAACGGCGTTTGGGTATGCTGAGAAGCTGCGAAAATGGCCTGATTGGATTGGTAGGCCATGGGGCCGTGCCATTGATCCCGCTCCCCATCCCAATCATTCAGCCAATCAGTGAGCAGCAGCACCTTTGCCTGATATTTTGCTCCCGCCATATCCCGTATTTTTTGAATATCCTGATAGATTTTTCCCAGTTCTTTTAAGCGGCGATTGTCCCGGTTATCGTAGTCCAGAATACCGTGCCAATAAATTTCCGTGCCGAAGGCGGCGGTGCGCCAGCGGAAATAACTGACATAATCCGCTCCGTGGGCAATGGCCTGCATCGTCCACAGCCGCATTTGTCCTGGTAAGGGCATGGGACTGAGCATACAATGATCCCAGCCGTGTGCGCCGGATTGCTGCTCCATAATGGCAAAGTTGGGGGAGAAGCCCCGAACCGTGCTCAGCGCAAAGGAACTGGACCGATCCTTCATATCGCTTCCGTCTCCGCCGTTGATGCCGCTTTGGCCGTAGGCGAAGTTGGGGTAATTGTCGTAGCTGTAGAAATCCAGCACGCTGCTGGTCAGCTCGTCATTTTTCAGATGGCCAAACATGCCGTTGGTGGTGATGAAACGATGGCCGATGTACTTGCGCAGGATCCGGGCCTGCATATCCGCAAAGGAAATGGCACTGTCCGAAATGAATTCTTTTTCCAGCAGCGACAGATGGGGGTTGCCCCGGCCGACCACGGGCCGTTCTAAAAAAACTTCCTCCCAATCGGAAAAGCTTTCGCTCCAGAACCTGCCGCCAGTGGCTTCGTTCAGGGCTTCCAGCGTGCCGAAGCGCTTTTTCAGCCATTCCCGGAAAGCGTCGTGATCCGCTTGAGAGTAAAACACATTGGTTTCGCAGTTCAGCTCATTATCGATCTGCCAGCCGATCACGGCGGGATGATCGCCGTACCGCTGGGCCAGCTTTTCCACCACGCGGCTCACATATTGCCGATAAACAGGCGAATTGTAATTATAATGCCGACGGTGTCCATGGCGGTACAGCGTGCCATCCATTTTTGCATTCAGCACCTCGGGATGCGCATGGGTCAGCCAGGCTGGCGGTGTAGCGGAAGGGGTACCCAGAATCACCTGCATATGTTCTTCATTAGCCAGGGCAAGGAAATCATCAAATAGTGAGAAATCCCATTCATTGTCTTTTGGTTCAATTACGCTCCAGGCAAATTCAAATACCCGCACGGTTTTAATGCCGTGGGCTTTCATGCGGAGCAAGTCTCTTTGCCACATTTCGCGTGGCCATTGCTCTGGATAATAGCAAACACCCAGCATGATATGTTGTAATTGAATAGACTTTTCCACCGGGAACCCTCCTTCAATTCAGGTGATGCGCGGACCTGTCCGTAAACCTTTTTTCACGCTTTTATGTTTCGCCTTTAATTCTGATTTTTCCTTTTTTCACATTTCTCCAAAGGAAAATGCCCATGCCGCTGGGAACAGGAGAATCGGGATGAACATCTGAAATCGGTTCTCCAAAGGGCACATCATCCACATACAATTGGAGCAGGCGATAATTGGAATATGCTCGTACCACATCCGTATTTTCTGCGGCAACGATATCCCGATAGCAACAATCTGATACTCAGACGAGTTCTTTTTCATCGTCCTTTACGCACGAGCCCGGCGAGCATAAACAGCAGGAGTCTGTATTCCAATCTTATTTGCCGGTTGCCCAGCGGATTGCGTTTTTGAACAATTTCCGGAAATTGGGGTTTTCCCAGACAGCGAGGGTATGGCCCGGTGTCAGCACAACAACACGGCCCCTTCCAAATTCACGGGAATAGCCACTGATAAAGGTGCCCCCGTGTTCAGACGTGGTGGACAGGAAAGGCTTGGCATCCTTTGCGGTAACAGCGATTTGATAGTGCTCGTCGCGCTCGTGGAAACCCTCAACTCCATCGGTAATGGCATTGTGCTCCGTGACATGGACATGAGTCAGTTCCCGAAGGGGATGGCCCAGGAACGTGCAACCTACTACTTCGGTATAGGCCGGTTCAGGATGGTCACGGCCTCCGATCGTCAGGGCTGCATGCACGGCAACAAAAGCGCCGCCGTTTCTTACATAATCACGGATTTCTTCCGGGCCAAACTCAGTAACGGTTGGCTCGAACCAGGGATTGCTGTTGGCTGCGTTGATCGCTCCGCCGGAGCAATTGACCAGGACATCATACCTGGCTACAAAAGCAGGGGAAAGAATATCTTTGGCCGTTTTGACGAAATCAAATTCCATGTCTTCCTGATCCATGGTTTTGAGTCCGCGCTCAATGACTTCCGCTGGATGCCAAAGATCATCGCACACGAGCAATACCTTCATCATGTTTACCTCCATCATGGGCAGAATGATTTTCGAGCTTTTTCGCCAGTGTTTTTGTTATGGTTACAAAACGATCTCTATGTCAAATGCAGCCATTTGTTACCCCTGAAGCGCGCGTGCAGTGCGGCGGCCCGGAGCAGCCATTCGATCAGCAGGGCGATCCATACTCCGTGAATGCCAAGACCGAGGGGAATGGTGAGCACATATCCGATCACGCAGCGGGAAACGGCAAGAGCAATCACGGCCACCGTGCCGGTGTACACGCCGTCGCCCGCTACCCGCATGGTCATAGCGGGCAGATAGCTGTCGCACCAGAGCAGTGGCAGGCCGATCACGCCAATAGTCATGCCCATGCGGATGAGGGGGATCCCCTGCTCGGTTGCGTGGTAGAGCTTTAAGAAAAGCGGCGTGATGGGGTACAGGATCAGCACCGTCAGCAGCATCACAAACCGCCCCACCTTGATCATGTTTTTGCAATACTGCCGGGTCAGATCATACCGCCTGGCTCCGTAGCATTGGCCGCAAACGGTGTTGGTCAGGGCTGTGAGCGCTCCGGAAGAAGTGCTGTACAACTGGAAAATGGAATTGGAAACGGCATAAGCCGCCATTTCCGTGGTGGTCAGCTTAGCCAGATACACCTGCACCAGCAGCATGCCGCCCTGCATCAGCATAGCTTCCATGGCTACCGGCGCGCCAAGAGACAGAATCTGTCGGAAAACGGCGGGATTGAAGCGGAAGAAATGGCGGACGCGCACTTGATAATCGTTTCGGATGATCAGCAGCCAAATGAGGGCCAGCACCATGCCGATAGCCCGCGCAACGATGTAGGACAGTCCGGACCCCGCCACACCCATGTGCAGGAAGTTGATAAATATCAGGCTCAGCAGCAGATGGGAAACGTTGATCACCACAGTCAAAATCAGGCTGGACCGGGTATCGCCTAAATTGCGGAAGATATTGAAAATAGCGTTAAAAATGGCATAGGGCACGAAGGAAAGGCTCATGAGCCGCAAATACTGCACGGCGTATTCCGAAAGGAGCGGCTCCACGTCGGCGTACAGTGCCCCGACGATCCATTTTGAGCCCGCGTACAAAAGCACGCTCAGCACCAGCGCCACCATGCAGCACAGGCCCGTCACTTCTCCAATCGCGCTGCGGATCTGATTTTGATCCCCGCTGCCCTTGGCCCGGGCTACCATGATAGCCCCGCCGGAGGCCAGGGACGTGAACATCAGCGAAACCATGCCGTTCACTGTGCCCACCATGGACACCGCCGCAATGGCGGCTTCTCCCACGGAAGATACCATGGCCGTGGACAGCATGCCGATGAAAAAGATGAAAAACTGATCGAGGATCAATGTAAAAAACATATCCCGCAGCTTGGGATAGGTGAATTGCTCCGTGGTGAGCAGCGCTTCCAGCCGCTTCCGAAGGTATTTCATTTAGGTCCCCTCAATTGTTGAATGAAGGCTTTAAAACAGGATCGTTTCGCTGCCGTCATACTCCTCGGTGGTTACGTGATGATTCAGTTGATTTCGGGAAGGGAAAACCAGGTATCCGGCCGCGTTCTGGCAATGCGGGCCAAGTCGATGATGGAGAGGATTTCCAGGGTTTCTTCCTCTCTTACGGGCACGATGCCGTGAATGAAGAAATCCAGGATGGCTTTCATTAAATTGTGATAGAAATTCGTATCGTCGCTGGGCAGCCGAGCGCCGGTTTCCCCGTCGGGTGATACCATGAAATTGAATTCAGCCCAGGGCTGGGGCGTTTGCATGAAGCTGGCGAAGCGGCCTTCGCCGTAGTCCAAAATCAATTGAGTCACCTGGCTTCCGCAGGCAAAAGCTTTCAGGCGCTTCACCCCCGTGCCCATCAAAGCTACGATGGGCTCCAACTGGTGCACGGCGTAGCTGTCCAGGGAATGGGGGCCCACGGTGGACACGAACATGGGCTTATCCGGGTGCGCCTGCTGCCAATCCAGGATGCTTTGGCAATACCGCTGTGCGGAGGAGGAAAACACCGGCGTGCCATGAGCCCGTGCCAAATCAAACATCCGCTTGCCTGTTTCCGCGTCCGGAGCAAAGGTTTTATCCACGAATACCGGTTTCCCGCTCATCAGGGGCAATCGGGCTGCCTTTTCGTGATACCGCGCGTCATCCGCGGCGATGACCAGAATAGCGTCGCAATCCCGCACCAATTCCTCCATGGAGGCGGCGGGCTGGATATTCCTTTCCCGGCACCAATCCAAAGTGGACACACCGCCTGTGGGCGGCTGATCCTGATACGCGAACGCCTTGGTGATTTCCGCGTCAAAGCCCCAGCGTTCAATGGCTTCCCTCAGAAAATGGGGATACTCATTGCAATGCCAGTTGTCCAAGTATTCATCCGCAAAGCCGATTCTCAGCATGCAGTCCTCCCTTTAGGCCAGGTCTTTCACCAGCGCCGCCGCATCGGCGTCCAGCAGGAATTCGCAATTAGGGTGCAATTGCAGCACGGAGGCGGGGAAATCCGTGGTGACGGGGCCTTTCAGCATTTGACGCACTACCTCCGCCTTGTGGCTGCCCTTAGCGATCAGTACGATGCGGCGGGAGCGCATGATGGTGCGGATTCCCAAGGTAAGTCCACCCAGGGGATAATCGTCCGCAACACCCGTTTCCCTTCGCACGCGGGCTTCAAAAATGGGGTCCATGGGTGATACCCAGGTTTCCGATTCAAAGGGCGTGCCCGGCTGATTGATGCCGATGTGGCCATTGTAGCCCAGGCCCAGCATTTGCAAATCGATGCCGCCCCGCTGCTCCAGGGCTTCCTGGAAGCGGCGGCATTCCTCCGCGTAATCATCGGAAATCGTACTGGGCATAATGAACCGCTCGTCGGGAATATTCAGCGCGTCGGCGATCTGTTCCCGAATCATGGTATAGCAGCAGCCCGGGTAGGAACGGGGCAGATTGGTCAATTCATCCACGTTGAACAAGGTCACGCGGCTTGTGTCGAAGGGGTACTGCCGGTAAATGTCCGACACGATGGCGTGCATGTTTTTGGTAGTTTGTCCAGTGCTCAGGCCAATGACCGCATCGGGCTTTTTCAGCATTTGCCCGATGATCCGCCAGGCGGCCATCACATCAAAATCATGCTCTGTGGGCGCAATGGTGATTTTCAGATTTTTCATGGTCAATCCTTCCTTTCCCGCAATTCTTCATAGCCCCGGATGGCGTTGGCGCACGCGCCGATGAGCCCGGCGTAATGGGAATCCATTTTCGTCAATTGCACACCTTTGGTCACATACCGCATGGTGTGGGCGCTGAAATACTGCTCCGCCCGTTTCAGCAAAAAGCCGTCCGCCACCACGCCGCCGCCCAGCACGATGGCCTCCGGATCGCATACTCGGACGATGTTCATAATCAGGTTGGCCAGGGCTTTGGCGGCGTTTTCCGTCAGTTCCCTGCACAGGCTGTCCGTATCGGACAGAGCGAACACCTCCTGTACGCTGACCCGGCCTTCCTTTGGGATATTCAGCTTGGTATTCGTATATTTGGGGACAAACCGCCGGGCGCAGGCGTCGATGCCGGAGCCGGAAGCGATCAATTCCACACAGTCCTTCCGCCCACAGGCGCAGGGAATGCCCAGGGTCAGCCCGGAGGAGGAGTGTCCCACCTCGCCCGCGTTGGCGTGCCCGCCACGAATCAAATGTCCCGCCGTCACGATGCCTGTTCCGATGCCGGTGCCCACGTTGATATACGCAAAATCGTTGGTGTCTTTTCCAACGCCGAACAGTCCTTCCGCAGCAGCGGCGCTTTTTACGTCGTTGTCGATGAAGCAGGGCAGGGAAAAACGGGCTGCGATCCTGTCCGCAAGGGGAACCGCGTTTCCGTCCCGCTCGTCCACCTTCAGCCAAATCCCGTTTTTGCCATCGACATGCCCCGTTAGCCCGATGCCAATGGCGCAGGGCTGATAACCGGGGGTGGACTGGGAAAGGAAGGATGATAAAGCTTGTGCCAGGAAAGCATAGGCGGCCTCATGGTCCATTTGCCCGGAGGCTTTCTTTTCAACGTGCAGCAGGTTTCCCTGCCGATCCATTTCGCCCAGCAGCAGCTTGGTGCCGCCCAAATCCATGCCGATATAGGATGGTAAGAAAGGTGCCATCTTCATGGTGGTCCTCCCGCTCTGTTCGTCTTTATCCTCTGTCAGTTTCGACCGCTCCTGCCGGTTCATGCTTCCTCCTTGAACGTGTCCGCGCACAGCCACAGCATACGGCAAGCCGCTGCGCCCCATACCTCCCGGAAGGTGGCGTTGTTGTTCTGAGGCCAATACGGCGCGTCCTCGTTCCCCAAGGTTTCGATGCCTACCGGCACCTCGCCCACGCATTCGCCGCACAGCACCGCGTATTGGCGGCACCAATTGGACCCGTCCCCATACACCAAAGATTGTCCAAAGGGATTCTTTCCCCACATCCAATACAATTGCTCGTGGGCGATTTGGACAAGCTGCTGATCATGAAAATAGCCGCCCAGGATAGACGCGGCTTTCCCCGCGGACAAAAGCACCGCGCTGTTGCCACGGAAGGAGAACCAAACGGGGAAATTCCGAATCACATAGCCCGGAGCAACTTCCGTGCCGTGCCGCAGCTGCGCTTTATAATTTTCTTTTTCCGCTTCATAATCACAGGCCACGTGCAGGAAGCGGAACAGCGCTTGATCCTCCGCTTCGTCCATGCGGTGCACCCCGGCGGGCAGCATCCCATATGGCGCGGTGTTACCTGCAATGGCTTTCAGATATTCGCCATACCGCCGCATGCATTTTTCCCATTGAGACTTTTCTTTCGCGTCCGGGAGGGAAACGCAGGCGGCTTCCAAGGCCTTCATAAATTGATGCTCCCGGGATTGATGGTTAAAGTGCACGATGGCGCTTTGATTTTCATCTCGGTAGAAAAAGCCGGTGAAGGGCAAGCCGGCAGCGCCTGTTTCCTGGCAGGCCATCAGCTTTTCGGCGTTTTCCAGGATTTCCGCCCGGTATGAAGGTTCTTTGGTGGCTCTGAACAGCAGGCTTGCGCTCCACAAACGCACCGCGTGATATTGAGAAAGGCCGGAATTCCAGGTGTGTTCATACATCTGTGCCGGATCGACCCCGGTTTGGCTGAAAGTCTCCACGGCAAAATCAAAATCCTGCTTTGCTGCATGCAAAGCGGTGGCAGCCAGCGGCGGCTCCTCGTCCTGAAGGGTCAGGGCAGCGAAGGCCTCCACTCCGGAAAACAGGAAGTTTTCATAGGAATGGTTGTGCACTCGAGCGGAAATATCGTCAAAGGTGCCAATGATATTATCCGTGTACCGGGTGGCTCCGGCGGAGGTGGCACGATAGCCGTCCCCAAAACGGGTTTTCAGGATAAAGTCCAGGCCCCAGCGAGCTTCTTCCATTAAACGGACATGCAGCGGATCGTTCGCTTTTACCCGTACCGCGCATTCCAGGAGCGCCTGGGTGATTTCTGCGGTTTGAGCAGCTTGCTGGGAAACGTCTCCTGCGTCATGCCAGCCGCCGCAGAAGGGAATCATTTTACCCTGATGCCGGGCAATAATATCCTGGTGACACATACCGTGTTTTCCCGGAACGGGCGTGCCGCATCGCAGGCAGAAAAAGAAATTGATCAGCCGCCATACCGTAGCGCGGCATAGATCATCGGAGATTTCAAAGACGCTGCTTTCCACGTCGTCTGTTTTCAGTCGATACAAACCGGGCTTTTTGACGGCGGAAAAATCAGCGGTATGGAAGGAACCACGCTCATTTTGAAGCAACTGTACCGGGCCTTGAAAAACGCAGTTTCCGTTTTTTTCTGATATAATTTGGAAAGCGGCGGAATCAGTGGTCAGAACTGCCGTTTTTTCATCATTCAGGAAATAACCCACGGAGGACAGGCGGACGCCGGGCTGGGGATTCACCCAACCATACTCAAATTCCGGTTGGTCAACCGCTTCCAGGCGGATATTCCGCACATCATAAACCAATTGCCCCGGCGCGCCGCTGTCGCAGCCGCTCAGAAAGACGTAAAGGTTCAGCTTCGTTACGGCGTCCCGGGGCATAGCGTCAAATTCCCAAATGCAAGTCTGCCACACATCCCTGTCCAGGTCAAACACCGTGGCGCCTTCCCGAAAATAGGGATCGGGCAGGGGCGTTTCTCCGACGTTCACGATGGACAGATTCAAATGCTGCACCTGTTGGCCCGCTGACCTTGGTCGCACCTCCAGGACGATGCGGTGGTAGGGCTGCCAATCCATGAGCGGAAAAGAAAAGGAAATCAGCGCCGTGCCGAAATTGGAATAATCCCCATCCGGTGAAGCGCCTTTGGGCCAATGGCCGCTTGTCAGCGGGGCGGAAAAGGTCAATTCATCGCCATTTACCTGAAGAACTGTATCATTTTCCACCGTGGGCTGAACGCCATTCCCCGAAGGAAACAGGGGAAAAGCTGCCGTGACTTTCTTTTTTATGAACCGCGCTTCCAGGCTTTCCTCCCGATGCAGCGGCAACGGACGGTGCACATACAGTGAATCCCGCAATTCCTTCATCAATCGCTCGTTCATCCATGTTTCCTCCTCGTGCTGTTGAGTAGGTTCGTTTTTCAGGATGGCTCGATTGTATTATGAAAACGTTTACATTTCAACATAAAGAATACCCAAATTCTGTTATTGATTATTCGCCAGATTACACAAAAATAAACAGATTCTCGATTGTCTCTTGTGCGTTCCTGTATGATTTGTTAGAATACCATATCTTCAAGGCATCCATTTTCGCCGTTCCTCCAGTTTAGAATGATTTTCTTTTATTTTAGCATGAATAAAATAAAAGGTAATGGAAAAATGTCTACTTGTATATGGTATTGTGATGATTATTCTTTGTGGTGAATGATCCGATTGGGCTGAAGCGTAAATATGCCGGAACCTTCTCGGCGTATTGCATCGTTGTAAACAAATGCGGAGCATTGCAGTAATTGATGAAAATATTATTCAGGTGGTATGAGGGACGGATTATCACACATATCAACGAGCAAGTAGAGCAGGCGAATGAATGACGGAATCAGGCGAATGTTGAGCAGGTCGGTACCAGAACGGTACATACGGTACAAGGAGAGGACGACCCATTACCTCCATTCCATTCAAAATTGTATCTTCTCAATTCCTTTCCCGTCGGGGTTGGACAGCAGTCAGGGAATAAATCTCTGGCTCCTTTTCCACCCGCTCCAGCACGGCGGAATCGCTTACGCTTCCTGCCTGGGCGGTGATGGTGTTAAAGCCCATTCGCAGCGTTACATAGAAAACGAATACCTTATCCGCCGCTTTCATTTCATGGAGCGCGCCGTTTACGTACAGCGTTACGGCGGGCTGATTGGAATACACCCGGATTTGGATCGCTTCTCCGCTGCGCTGGGCATAGCGTTTCCCGCAGATATGGACCATAGGTTCTGGGTTCCAATAGGCTTTATAGATATAATAGCTGTCCTTTTTAATCCTCCTGTCCATAGTGACAAGGCCCTTGTTGTTCCGGCCCGCCACGCCGCCCTCGTTTCGGGCGGCGGCTCCGAAATCAAACATATTCCATACATAACTTCCCCACACCCAGGGGCGCTGGGCAAACACTCGGGCCAGCTCCTCATGGTACAGGGCCTGGTACTCCTCGGAGTAATCCTTGGGCACAGGAGCGGCGGAATGATAGGTCAAAATACCTTCACAGCCGTATTCGGACACGCCGATGCAGCGTTGGGGGAATTTCTTGTGGTAAGCATCCAGCCAGGGACCGTTATCCGCGATGCTGCCGCCATACCAGCCAAAGTAATGATTGTAAGCTTCTACATCCGTAATATCGTGCAAGCCGCAGTCATCCGGCGTCATGGAAACGTGCGCCAAGGTGGTAAGCCGGGTGGAATCCAGGGATTTGACAAGGCTTTCCAGCGCCCGGTGATTTTCCACCAGCTGATCGCTCAGCTTGCCCGCCAGCAGCACTTCATTGGATAAGCCCCAGAAGCAGATACAGGGGTGATTGTAATTCTGGATGATCAATTCCTTCATCTGGCTGACGCAGTTTTCATGGGCGGCTGGGTCTTCGTTCATGATCGTGATGAAAGGAATTTCCGCCCATACCACAAAGCCCAGTTCATCACACGCGTCATAAAAATCCTGGGCGTGCTGATAATGGGCAAGACGGATGGAATTAGCCCCCAGTTCCTTGATGAGTCGGGCGTCCTCATAATGATCCTCCCGGGTGAGGGCATTACCTTGGTACAGTTTATCCTGATGCCTGCTGACGCCGCGCAGGGGTGTGGCCTTGCCGTTCAGGAAAAAGCCGTCCCGGGAGCTGCACGAAAAGCTGCGCACGCCGCAGCGGACGGAGATTTCATCATACACCTCATTGCGGCGCACAAGCTGTGCGTTGAGCGTGTATAGGTAGGGGTGATCCGGGCTCCACAATTTGGCTTGGTTCACCGGCAGGGAGACGCGCGGATCGGCCGCGGGCCGGGCGGCGAAGGCCGCTTCTCTGCCTTCGCCGTCCAGGAGACTGTAAAGCACGGTGAAATTTTCATCGGCGTTTTTTACAAAGGATTCGATTGTAAAGACAGCCCCGCCATTACCGTCTGGCCGGGGGGTGACCATGATCCCGGGTCCGCCGAAATCATCCAGATCAAAATGCGCGTCGGGCACGCTGATCAGGTTCACGCCTCGATAAAGCCCGCCGTAAAAGGTAAAATCAGCGTGCTGGGGGTATACGTTGGTACGGTACTCATTGCTCACCTTGATGGCCAGCAGATTCTCCTTGCCCGAAGCGCACAGCGCCGTCACATCTGCCCGAAAAGCGGAATAGCCGCCTTCGTGGTATACCGCTTTCTGTCCGTTCACATAGACCGTGGCCTGCTGCCCCGCGGCGAGGATTTCCACATACACCCGCCCACCAGGCAGGGGCTGGCAAGGCGTTTTGAAGGTTTTATAGTACCAATAGCTGCCCCGGTCATAGTGCGGAGTAGGCGGGCCGCTCAGATCGCCACGGCTCCAGTCCTTGGCAGGCGCATCGATGTCATGGCCGTCATGGCCGTCTACGGCATTCCAGGTGTGGGGGAGAGTTACACAGACACCATCCTCCGGGATTTGCCCCGGCATACCGGTATCCCGATGGACAAACAGCCAATCCTGGTTCAGGGAAATGATCTTTCTCATGGTATCCTCCTTTTGGGATTCAATCATTACACGGAATAATCCATGCTGCTGGCAAATAGCAAGGCGCTTTTGCAGGCTTTTTTCTATGAAATGATTTCGGGAAACGAAGAAAGCGTGACGTTTCCTCCCGGTCAGGGGTCCACCAACACGCCGGGGTCGCTAATGTTGGTAGACTGGTGCAGCGACCAAATGCTGGGCTTTTTTTCGTCGTCCCGGCTATGCCCTTCCTCCTGCGTCAGGCCCATGGCCGCTGCGCGCAGCGGCAGGGGATCGCCGTTTTCGTTGATGGTGCGTTTATCATCGATGGGCGAATGACCCATTTGCTTCATGTAGGCGCGGTAAAAATTCGTGTAATCCCCGAACCCGGCGGCCGTGCTGGCCTGGGCGGCGGGATAGCCGTTGATCAGCAATTGCTGGGCGTAATTCAGGCGGCGTCGGGTCACGTATTCCATGACCGTAGTGCCAAGCTGGGTGCGGAACAATTGGTTCAGCTTGCTTTTGGAAATATGCGCATAGCCGCTCAGATCATCCAGGGTCATTTTCTCCGTCAGGTTTTGATGGATGTAGGACAGCACCGGCTTTAGCTCCTGATATTCGCTGTAATAGGAAGGAATGCGGGCGGAGGATCGCAAATCGCCCTCATGAATCAGCAGCATCCCCAGCAGCGCCTCCAAAATGACGCTGGCCATTGCGTCGCATACGTCCTGGGGCATGCCGATCACACGCTCCACATCCAGCATCAAGGGCAGAAAGCCTAAGGATTCGGCGTTGGTAATAATATAGGGAATAGGGCTCGTTCCGTTTCGGATGGTCTCTTCCGTGGGAAGACTGCCCATTAAAAGCTGCCGATGCTCCAGAGAAATGATCTCTTCCGTAAAATGAAAGGTAAACCGCTCATAGGTTGCATTGGACAAAACATGGATGCCGTGAAACACGTTCGGCGCGATCACGATCAGCGTATGGGGCTGCATCACGTATTCAATGCCGCCGTATAAAAAATGCACGTCGCCGGACAAAAAATAATACAGCTCGTAAAAGGCATGGCTATGGATCAAAAAATGCTCGGATGTTTTATGGCTGATATTGTGGGCCAGGGAATAGGTGGTGGACCGCAAATCTGTGGACATGAAATCTCCCGCTTTCGTTTGTATTCCGATTGGTTATATTGTACAGGAAGAAAAATGAATTTGCAAGCGAAAATATTGCTGATTGACCATAACCTTTTGAAAATAGCGCCAATATTTCTGAAATCCGTGTTTTATATGGTCAGTATTTTTATTTTTTATCTGAATCAAAAATATATTTGCAATATTATAAGTGATATTTGCAATGGACAATCAGGGCGTTTTCCCCCATAATGAAGCTATCATGATGCCGGATAAGCGGCGTCACAAGCAACGCCCCATGAGATGCGTCTTATGGAAAAAAGCAAGGAGGAAAACCTATGAAAAAACTGTTGGCTTTGGCCCTGGCACTGTGCATGGTGCTGAGCGCCATGCCCGCCCTGGCGCTGGATCTGCTGCCTGCGGGCGACACTTATCCTCTCAACAGCGACAAGGTGATCACCTGGTACAACCAGAACAACATCAATCCCCATGAAAAGTTTGCCAGCGCGGACGAATCCCCCTTCCATACCGGCCTGGAAAAGATTTTCGGTGTAGACATCGAATGGATCTTCCCCACCACCGGCTCCAACGACAGCGCTTACACCCAGGTGCTTCTGGCCGATCCCACCGACCTGCCTGACATCATGGGCGGCTACTTCTCCGCCAATGCCAGCCAGTACATTGACGATGAAGTGATCTGGGACCTGACCCCCTATATCGCCGAATACGCTCCCGCCTACTACGCCTTCCTGCAGAGCCATCCCGACTATGATAAGGCCATGAAGACGGACGACGGCAAGTATTATTCCTTCGGCTTCTTCCGGGAAGACGGCGGCTGGAACGACAGCTACCAGGGCCCCGTGGTGCGCACGGACTGGCTGGAAGAATGCGGCCTGGCGGTTCCCAAGACCATTGCCGAATTTGAAAACGTGATACGCGTGTTCAATGAAAAGTACGGCGCCAAGTTCGATTCCGGCTACGGCTCCCGTTGGAAGCAGTGCGGTCTGGCGGGCGCGTTCGGCACCTATGCCAACTCCGTGCTGGATTACGCCTGGTATGTGAAGGACGGCAAAGTGGGCCTGTCCCAGGCGGACGAAGGCTGGCGCAATTACCTGTCCTGGCTCAACGGCCTGTGGACCGAGGGCCTGATCGACCAGGATATCCTGTCCGAAGACGATACCACCATCAAGACCAAGGTGCATAACGATCTGTGCGGCATCGCCCTCACCTCCATGGGCCAGATGAACAACTGGAACAAGGAGCGCGTTTCTGACGGCAAGGAACCCGTTTGGATGGGCATTCCCTACCCCACCGACAATGAAGGCAACATCACCTCCATCTTCGGTGGCCTGGGCATCGGCAGCCAGACCAACGTGATCACCAAGTGCGCCGACGAAGATACCATGAAGCTGTGCCTGCAGATGCTGGACTACGCTTTCACCGCCGAAGGCTTCCTGTACTGGAACTACGGTGAAGAAAACGTGTCCTGGGTGATGGGCGACGACGGCATCCCGAAGTTCACTTCTCTGGTGACCGACGACGCCGACACCGACCCTATGACCAAGTACAACGGCACCACCTGGGGCCGCGAAGGCATCCAGGCCACCAACCTGCTATACCTGAAGAACAGCCAGGCCGCCATCGAGGCCAACGACACCTGGTTCTATCTGTTCGGCAAGGACGAATACTTCTCCGATCCCGCCGTGTATGAAAAGACCCTGGACGTGACCGGCCGCTGGCGCTTCCCCTCCAGCATCACCTACACCACCGAGGAATCCGACGAGCTGGACCTGATCGCCGCCAACCTGGGAAGCTTCGTGGAGCAGAGCTACGCCGAGTTCCTGAACGGCACCAAGGACATCAACGACGACGCCGTGTGGCAGACCTATCTGAACGGCCTGGAAACCTACAACCTGTCCCGCATCCTGGAGATCCGCCAGGCTGCCTATGACCGGTACGCGGCCCGTTAAACGATTTCATTTCTGAATCCCCAAGAGGCGCTTATCTGTAACATGAGCCTCTGACCTCGTGGCGTTTAATGCCAGGAAAGGCGGGAGGTGCGCAAGCGCTTCCCGCCTTTTCCAGTTTTATCGAAACCATTTTTAGAGCAAGGAGGCAAAACCATGCAGATCAAAGCCAAGCAGCCTTCTGCCCCTGTCAACCGGAAAACCTTTTCCCTGGGCCATCGGCTGAGCCGGGATTGGAAGCTGAACAAATGGAAGTATTTCCTCATTCTACCCGTACTGGTCTATTTAGCGCTGTTTTGCTATAAACCCATGTACGGCCTGGTGATCGCGTTCAAAAATTTCAAGGTCACAAGGGGCATTGAAAAGAGCGCCTGGATGACGCCCTGGTATTACTGGTTCGAGCAGTTTTTTACCGGCCCAAATTTCTGGCCCCTGCTTCGCAACACGTTCTTTATCAGCGGGCTGACCATCCTGTTTGGCTTCCCCGCGCCCATCATTTTGGCCCTGCTGCTGAATGAAGTGCACAACAACAAATTCAAGCGTACCGTGCAGACCATTACCTATATGCCCTACTTCATTTCCATGGTGGTCACCTGCTCGCTGATCAAGGTATACTGCCAGCAGAACGGCCTGTTCAGCCAAATCAGTGTGTTCTTCGGGGGCACGGCCCAGAATTATCTGGTGAACCCCAGCTACTTCCGCACCATCTATGTGCTGTCCGACATTTGGCACGGCATCGGATGGAACTCCATTATTTATCTGGCAGCTCTATCTGGCATTGACCAGGAGCAGTACGAGGCCGCCCGCATCGACGGGGCCAACCGCTTCCAGCAGCTTTTGCATATCACCCTGCCGGGACTGCTGCCCACCATCATGATCCTGTTCATCCTGCGCATGGGCAACATCCTGAACGTGGGCTACGAAAAAATCCTGCTGCTGTACAATCCCTCCACCTACGAGGTGGCGGACGTGATTTCCACCTACACCTACCGGCTGTCCTTCGGCGGCGGGAACCCCATGTATTCCATGTCCACGGCTGTGGGGCTGTTCAACACGCTGGTGAACATCGTGTTCCTGCTGATCACCAATTATTTCAGCCAGCGGTTCACCGAATCCAGCCTGTTCTGACGGGGAGGGAATGAAAA
This sequence comes from Clostridia bacterium, assembly GCA_017509065.1. The sequence continues at coordinate 19,392 of JAFWQM010000208.1, forward strand.
TGACAGAAAAGAAAGAAATCAACGCTGTGAAGCATGGCATGGCCATCAAGCGCAGCACCGGCGATAAAATATTCGATGTGTTCAACACCCTCATTCTGTTGGCCCTTTGCTTTGTCACCCTGTATCCCATGTGGTACTGCCTGTGCGCCAGCTTTACCCAGAACAGCTACCTGGTGGCCCACCAGGGCACCATCATTTGGCCCCATGGGTTCAACACCGGGTCCTATTCCCTGGCCTTCACCCATCCGCTGCTTCTGTCCGGCTACAAGAACATTTTGATCGTGCTGGTAGTTTCTCTGCCCATCAATATCATCCTGACCCTGTTCGCCGGCTACTTCATGGCCTCCAAGGGCGTGTTCTTCAAGCCCCTGATCCAGTTCATTATCATGTTTACCATGTTCTTTTCCGGCGGCATGATCCCCGCTTACTTAAACATCCGGGACCTGGGGCTGTATAATTCCCTGTGGGCGTTGATTCTGCCCGGGGCCATGAGCGTGTATAACTCCATTATCTGCCGCACCGCCATTCAGGGCGTGCCCGAAAGCCTGACGGAATCGGCCTACATCGACGGGGCCAACGATTTGATCATCGTGTTCCGCATCATCCTGCCCTTGATCATGCCCACCATCGCCGTGCTGCTTTTGTACTACGGCGTGGGCCACTGGAACAGCTGGTTCAACGCCTCCATTTACCTCAAAGACAACGATAAATTGCCCATTCAGAACATCATGCGCGCCATCCTGATCGCCAATTCCAGCGTGCTCAATTCCGCCGCCGCGGAAAACGACCAGGTGAACGAATTCGCCGAATCCATCAAGTATTCTACGATCATTCTCACCACCGTACCCGTGCTGTGCATTTATCCCTTCCTGCAAAAGTACTTCGTGAAGGGCGTCATGGTGGGGGCTGTGAAGGGATGACAGAGGGGGACACAAAATGAGCTTTAACATTGTAAAACGCTTTCCCGATCCCGCCTGGCTGGACGGTATGGCCCACAAGCTGGACGCAAAAATGCAGTTTGCCGTTCAGAAGGCCCGGGAAGTCAGCTTTATTCCCTATTCCACCGAAAACGGACAATGGAAGGAAACAGGTATCGGCTGGTGGACCAACGGCTTTTGGCCCGCCGCCATGTGGCAGATGTACCGGGCAACAGGGAAAGAGCTTTACCGGGAGGAAGCCATCCGGGCCGAAAAAATGCTGGATGAAGCCCAGAGAGACTTCAAAAATCTGAGCCATGATGCGGGCTTTATGTGGCTCATTCATTCCGGGGTCCGGTATCATTTGGAGCAGAACCCCGACAGCTTTGACCGTACCCTGTTTGCCGCTCATATGCTGGCTTCCCGGTTCAATCCCAGCGGTTTTATCCGTGCCTGGAACGACAACGGGAAAGAGAACCGGGCGGGCTGGGCCATCGTGGACTGCATGATGAACCTGCCCTTGCTCTACTGGGCCTCCCAAGTCACCGGCGATCCCCGCTTCAAGCTGATCGCCATGGCCCACGCCGATACCACCATGCGCACCTTTGTGCGCCACGACGGCAGCTGCAACCATATCGTGATCTTTGATCCCGTCACCGGGGAAACGCTGGAAACTATCGGCGGCCAGGGCTATGAAAACGGCTCAAGCTGGAGCCGGGGCCAGGCCTGGGCGCTGTACGGCTTTGTTTTAAGCTTCCTGCATACCGGAAAGCAGGAATACCTGGATACCGCCAAGCGGGTGGCCCATTACTTCATCAGCCAGATCACCGACGATTATATTCCCCGCTGCGATTTCAGGCAACCGGAGGAACCGGAAATCAAGGATAACGCGGCGGGCAACATTGCCGCCTGCGGCCTGCTGGAGCTGTGCCAAATCGTACCCGACAGCGAAGCGAAATCCTATTATGACGCCGCCGTTCGCATTCTGAAGGCTCAGGAAGAAAACTGCGCCGATTGGTCGGAAAAATCTCCCGCCATTTTCACAAAGTGCACCTCCGCCTATCACGATCTGACCGGGCGGCACATCACCATGCAGTACGCGGATTACTATTTCATCGAAGCCATTGGCAAGCTGCGGGGCGAACAGCTGCTGTTCTGGCATTCAGAAAGAACAGAATAATTTCATTTGCAGGAAAGGTCGGCACAAGCGCAGAATGATGAACAGTCGGCTTTTCCTATTTTTATTATCATCAGGAGGAACGATATGAAAGCTTCTGAACGGGTGGAAGCCCTGCTCGTCCAAATGACGATCGAAGAAAAAATAGCCCAGATGGTGCAGATTCCTTACGCCCAAACCGGGCGGGAAGAATCCCTGCGCTGGGCCAAGCTGGGCGCAGGCTCCTTTTTGCACGTCCTGGGCGATAACGCCCGGGAAATCCAGCAGGCCGCGCTGCATACGCGCCTGGGTATCCCGGTGCTCTTTGGCATCGACGCGGTGAGGGGCCACGCTCTCAACGACCATGCCACCATATTTCCCACCCAATTGGCCTGCGCGTGCAGCTGGGATCGGGAAATCGTCCGGGAAATGGGGCGTGTGACCGCCCGGGAGGTGGCAACCGATGGCCTGCATTGGACCTTTTCGCCCCTTTTGTGTTTATCCCGGGATCCCCGCTGGGGTCGGGTGAATGAAACCTTTGGGGAGGATCCCTATCTGACCGGGGAATTGGCCGCCGCCCTGATCGAGGGCTATCAGGGGGACGATTTGGCTTCCCCGGAGAGCATCGCCGCCTGCGCCAAGCACTTTATCGCCTACGGCGAAGCCACCGGGGCCCGGGATGCCAATGATTCCTCCGTCACCTACCGAAAGGTGCGGGAAGTGTTCCTGCCACCCTTCCAAAAAGCCGTGGACGCGGGCTGCGCCACTTTTATGACGGCCTATGGCGCCATTGACGGCACGCCGCTGACGGCGGATCGGCACATGCTCCGGGATATCCTGCGGGACGAAATGGGCTTTGACGGCTTAGTGGTCACCGATTGGAGCAATGTGACCAGTCTTGTTCGGAATCAGCATGTGGCGGCAGATGGGGAGGAGGCCTCCCTTCTGGCGGCGCTGGCCGGCAACGATATGATGATGAACAGCCCCGAATTTTATGAATGCGCCCTGCGCCTGGTGCGGGAAGGAAAATTGGATGAAGCGGTCATTGATGGAGCCGTGCGCCATATCCTGACGGTCAAAGAGCGGATGGGCCTGTTTGAGCATCCCGAAAAAACTGGCGTGCCGGGCTGCATAGGCTGCCAGGAGCACCAGCAAGCCGCCCTGACCGCCGCCCGCCGCAGCGTGACGATGCTGAAAAACAACGGCGTGCTGCCTCTCCAGAAAGCGAAAAAAATCGCCGTCATTGGCGCAAACGGCAATGATATCCGGGCACAGTATGGCGATTGGACGTATTTTACCCATCCCCGGCCTACGCCTCGGCAGGATGCGGTGCGGCCTTATACCACCATTTGGGAGAGCGTAAAAAAATTGGCCGAAGAAAACGGCATGGCATGTGAATACGCCTATGGCTGCGGCCCCGTTCCCTCCACAAGGGACGATTTGGAAGACGCTGTTCAGGCCGCACAGGGAGCGGACGCGATCATTCTGGTGGTGGGGGATGAAATCAGCCAGATCGGGGAAGCCAAGGACCGGGCCAACCTGATGCTCTCCGGAAGCCAGATTGCTTTGTTTGCCCGTCTGCGGGAACTTCGTGTTCCCATCATCACCGTGCTGCTTTCCTCCAAGCCCCTGGCCCTTGGCGCGGTCGCTGATGAAACGGACGCGCTGATCGTTGCATTTAACGGCGGGGCCCACGGGGGCCAGGCCGTCGCGGAAGCGATTTTCGGCGTTCTGAATCCGTCTGGTCGCTTGCCCATCTCCTTCCCCCGCCACTCCGGCCAGGTGCCCGTTTACTACAATCAATTGCCCGGCTGGCACGGCGGAAATTACTGCGATCTTCCCCAAACACCCCAGTTCGCGTTCGGGGAGGGCTTATCCTACACGGATTTTTCCTATGCTGAGCTTTGGGTGGATGAAAATACCCTGACCGCTTCCGTGCGCGTAACGAATACGGGAAACCGCGCCGGGCTGGAAACCGTGCAGGTGTATTTCAGGGATTGCGTTTCCTCCGTGCTTACGCCGGTCAAGAGCCTGACCCAGTACCGGCAAATTTTCCTGGAGCCCGGCGAGTCCCGGCAGGTTGCGTTCCAACTGAGCCGTTCCGATTTTTCTTTGGTGAACCAAAGGGAAGAACGCGTGACAGAGCCGGGAGAATTTATCCTCATGATCGGCCACAGCTCCCGGGATGAAGAACTGCTGCAAGCGCATTTTTGCCTAAAATAAACGCAAAGGAAGGAAGCGGGCCATGCGGCAATCGATAGATACCCTCAAGGGCAGGATGGAAAGTCTGTTTTGGAAAATCGCGGAGGAAAAAGAAAAAATCGTCATCGACGGCGTGCCGGGGTACAATGAAAAAGCCCAGTTCACCAATGGAAAGGTGATCAATTTATGCTCCTTCGTGGTCCTGGATATGCTCAAGGGAACGGAAAACGAGGAAAAAGGGCTTCGGGCGCTCAAAGAAATCATCCATTTTACCGCCCGGATGAAGATGGAAACCTGGGGCATCTTAAACGCCATGGAGGGGCTGTACCGCCTGGCTGCAAACGGGGCGCTGGATGCCTGCGCGGACGCGGAAACCATGGAAATCCTGAAAAGGTCCCTGGACTGGCGAACCTTCGTGGACGCGGACAAGGATTTTGCCCTGATCGATAAGCCCACCAATTATTACGGGGTCGCCTTCGGCATTGCCCGGTACCGGGAACTGCTGGGCTGGGAAAAAGTAAAATACAGCGAAATCCTGCTGAACCGGCTGATGGCGCATATTTCCCGCTATTCCGGTCCCTATGATTTTATGGATGAAACGCCGGGGCAAGGCCGCTTTGACCGTTACAGCATCCTGATCCCCGCAGAAATCACCGCCCTGGTGCTGGATACCCGCTGGCAGGAGCCGGAGCTTATGCGCAATATGCTGCGAAGCTCCTGCCAGATCGTACTGCGCCTTGCCAATGCGGAAGGGACGGGCTTTCCCTATGGCCGCAGCATCGGGGCCTACGGGGAAACCGCCGCGCTCCAGATTCTTTCCACGGCTGCCGCCCTGGGCGGGATTTTTTCCGAGGAGGAAGAAAGAATCGCCTACGGCTATTGCTGCCGCATCATCCAACGCATGGTCCATTTTTGGTACGATGAGGAAATGCGCTCCATCAACCTGTGGGAAAAGGGCCGTCGCACGGATGGCTACCGGAACAAAAACCGCATTTTGGGCGAAAATATCAGCCTGTCCATGCAACTGATCGGCGCGATGGAGCAATGGGTCCAGCACGGCTATACCTGGGAAAAAGAACCGGAAGGGTGGGAAAACCTGCTTGCCGCCCTCCCGCCCTATGCTGTCACCCTGTTCGCCGATGACCCGCTGCCCCGCTGCCTGGTCACCGTGCGGGACGGAGGCGCGGTGTGGCAGCTGCCCATTATCAGCGGGGGAAACGATTATTTCGATCGGGACCCCTATCTGCCTGTGCCCCGGGCCAATCTTTTGCTGGAAGCAGTGCCGGATGTGACGCACGGCGCGTGGCTGCCGTGCCTGGAAATGCGGGATGGGGCCCTGCTGCTGTCCGCGGCCTACGCGGATTTAGCGAAAATGGAACCGATAGAAAACGGCTGCCGCGTTGCCATCCGCCAAAATGGCTTTGTTCTGGCTGGGAAGCGGCCCATGGAAAGGATCGCCGGGGCTCAAATCCAAACGGCTTACACGTTCCGGCGCGGCAGCATCCTGCGAGAGGATGAAATCCGATTATCCCCCGAGCTTTTGGAGCGGGTTTCCTGCCTGCGGCTGATCTGCGATGAGATGGCGGGAACCATCCGGGCAAGCGGGTATGAAACGGAAACACGCCTTTCCTATGCCCAGGCTGCCGCGGCCGGCATCTGTCTGGATACGCCCCACGGTTCCTGCCGCGAAATGATCCGGTACGAAAAAAAGGTCCTGCCAAAGGATGGCAGGCTCCGCGTTGCCTGGCATTTGCTTTATCCCTAAGACGCCATTCAACTGCCAGAAAACTTATGTTGCGTCGGCAGGGAGGTCCTATATTCAACGGGCCCCCTGCCGGTGCTTTTAATACTGTCGATACTTAAAAGTAATATATATCAAAGCATTTTTCAGAGAAAAAAAGTCCTTGACAAATCTCTTTCCAATAGCGGTTTGTTACCTGCTATTCATCTTTATCATACTTTTCTGCCGCAAGAAGAAACTCAACAATGATTCCGCCGTACATGAGTTCATTCTTGATATTCATAATGCTTGTTGTTCATGCGTACCATTTGAATTCCCTTCCTTTCGTAAGCGGAAATGGGAAATTGGAGTCCTTATATGTTTTCCTTTCTCACAATGCTCTTTCATTGTGTCGCGTGAAGCACTTGCACAGAGGCAGTGCGCTATATCCTGTTTTCAAGGTACACGCGGTGGTAGGACAGTGAAGCCCTTTTTGCTCCGCCAAACGTATGATGCCATGCCAGAGAGAAATTGTCAAGGATGAGACTTAGGTATCAATCTTTTAAACTTTTGCTTTTCTGGCAATTCCCCATCCTTGTCAAATTTTTTTGTGAATGCCAATATCTTCGTTTTTATGAAAGCCCAGGGTGATGGTATCGCTGCCCTTTTTCTGACGCAGAGCGTATACCGCCGCTTCCAGCTTATCCTGCTTCTCCCGTTTTTTCTTCTGCTGATCGCCGCCCATCAGATCGAACAGGCTGACCTGCTCCGCTTCTTCCTCTGCGGGGATCAGTTTTGTCACGCCTACCGTGAGGGCACGAATGGGCGCGCTTTCTCCAATGCTCCAGTTGCTTTCGATCAAGTCCATGGCCATCTTCTGAATTTCGTGCTGCAAATAGGTGGCGTGATCCAAGGAGGTTTGTCGAGAAATCACCCGCAGATCGGGTGATTTGATCTGGACGGAGATCACGGAGCCTTTCAACTGGTGGCGGCGCAAACTGGCGGCGATTTCATCCACCAGCACGGATATACCGGCCATGATTTCTTCTTTCTTTATCAAGTCCCGCTTAAAGGTCATACCCCGACTGACGGATTTGATCTCTGGCTTATCGCCCCATTGCCGCACCTTCTCCGTATCCAGACCGTTGGCATACTGCCACAGCATTTCCCCGCCTTTACCCAGCAGCGCTTGAATCCGTTCCTTGGGCTGCACAGCCAGATCGCCGATGGTATGAATGGACTTTTTTGCCAGTACCTCCACAGACGCCTTGCCCGCGAACAGCAAATCGGAAACAGGCAGGGGCCAGAGGATTTCTTTGAAGTTATCCTCGGTGATCACCGTAGTGGCGTCTGGCTTTTTGTAATCCGATCCCATCTTGGCGAACACCTTGTTGAAAGACACGCCAACGGAGATCGTGATACCGATTTCCCGGTGTACCCGTTCCCGGATGGTATCGGCCAATTCGCAGGGCGAAAGATGATAAAACTCCGGCGCGCCGGTCATATCGAGATAGGATTCGTCGATGGACGCAGGTTCCACAAAATCCGTATAGTCGTGATAGATGGCGTTGACCTGATCGGATATTCGTTTGTAATATTGGTGCCTGGGCGGAACAAACACGATGCCTGGGCATTTCTTTGTTGCCTGCCATACCGTGTCGGTGGTTTTCACGCCGCACTTCTTTGCCAGTTCATTTTTCGCTACCACCACACCCAGCCTGTTTTCAGGGTCACCAGCTACAGCCATGGGAACGTCCCTTAACTCCGGGCGTTCCAATATTTCGCAGGACGCAAAGAAGTTGTTGCAATCACAATGGAAAATCAGGCGTGGTTTCTTCTCCATGACAGCCACCTCCTTTGCCATCTCCTTTGCTCTATTCAACGATATTATATCGAAAACGCAAATATCGATCAATAGGAGTATCAGTATTCACGAAAAAGAAAATGACCCATCAGAAAATGCCCTCCGAGTCTGAGGAAAAGTACCTGCTGAAAATAGAAATCACCTCGTTTTTGATAATAAAATAGCCATGCTTGACTTGCAGCATGGCACGGATTCGGGTATAATATCAGAAAACAGGTGCTGGTTCCTGCGATCACTGATATTTTGGCGTCTGATCCGAAAGATTATTTACACGAAACCACTGACAGAAAAAGTGAGTATTTGTAAGGTTTTCAGTAGTGGGAGGATGGAAGATGATCAATTTCAATATTGCGCCTTTTACCGGCAAAGAACTGGAGTACGTAAAGCAAGCCATAGACAACCATAAAATCTGTGGCGACGGCATCTTCACAAAGAAATGCAATGCTTGGCTGGAGGAGCGGTTCCATGCGCAGAAAGTACTGCTGACCACAAGCGGCTCGGCTGCGCTTGACATGGCAGCTATGCTTTGCGATCTTCAGCCTGGCGACGAAGTGATCCTGCCCAGCTATACGTTTTCCAGCACGGCGAACGCTTTTGTATTGGTCGGGGCCAAACTGGTATTTGTGGATATTCGGCCCGACACGATGAATATTGACGAAACGAAAATCGAAGCGGCCATTACGGAAAAAACGAAAGTGATCGTTCCCGTTCATTATGCCGGCGTTTCCTGCGAAATGGACGCCATCATGGATATTGCAAAGCGGCACCATCTGAAAGTGGTGGAGGACGCGGCGCAGGGCGTGATGAGTACGTACAAAGGACGGGCTTTGGGTACCATCGGCGACTTCGGCTGTTATTCCTTCCATGAGTCAAAAAATTATTCCATGGGCGAGGGCGGCGCGCTGGTGATCAACGATGCGCAATACAATGAAGCCGCTGAAGTCCTTTGGGAGAAGGGAACAAACCGTTCCAAGTTTTTCCGCGGTCAGGTAGATAAATATACGTGGGTTGATTTCGGCGACAGCTATCTTCCCAGCGATATGAACGCGGCGTATCTTTGGGCGCAGTTGGAATTGGCGGATGAAATCAACGAGGATAGACTGGCCACATGGAACAAGTATTACGAAGTGTTTAAACCACTTCAGGAGGCAGGGAGAATTGCGTTGCCAACTGTTCCGGATGAGTGTGTACACAATGCTCATATGTTCTATATTAAATGCAGGGATTTGGAAGACAGAACAATATTTATCTCACACATGAAGAATAAAGATATCGAATGTGTGTTTCACTATATTCCGCTTCATTCCGCGCCTGCTGGCATAAAATTTGGCCGATTCCACGGGAAAGAGCAATACACGACTCCGGAAAGTGAACGTTTGGTTCGATTGCCGATATATTATCATATTGAACACCAGGAAGCGGAAACAGTCATTCATGAAACATTGCGGTACTTCAACAGCTAAACAGAGGATAGAATAATGCGAAAAATCAGCTTTGTCATTCCATGCTACCACAGTGCCCAGACCGTAGGAAACGTTGTCCGAGATATCGTCGATACCGTGCTTGTGCGGAGTGAGTTTCAGTATGAAATCATCTTGGTGAATGACAATCCGCCAGACGATACGTGGAGAGTTATCTGCGAAATGTGCCGGAATAATCCCAATATTCACGGCATTTGCTTCACAAAAAACTTTGGCCAGCACGCAGCGCTTATGGCCGGATACAGAAAGGTGACGGGAGATATTGTCGTCAGTCTTGACGATGATGGACAGAACCCGCCTCAGGAGATGTTCAAGCTGATAGACGCATTGAATGAAAAGACGGATCTGGTATATGCGAAATATATACAAAAAAAGTGTTCTCCCTTTCGTAATTTTGGCAGCAAAGTCAATGACTGGATGGTGCAATGGCTGCTCAATAAGCCCAAAGAGCTTTATCTTGCAAGCTACTACGCGGCAAAAAGATTTATCATTGATGAAATGGTAAAATGTGAAAATCCTTTCCCGTATATTGATGGGCTTGCGTTACGCTCTACGTCTGAATATATCAATGTCGATATCGTCCATAAAGAGAGAGCGGCAGGAAATAGTGGATATAGCTTCGCAAAACTTATGGGGCTGTGGATGAATGGTTTGACGTCCTTTTCAGTGAAACCGCTTCGTATTGCCACTTTTTCTGGCTTTTGCATTTCCCTGTTTGGATTGGTTCTTGCTATTATCATTATTATTCAAAAATTGATCCTAAAAGACTCTGTATCTGCCGGTTGGCCAAGCATCATGACGGTTGTTCTGATTCTGGACGGAGCGATCATGATAATGCTTGGATTGGTTGGAGAATATGTGGGTCGGATTTATGTTACGATGAACAAAAGCCCACAGTATGTGATAAAAGATGAAGTTAACCCGATTGACACAGAATGAAAACATAGAGAGGCTATGACCTTGTCATGTGTAAACATCTTGCTATTATCGGCGCGAGCTATTTGCAGCTCCCCCTGATCGAGAAAGCCAAGGAAATGGGTTATACCACGCATGTGTTCGCTTGGAAGGCGAATGATGTTGGCGAGGCTGCCGCGGATCATTTCTATCCGATCAGTATCGTTGAAAAGGAGCTGATCCTGAAAAAATGCAGGGAAATCCGGATTTGCGGTATATGCAGCATCGCTTCTGATCTGGCGGCGATCACGGTCAATTATATCGCGTGCGCACTGGGACTGCCGGGCAATACCATGGAGGCAACCCTGAAAAGTACAAATAAGCATCTCATGCGGCTTGCTTTTGAGGAGGCGGGCGATCCGAGTCCACGGAGCATACTGGTCGAGGACGCGGCGCAGGCCGAGGGGCTTGCTCTCCAGTATCCCGTGATCATCAAGCCAACGGATCGCAGCGGCAGCCGCGGGATCTGTAAAGTCGAAATGGAAGATGAACTGAAACCGGCGATTTGCGCCGCCATGGAAAACGGATTTGAAAAAAAGGCGCTGATTGAGGAGTACGTCGAAGGACAGGAATACAGCGTGGAATACATTTCATACAAGGGCATGCATCATTTCCTTGCCATGACTTTGAAATACACCACTGGCGCGCCGCATTTTATCGAAACAGGCCATAGGGAACCGGCCCCAGTCAGCGCTGAAACGCTGGAAAACGTAAAAAAGGTATGCAATCACGCCTTAACGACCTTGGGAATCGAAAACAGCGCGTCCCATACGGAGGTAAAGATCAGGGCGGATGGCACGATCAGGATCATCGAGATCGGCGGAAGGATGGGCGGTGACTGCATCGGCAGCGACCTGGTGCAGCTTTCAACTGGATATGATTTCGTTCGGATGGTAATTCAGGTTGCTTGTGGGATCGAGCCGGATTTTTCGATCGTGGGTACGCCACACCCTGTTGAATCCCGCTTCATATTGTCGAAGGAGGATGCTGAGGAACTTGAGCGGCTGGAAAAAGAAGAGCCGGAGAAG
>JAFWQM010000209.1 GCA_017509065.1 Clostridia bacterium
ATTCAGATGCGGGATGAGAAATCGTTCCAGACAAGGAACGAAACCGCAGGAATACTGGAGGTATTTCAAGGTTGAGTGACGCAGGATGGACCGATTTATCGCCCGCAGATAATTCATGATTTAGTTGGGCGAGCAATAATAGCTGAATGTTAGCTATTTGTCCGCTGCGGAAAAAAACAAAACAAAAAAAAGGCTTGCCAGCGGATGGGTTTTATGTTATAATCCCTTTTGTTGTGACTAACGGGCGGTCCGCTGCGGGCACGAAAGATTGCCGCGCATGAACGTCTATGAGGGAAGGAGGACACCATTCATGAGCGAAATTATCCGTTCGATCGAACAGGCACAGCTCCGTACCGATCTGCCCAGCTTCAACGTTGGCGATACGCTCCGCGTATTCGTGAAGGTTGTGGAAGGCAGCCGCGAACGTCTTCAGGCGTTTGAGGGTACTGTGATTGCCAAGCGCAACGGCTCCAGCCGGGAAACCTTTACCGTTCGCCGCGTGTCTTACGGCATCGGCGTGGAACGCACTTTCCCGCTGCATTCTCCCCGCGTTGACCATATCGAGGTCATCCGCCGTGGTAAGGTTCGCCGGGCCAAGCTGTATTATCTGCGCAATCTGCAGGGCAAGGCCGCCAAGATCAAGGAAGCCGGCCGGCACTGATTCAAACCGAAAAGAAGCCGTTTACAGACTATCTGCAAGCGGCTTTTTTCTTTGTGTTTTTCGCGAAAGCATATTCCGTACGGCCTCTCCCAGCGCGCAGGCGCTCAGGAATCAAAAAATTCCCGGGCGCCATCGACTTTCAGTTTTTCCGTCTTCGGATATTCGAACATGCTTTCCTGATCGGCGGTCGTCAGATACTCCACAAATCTTGCGGCTTCCCACTTCGCCATCGGGAGATCGTGCATCAGAAACCTGCCGCAGTTTTTCGGCGTAGCGCCGGGCACGTCACCTTCGTAATCCCGCATATGGCGGAAGGATTCAAGGATGATCGGATACATGTCCGCTGCGGCGGGACGGCCTTTCACGATGATATAAAAACCTGTGAGACAGCCCATCGGCCCCCAGTAGATCAGCTTGTTTTTCCATTCAGGATGGTTCCTTAAATACGTGGCGACCACATGCTCGATGGTGTGCATGGCGGCGGGATCAATGGACGGTTCCGCGTTCGGCTTCTTCAACCGAATGTCGAATGTTGTGACGACCTCATTCCCGATGGTATCCACCCGGCTTTCAAAAATGCCGGGGACGATTTTTGTGTGGTCTACAGAAAAGCTCGGAATCATATCCATGGAATGTTCCTCCTTCGGACGGTCATTCGTTTCTCAGCTTCAGCCGGCCTGATGCATGACGGCGCGGGCCGGGCTGTTTCTATTATACGGTACAACCAGGACTCTGAGAATGTACGGACCGGGAACCTGATATGCCATTATTTCCAGTTTTCCAGCAGACGGAAGAAGCCCTCCAGCAACCCTGGCAGACGCACGCTTTGGGCCGCGACCACGGGCAGCTCCGCGATAGGCTGTCCAGCAAGCAGTACCTGCACCGTGCCAAGCGGCTCGCCCGCTTCCACCGGCGCGGTGAGGAATTCGGGCAGATGGGTTTCAAAGCTCAATTGCTTCTGCTGCCCATTGCGCAGCAAAAGCGACAGCCCGCTGCCCAGCGCCGCGTCCACCGCGTCCCGCGCGCCCAGCTTCACCGGCACCTGCACGCCTACTAAATCGCCCTTCCGGGCCACCTGCGCGCGGCTGTAGTTGGCAAAGCCGTAATCCATCATGGCCCGGGCTTCGTCAAAGCGCGTCTGGCTGTTGGGAACGCCCAGCACCACCGCGATGAGCCGCATTCCGTTTCGCTCCGCCGTGGCGCTGAGGCAGTATTTCGCTTCGCTGGTGGAGCCTGTTTTCAGTCCGTCGCAGTCCTTGTAAAAGCGCACCAAACGATTGGTATTGGTCAGGTCGGTCACGCGGCCGGAGGGATGGGTCAGGCTGTCAAGCCAGGTGGAAGAATACGTGAAATAGGCCGGATGCTTCACCACCTCCCGCGAGACCGCCGCAACGTCCCGCGCGCAGGTGTATTGCCCGTCGGCAGGCAGGCCGGTACAGTTGACGTAATGGGTGTTTTCCAGGTTCATTTCCTGTGCCCGCTGGTTCATCAGCGCGGCGAAGCCGTCCTCCGTGCCCGCGATGTATTCCGCCAGCGCCGCGGCCCCGTCGTTCGCGCTGGCAATGATCGTCGCTTTCAGGATATCCTTGAGCGGATACACGGCGTAGGCGTCTAAAAACGCCTGAGAGCCCGGCTGCCCCGCCGCGGCGGGAGACACGGTGATTTTGTCCTCCAGCGTGATGACACCTTCGTCCAGCTTTTCCAAGGTCAGCAATAAAGTCATCAGCTTCGTAACGGACGCTACGGGCCGCCGCTCGTCGGCGTTTTTTTCAAAGATCACCGCGCCTGTGTCCGCTTCCATCAGGATAGCGCTGGGAGCGGTCAGGGTCATGGGCGTTCCATCCTCCAGCGGCGCAGCCAGCCCAGCGGGCGGCAGCAGCGCAACCCATGCGCATACAAGGACAATCAACAGCCGGGAATACCGTACCATGCTTTCTTCCTCCCTCGTTCCCACAGGGTTTTATCATATATATTCCAGCATAGTACGGAAGTTAAGGATTTATGCCTGTTTCGCATTCATGCTGCGTATCGAACAGCTGGGAAACCGCTTTCCCAACGAGCTGTCCGGCGGCCAGCAGCAGCGCGTGGCCATCGCCCGCACCCTGGCCCCCGGGCCTAAGGCGCTTTTTCTGGATGAGCCGCTGAGCAATTTGGACGCCAAGCTGCGTATGGAGATGCGTACCGAGCTGAAACGACTGCACCGGAATACGGACTCCACTTTCGTTTACGTGACCCACGACCAGCAGGAAGCCATGACCCTTTCCACCATGGTCTGCGTCATCGACAAAGGCCGGCTTCAGCAATACGCGAAACCCCTTTCCATGTACAGCAAGCCCGCCAACGTATTTGTGGCGGACTTCCTGGGCAATCCCTCCATGAATTTTATCAAAGGCCATCTGTCAGGAAACGGCGAGATTCATTTCGGAGGCATTCAGGCTCGGTTCACTTCTTATAACGCGATTACGCTGGGCGAACAGGACGTAATCGTAGGCATCCGCCCTGAGTTTATCAATATAAATGGAAACGGAAATATAGAGGGCAGGGTGGAATACACCGTGCCCTCCGGTATGGAAACAACGGTGAAGCTTGATGTAAACGGCACGTCACTGACGGCGGTGCTGTTTGATCAGGAAAGCAGTGAATGCGTTGCCTTCGGAGCGCTTTCTTCTCCGGAACTTTCCTGAAAATCTGCCGTGCGGCTTCAACGGAGGCATCAGCCTGCTTTGCCATTCCGGGAACCGTTTCATGAACGTGCTAACAAGTATTATTCTACCGTATCATATACCGAATCGGCTTATTCCTTTTGCTTGCCCAAATCGCGCAGGCAATGCAGCAAGCTGCAGCGCTCCTGGAAAGTGGGCCTACACAGGATGCTCTGCGAATTATCAGAAAGTTAAAAAAGAAGAAGCCCATTTCGAGCTTCTTCCATAGTACAGGCGAACGCTTACTTCGCCAGCGCGTCCTCAGCGGCGGCAGCACCGGCACGATGACCCATGGTGCTGTACAGGCCAAGGGAAGCAGCCAGGATGTAATTTTCGTTGTAGAAGTAACGGTTGCTCATTTCGCCCGCCGCATACAGACCGGGGATCACTGTGCCATCCTGACGGGTGACACGGCCCTGTTCAGTGGTTGTCACACCGCCGGCGGAGCCGAAAGTGGTGGGATATACCTTTACGGCATAGAAGGGAGCTTGCGTCAGCGCCTTTAAGAACATGGCGGGTTTGTTGAATTCGGCGTCCTCGCCGGCTGCCGCGGCTTCGTTGTAGGCGTCGAAGGTATACTTGAGAACAGCGGTATAGACATGCATATCCAAAGCCAATTCTTCGATTGTCTCACCCTTGGCAACTACATCATCAGCAACGCCGGATTCCAGGATCTCCGCTACAGCGGGATCGGAAGAATCGAAGATGTACCAGAAAGGCGCGATGCCGTTCTGGATCATATCGGAAGCGGTATAATCGTACACATCCCAGCCCGCGCTGGCGGCTTCGTTGCCAAAGCGCATACCATCCGCATTCACGCCCAGCTGGCTGTAAATCGTCAGGCCGCCGGCGGCGGGATTGAGGGCGGCGAAAGCGGGATCAACGGTGGTGCCGAACAACGGAGTGGCAAAGGAATCAAACGTGCCAGCGCCCACTTCCAGAGCCATCAGGAAACCGTCGCCCGTATGGGACACAGCGCTGGTGGGAATCAGGCCCGCACGGTGCAACTTGGGAGAATATTTGGCTACCAGTTCTTCATTCTGAGAGATGCCGCCGGTGGCCAGGATGACGGATTTGGCGTGGAAAGTGATGACAGAATCGGCGGTTTCTGCTTTCGCGCCGACCACCGCGCCGGTTTCATCCACGATCAGCTCGGTGCCCTTGCATTCGGTAATCAGGGTGACGCCCTTTTCGGTCATGGACTTGCAGAGCATGGAAGCCAGTCCAGCGCCACCGCCGTTGGCCAGCGCCATGGGATAGGTGGCGGAAGCGGCATAGGGCTCAGCGCCAAATTCGATGCCATTGGCGACCAGCCAGTCTACATTCGCGCCGGTCTCAGCCAATACGCTTTCCAGGCGATCCCAGTCGGGGTAGCCGCTGTCCACGCCGCTCTGGGCCATGTGCGCTTTCCAATAAGCCAGAATAGCTTCCAGAGAATCGCTTTCCAGCCGATTGTCCTTGAACAGTTCGGAATTCACGCAAACCAGGATGCCGCCAGCCAGATTGGTGGTTCCGCCCACGGCCGCCATCTTGTCGATCACGGTAACATCCAGTCCGCTTTCACGGGCGGCAATGGCAGCGCTCATACCAGCAACGCCCGCGCCGATCACCAGGATGTCGGTGGTCTGCTCGGTTTCCGCCTTTTCCACGGCAGGGGCTTCCGCAGCCGCGGCTTTCAGCGCTTCCACATCCGCGCCAGCTTTGACAGCGGCATCTTCAATGGCAGCCAGAATGCCCTTGGAGGTGTTTGTAGCGCCGGAAACAGTGTCCACCGCCAGAGACTGAGCGGCAATCACAGCCTCCGGAATAGCCGTGAATGCGGGATCGGATATACCGGGGGTTTCTTCGTGAGACACGATCTTGATGTCCGTGATGGCGTCATCGGAGAATGTGACTTCAACCACAATCTTCACGTCCTGATTGTTGCCGGTGCCTTCACCGGTGTAGGTACCGGCGGTATAGGCCAATGCAGGCACTACGGACAGTACCATGCAGAGGCAGAGGATGAGAGAGAGGATTTTCTTCATGGGCAGGAATCTCCTTTCTTTTTTTTCAAGTATATCATCGATGATCAGTTCTTGTCCATATGGTTTATTTTTGTAATAAAAATGTAATAATATTGACAAATCCAATTCATACTTATGGAAACACTGAATAAATAGGCAGATATGAAATAAGGAAGCGCGAAAAAGGTAAATAGAGGATGTGTAGTATCTGATTTTGATACAATTTATTCAAAAAAAGAGGGGTTTGAATACCCCCCTATGATAGAATAGCTGTTTATTATGTTTCGCCGGGTATTTCAAATTCATTTACTCGTTTGCCTGAAGGGCATCATAACCTTCTTCACCGGTACGCACGCGCACCACGTTTTCCACATCCTGCACGAAGATCTTGCCGTCGCCGATGTGGCCGGTGTGGAGCACGCTGCGGGCGGTGTCTATCACTGTACGCACGGGCACCTTGCTCACCACGATATCCACCTGCACTTTGGGCAGCAGCGTCACTTCCACAGGTGTGCCGCGGTAGTATTCCGGCTTGCCCTTCTGCATGCCGTAGCCCATCACGTTGGTGACGGTCATGCCGGTGATGCCGATCTTGTTCATGGCGGTTTTCAGGCTCTCCAGGCTGCCGGGGCGGCAGATGATCTGCACGCGGGTATAGACCGGCGCGTCGGGGGCCTTTTCTTTAGCCTTGTGAACTGGCTCGCTGCTTTCAGCTGCCGCAGGCACAGGCACAGGCTCGGCCTCCATCAGGCTGCCGTCAGGCATGATGGCAAACCCGGCGTAGGCGGTGGTCAGGCCGTGCTCGGACCGGTCCAGGCCAATGATTTCATCCGCCGCATCGGCACGCAAGCCGATGGTCTTTTTGATGAGGGTGAACACGATGGTGATGATCACCGCCGTCCAGGCGATGGTGGAAAGCACGCCCAAGGCCTGCACGCCCAGGAACTTGAAGCCTCCGCCATAGAACACGCCCTTCATGGTGGATATGCCGGTGGCGAAGAACCCGGTCAGCAGCGTGCCCAAAGCGCCGCACACGCCGTGGACGGAGATTGCGCCCACCGGGTCGTCGATCTTCACGACCTTATCGAAAAACGCCACGCTGACCACCACCGCCAGGCCGCAGACGATGCCGATGATCGCCGCGCCGAAGGGATTCACCGCGTCACACCCTGCCGTAATACCTACCAGGCCAGCCAAGGCGGCGTTGAAGGTCATCGACACGTCGGGCTTGCCGTATCGCAGCCAGGTGAAGATCATGGTCACCAGCGTCGCCAACGCTGCAGCCAGGTTGGTGTTGAAGAATACCAGACTGGCGGCTTCAATCAGATCGTCGCTGTCCATGCCCACGGTGGACGCGCCGTTAAAGCCGAACCAGCAGAACCACAGGATGAACACGCCCAGGGCGGCGATGGACAGGTTGTGGCCCAGGATGGCCTTAGGCTTTCCGTCCTTGCCGTACTTGCCCACCCGAGGGCCCAGCATCTTCGCGCCGATCAGGGCGCACACGCCGCCCACCATATGCACGGCGGTGGAGCCGGCGAAATCATGGAAGCCCATTTCCGCCAGCCATCCGCCGCCCCAGATCCAATGCCCGCTGACGGGGTAAATGAACAGGGAAATGGCGGCGGAATAAAGGCAGTAAGCGGAGAATTTGGTGCGCTCCGCCATGGACCCGGATACGATGGTGGCTGAGGTAGCGCAGAAAACCGTCTGGAAAATGGCGTAGGCCCACAGGGGCACCCCGGCGGGCAAAACCGCGCTGTAATCCCCCATGATAAAAGGGTCGATCCAGCCAAACAATGCTGTGCTCGTGCCGAACATGATGCCAAAGCCGAAAAGCCAGTACAGGGGCGTGCCGATACAGAAGTCCATCAGGTTTTTCATCAAAATATTGCCGGTGTTCTTGGCCCGGGTAAAGCCGGCCTCGCACATCGCAAAGCCCGCCTGCATGAAGAAAACCAAGGCAGCGCCCAGCAGGACCCAAATGGTGTTCGCGGGAGAGTACGTCATCTTTCTCACTTCCGTTTCCGTAGAATTTCCAACAAAAAAGGCGCCGGGTGCGTTCAGCACACCCTTGCGCCTTGTTGGAATGTGGGCATTTTAATCCAGGTTTCGTTTCTTGTCAAGGGGATAAACAATCAAAGAACAATGAATTTACTGATTATGACAGCAGCGCCCTGTCATTGGCGAATTCTTCGCCGCTGGCTTTCGTAAACGCTTCCATCAAGTCCTCTACCGTGAGCCGTTTCTTGTCTTCGTCTGCAATGTCCAGAATAATTTTCCCATTGTTCATCATGATCAATCGGTTGCCGTAGCGGATGGCGTCCCGCATATTATGGGTAACCATCAGCGTCATCAGCTTGTTTTCCCGCACGATCGTTTCGGACAGCTGCAGCACTTTTTCCGCCGTGCGCGGGTCCAAAGCCGCCGTGTGTTCGTCCAGCAGCAGCAGCCTCGGCTTTTTCAGCGTCGCCATCAGCAGGGTCAGCGCCTGCCGCTGGCCGCCGGACAGCAGCCCAACCTTCACGGTCATCCGGTCCTCCAGCCCCAGGCCCAGGGTCCTGAGCTGCTCCCGGTACCGGTTTCTTTCCGCGCGGGTGATGCCGGGACGCAAGGTGCGCTTTTCACCGCGCCGCGCCGCCAGAGCAAGGTTCTCCTCGATCTGCATGGTCGCCGCGGTACCCGTCATGGGGTCCTGGAATACACGGCCCAGCAGCGGCGCGCGCCGGTGCTCCGGCAGGCGGGAAATATCCGTGCCGTCTACCAGGATGCTGCCCTGGTCGATGGGCCAGACGCCGGCGATGGCGTTGAGCATGGTTGATTTTCCGGCCCCGTTGCCGCCGATCACGGTGACGAAATCCTGATCGTTCAGGTGCAGGGTCAGGCCGTCCAGCGCGATCTTTTCATTGACCGTTTTGGGGTTGAAGGTCTTTTTCACGTTGATGAGGTCAAGCATGCTCCCGTCCCCCTTTTCCCTTGTATCCAGAGGAAACCTTGGCTTTCCAATAGGGAATGCCCAGGAAGATCGCCACGACCAGCGCGGAAAGCAGCTTCAGCAGGTTGGTGTTCAGGCCCAGCCACAGCACGACTTGGATCACAATGTAATAAATCACCGCGCCAATAGCAACCCCCGTCAGCTTTAAGGCAAAATTCCGAAACAGCTTGCCAAACAATACTTCACTGATAATCACCGCTGCCAGGCCGATCACGATGGCGCCACGGCCCATGTTTACGTCCACAAAGCCCTGGTAATGGGACAGCATGGCAGAAGCAAGGGCCACGATGCCGTTGGAAATCATCAAACCCAGGATCTTGGCGATATTGGTGTTGATGCCCTGGGCGCGGGACATGGCTTCGTTCGCGCCGGTGGCGCGAAGCGAGCTGCCCAGCTCCGTTCCGAAAAACCAATAGAGCACCCCGATCAGCAGCGCCAGCACGATCAGCGCCGTGAAAATGGGGTTGCCAAAGCCCGCCGAGCGCACATTGCGCTGGCTGACGATCAGCTGGTATTTGGTCACGTTGATGCCTTGGTTGGCCTTGAATTCCATGATGGCGAGGTTGATGGAATACAGGGACAGCTGGGTCAGGATCCCGGCGAGAATGGGCGGAATGCCCAAGGCGGTATGGAACACGCCGGTGATCAGCCCTGCCAGCATACCGGCCAGCACGGCGCACAGCAGCGCGATCCAGACGTTGACGCCATTCAGCATCAGCATCACGCATACCGCGCCGCCGGTGGCCATGCTGCCGTCCACGGTCAGGTCGGCCAGGTCCAGCACCTTATAGGTGATGTATACGCCGATGGCCATGATGCCCCAGATCAGGCCCTGGGCAACAGCGCCGGGCATGGCGTTGAGAAGAGCGGTGAAGTTCATAAAGGAACCCCCAAACAGTCAGAATTGTCGGTTGGTTTGATGTGTAAATTCGAGGGATTAGGGATCAGGGATTAGGGAGAATGCTCGTCAAAACAAATGATGACGCATGCAATAATGGGAAAGGACAGTATGACAACGAAATCTCTAATCCCTAATCCCTAATCCCTGTCATTTACTGAATGGCTACATAATCATCGGGAATCTGGATGCCCAGCAGCTCGCACAGCTCTGCGTTGTATTCCTTCGTCACGTTGGGGGCAAACTGGATGTCCATGGTCGCCACGTCCGCGCCATTGACCAGCACTCCGTAGGCCATTAAACCGGTGGCGTAGCCCAGGTCATAGTAGCTGATGGACAGGGTGGCCACGCCGCACCCGGCGCAGAGGCCTTCTTCCCCGGCTATCACGGGTTTCATCGCCGGTTCCACCACGTTGCGGATGGCTTCGGTGCAGGAGGCGGCGGTGTTGTCGGTGGGAATGTAGAGCACGTCGCTTCCGTCACAGGCGTTCTGGGCGACGGAGGCCACGTCGTTGGAATCGGCGAACGTATAGGATGCGCAGGTATAACCCAGAGCTGTCAGGTATTCGGTGATCTTATCCGCCTGATACTTCGAGTTCGGCTCGGCGGAGCAGTAAAGCAGGCCCACGTTCTTCGCGTCGGGGAACAGCTCATGGAGCATCTGCGCCTGCTGTTCCAGGGGAGCCAGGTCCGACGTGCCGGATACGTTCATGCCGGTTGCGCCGTTCCAATTATCCAGGTCCAGGGCGGTGGCGTAATCGGTCACGCTGGTGCCCAGGATGGGAATATCACCCGTGCCGGCCACAGCGGCCTGCAGCGCCGGGGTGGCGTTGGCCATGATCAGGTTCACGTTCTGGGAAATAAAGTTGTTGATGATGGTGGAGCAGGTGTTGGAATCGCCGGAAGCGTTTTGCACGTCAAACACCACGGCGTCGCCCAGCTTTTCGGCCAGCGCGTCCTGGAATCCCTGAGTGGCGGCGTCCAGCGCCACATGCTGCACCAGCTGGCAGACGCCTACATGATAGGTTTCCTCAGCCATGGCGTACGGGCCAAGGCACAGGCACAAAGCGATCACAACGGCAAACAGTTTCTTCATAACGGATCCTCCTTAAGAAAATAATGTATCAAAAAGGCGGCCCTCCCTTCTGGAAGAGCCGCCTTCATGAACGCTTGTTTCATGAGCATCTCTTACAGATGGGGAAGCAGGTAAAGATAAACGCAAAAAACGAATAAAAGAAAAAGCGCAGTGCGTTCATAAAAGGCACAGCGCTGTTCAGACGGCGGGACACAGAGAGGGTGCGGACAGAAGTATGGCAGGCAGCAGGCTGTTTGTTCATCCGCTTTTCCATGCCCGTCCCCACCTTTCTTAAACTTGCGTCAATTATAACACCTCGTCAGGCTTTGTCAATAATGCCCGCGCGCATTTTGAGAGTAAATACAATTTCTGAACAAAGCATCTCTTCATTCCTATTTGGCGAAGAATCCGTTTGATACGGAAACAGGCTCACAGCATTTTGGCATAGCACACCGCGCCTTCCAGCCGATCATAAGGCGGATAATTGGGAATCAGCGCATAGCCGCGCTTCGTATACAGCGCCACAGCGGCCGGCATGATGGGCCGGGTTTGCAGCACAATGCGGCGAAATCTCATTTTTCGCGCCTTGTCCTCGATACGATCCATCAGGGCGGATGCGATGCTCTGCCCCCGGTATGCCGGCTCCACCCATACGCGCTTTACTTCCGCGTCAGTATCGGAATACCTTTTCAGTCCCGCGAAGCCCACGGCCTGACCACCGCAGAAGGCCAGCACCACATCAGGGATTTCAGCGGAGGCGTTGAAAGTGATATAAGCCTGCCGATTCGCTTCTCCACCCACGAGGCAGCTGTAATAAGCTACGGTCACGGCATAAAAGCGCTGAAAAAACGGATCGCTGCCGGTTGTCCATCGATAACTGACGTTCATGTTTTCACTCCCACTCGCTCCTGTCAAAGCCATCTTAAGCGATTTTGTTAGGCTTATTTAGCTCACATTATTCCCATTCGTCATATTCCATCGTTTATGATGGGCTATGTGAAATACTGGATGGTATTGGGTTCGTTGTTTCTTTTCTGGTAAAAGACGAATCCATCCTCAACCTTGATGATTCGATAGCCTAATCTTTTGTAAAAAGCATTTGTCCGCTCATTCCAGCATGGGGTATCCAGATTAAACTCAGTGGCCCATGGGAAATTCTTTTCTATGCATTCCATCAAACGAATTCCGTAACCTTTTCTATGATAGGCGCTATCAATAAAAACCCTGCCAATGTATACGCTGCATTTTGTTTCATCCGGGAATACAATAGCTGCCCCTACCAGATCATTTTCGATCATTGCCTGATACAGATGCCCCTCCCGGGCCATTTGCTGATGCCATTCTACCGAATCGAATTCAGGCGGACAATCACCTTTTACCCCGCCAACATTGACATCTGTTTCAAAAGCTCTGATCGACATATCTACGATTCTCTCTACCTGATTTGCTTCTGCTTTGACAATATACATCCCACTTCTCCTAACTGTCTTATAAACATCACTTTATCAGGTTCTTTGCCATCAGGTATTCCGTGATTCCGGGACGGTACAGGTTTGGAATTTCTCCAACCTGCTGATAGCCATTTCTTTCGTAGAAGCGCTTTGCTTCCGGATTATAATCCGCGACCACAAGGAAAAGCTTGTCCGCCATTTCAGATGCGATCCTCTCAGAATAATCCAGCAGAGCCTTGCCAACACCAAAGCCTCTGTATTCTTCCTTAATGGCGATGATGTGCAGGTATGGAAAACTGTGAAACGCACCCTTAGGGATGATGTATGTAAAGCCAACGCATTCTTCACCGATGAGCGCTACATACAAATTTCCTTGTCGGATCCCTTCAAGGATCGCGTTTTCCACGCTCCCTGGCGAAGAAAAGTATTTTTTGCCAAGCGTTGACTGACAGAGCGCGTCCTTGCAATCCTTCAGATGCTGCTCGTTTCCTTTTGCAAATGTTATTGCCTTCATCCTTTTTTCCCCTCTTCGCGTCAGCGATTCATTGAGCCAGCGTATTGCCGACCGCAGCCGCTGCACACCCCTGTGTGGACACAGATGACGCCTCCGCAGGCGGAACAGGTCCACTGCCTCCGCTCGCGCTCCAGAAAAGCAGTCATCCCGGCTTCCCGGATGACCCGCAGATTCTCCAGTGGAGATTCACGGAACGGGTACTTCGACCCGTACCGGGTTTCCTTTTCCATGACGTCAGCGCAGGGAAAATCCGGGCACTCATCACAGAACAAATAACCGTTTACTTTTCTCTTCTCACACAGGATGATGCCGCATCCCGCCGAACAGAACTCTGGCTTGTTGTTATTTGGGCCGCGACATCCGGCACAGGGGCCGGTCTCGGCCAGCGCACGCTTGCAGATGCTGCAGTCCAGCCCACATGGGGCGATCATATTCGCGGTGAACATTCCTTTCATGCCTCCACACTTGTCAGGGACGGTTGATCGGCAATACATGATCTCACAGTCACCGCTGTCGGTGAATCGCTCAATCTCATATTTCAATCTGCCTTCCTGATAAATCTTTTCATATATCTCCCCAAGGTCCGCTGTCTTTCCTCGAACCGTAACCCAACCCGTATCCGGCAGTTCCACGGTACAGTCCGCTCCGCCGATCTCCCCGTCGATCAAGCCAATGACGTACTTAATGGATCGTTCCGTCCAGTCATACCCGAGTCCCTGCAGGTTTCCCCGGCCATACTTCGTCGCAAGCTCATCCCAGAACGCGCCGATCGTTTCGAACTGGCAGTTGTTTTCCGTGGAAAAAGTCCTGCCGATCCCCTTAAACAACATCTTTATTTCCTTCCTGCCGCAGCACCATTAATACCTGTAAACTCATAATCTGCACTCCATTTGAATATCAAAAGGTTCATCTTCTACACAGGAAGGTATCGGATGTTCACTCAGTCTGAAGCCCATTGCCTTGTAAAAACCAATGGTTTCCTCAGCAGAACAGCAGGATGCGTATAGGGCAGAAGCCCCACGGCCTCTTGCATAATCAGCGACAGTTTCAATCAGCCGTCGTCCGATTCCGCACCGTCTGAACTTACGGGAAACATGAAAACTGTCAATGATAAGACGATTCTCGTGTAGCTCCGGTATTAGCATGATTTCACCAACGACCGTATCTCCCTCAAATGCGCAGAAGGTAATATATCTGCCTGACAGTATCTCTCCCGCCTTTTTGTGCCTCTGTTCGGGCGACCAGGTTTCGGTAAAGGGTTGGAATTTCAAAACGAATCTTCCGTTTTCCATGCGCCAAACATTTTGAACCTCTTGAAACCTGTCAAATGAATCCATTGACGTTTCGCAGAAATTGTTTCTGTCCGCCTGTTTAATCTCCATCATGTTTTCAGTCACCGTTTTTTCTCAACATCACTATGAGCGTTTTCCTGCTCTATTTTAAATTGTAAAAGCCAGACTATGTTTCTGCGTTTTGATACTCATCTATTGTTCTGACCTCACAGCCCTTGTCCGTATAGTAGGCAAGCATTTCCGGCATCTTTTTCAAATCATAGCTGGTCACACAATCGGAGATGACATGAACGGCGTATCCGGCCTTTGCCATGTTGAAACAGGTGGATTTCACACAGCCAGTGGCATCAGCACCGGTAATGTAAAACTCCCTGATATCTTTTGCCTGGATGAATTCCGAAAACTTTTCGCTGGTCAAAGCGTTGGCCTTTGTCTTAACGAAAACATGATCCGAGACAATCTTGAGCTCCGGTACAAGTTCTGCTCCTTTTGTGCCTGGCTTGAAAGTGCGCGTACCGGCGGACAGGTTATTGTGCTGTATATACACAATTTCCATGCCGCTTTCCGCCGCCCATTCGATGGCGGCATTCAGTCTGTCAATGATGTCCCTGTAGTGCTTTGTAATATCGTTCTGAATATCAATCACGACAAGTGCTTTTCTATTCATTTTTCCCGACCTCTGTTTCCTGTTCTCATCATTTCTTTCTGACCGCAAGGACATAGCAAACGCCCGCAGGGGCTTTCATGCTGTGCTCCGGATTGCGTTGATTGTAGCCCGAAAAGTATTGGTTCCTCACCTTCCAAGCCGACGACGGTATCTATCTGCCCGCTTTCGATCCGCCAGGAGATGTGAAGTATATCGCCTTCCTTAAGCGCCATGGTCTCAGAATCGGTCATATTCATCCATTCAAATTGCAGGGCAAAGTGGCCAGGATCGCTGATCCGTTCTCCATCGAACCGGGTCTCAGGCTGTCGTGTGAATATTAGAATCCCGGCGGCTGCGATCAATGCAATCACTGCGAAAAGCAAAACAATTTTCTTTTTCATGAATCATCCTTCCTTCATGGTCATCAGTGCTTTCTGATCCAGTCATCCAGGAACTGCATCTGTTTTTCCGTGTGGAACCAGTGTTCGCCGCCCTCCATTACAGTCAGCGCCGCATTGTGCCTTTCGGCAAAGGCTTGAACGGTCTCATAGCTTGTCAGATTGTCATTTTCCCCATAGAGAATCTGCGTCGGTACATCCCAACTGATCGGATGGCTTCGCACATAGCGGAGATACTCCCAGGACAAATCTTCGCTGAACTCGGTGTGAATCACGCCTTTTGATTTCAGCTCCGTTTCTGTCACGCCCGCCCATTGCATCATGTCGCCGATCAATTTTTCCATATCGACAATGGGCGAAATGAAGTATGCTTCGCGGATCATACTGCCGATTCCGGCGCACATGCTGAAAAAGACGCCGATGCTGTTGGCAATCAGAATGATTTTTTCATATTCGGTTTTCAGCTTTTCTACTGCGGCATGAATCTCCGGACCGGTTTCCCATGGCGTGAATGTCCGGTAGTCCAGGCCGAAAACTTCACAGCCGGGAAACAGCGGCCGGTAGTGCTCACACTCGGCTGTGCTGCCACCTTTTCCGTGAATGTATAATACAAAATCTTTCAAATTCTTGCTCATTTTCAGTCCTCCAATATCTCTCTTCTTGTCCGGATGAAATGTCCTTCCTGTACCGCAGCAAAGGTAGCTGCCGCGCAGACGAGCGGCGCGCTGTGTTTCAGCTCTATGGCCCGCAATGTCAGCGGCAGAATGAACAGCAGGATGCCCGTGATTTTGTTCAGCAACGTGTGCATAACGACAAACATTTTCTGGCATATATAGCCAGACAGGATATTGACCGCCTTGATCAACGCAATACCCCCGATCCAAAGCCAGAGCCACAGCGGAACAGAGAGCTTTGGCAGCAGCTTCCACAGGCATGCCACGACAAACACGAAATCGGCGGCGGTATCCAGCTTCGCGCCGAACTCGCTGACCGTATGGGTCTTTCTGGCAACCGGCCCGTCGATCATATCGGAGAGCCCGGCAATCACGTACAAGGCGAAAAACACAGGGGAGAAAGCCGGGCAGAACAGCAATGCAATGCTGCACAGACTGCGCGTACCGGTGATGAGATGGGCCGCCCCTGCCTTGACGCTCATGAATTATTGCTCCTTATTCAGACAAGCCATGGCGTTCTTCTGTTCATAAGGGATGTTCATTCTCTTTCCTCCTTACTTACCTTATATTCCCTAATGTCCCTTATGCTTTTCTCTTTTCTTATGCTGTTTCAGCGCGAATTGGCGTTCGGCCTCCGCCAGCCGCTGCTCCCGGCTTTTTACCTTGCGCTCCTGCTTGTTCTGTTCCAGCTGCATTTGCAGGGCCTGCTGCGATTTTGTGCCGATACCGCTGCGTTCCATCTGCCTTCCCGCTTCGCGCTGCCGGCGCTTGGGATTTTCCGCGGTCTGCCTGGTTTCGACTTCAACGGTTGGGCTGAAATCCAGTTCATAGTAATGTTCAAGGACAAACGCCCACACATCATAATCCTTTGGTTCCGCGCTGAAGGTTACCTTGCAGACCGACAGCCTGCCGCCGTCTGTTCGCTCAAAGATGCCCACCCAGAAGGGATCGTCAAAATAGACTGTCAGCGTTACCCCCATATCAGCTGCCCAATGCCCACCGCGGCAAACACGACGCCTAAAATCCGCATGATGACAATGTATTTGTCAGAAGGCTGACCGGCCCCTCTTGTTTTCCATTTTTCCGTGATCTTCCACAGCGTTTTGGCGGGCAGGAGCAGCATGCTCAGTCCCATGACGCCCAAAATGATCCCGGCGATGATTTCCTGTTTCATCTTTATGACACCTGCTTTCCATTATGTCCGATTCATCAGCTGCCCGCATAACGCAGCGGCGTCGCCGGACACTCCATCGAACCGGTAATCATATGTTCCGCTGTCAAACATGCCGTGCTTGTTTTCCAGCATCCGTTCCACCGGGCCCGGCAGCACGCCGTGCATCCTCGCCCTGAAGCGTTCCTTGATCGTATCCAGATCGGCGCTGACCAGGATTCTGATTGCGCCTTCCGGCAGCAGGGCAGCGTGCTCCGGATCAGCAATCACATAGATGATATTGCTTTCGTCTACGGCGCTTTTCAGCTTTTCCTGAAACAGCCTTCTGGCCTCCTGCTCTGATTTGGCCATCCGCAGATAATCCTTCCCCGTGATGATTTCCGCCCCGATCACATCCCTGATACAGGCTGCCAGCGTCGATTTCCCGCTGCAATTCTCTCCGATAATACCAATCAACATATTATTGCTCGCCCAACTAAATCATGAATTATCTGCGGGCGATAAATCGATCCATCCTGCGTCACTCAACCTTGAAATACCTCCAGTATTCCTGCGGTTTCGTTCCTTGTCTGGAACGATTTCTCATCGCGCATCTGAATTCACGATTCAATTGGGCGAGCAATAATCGTCCTCCCGTTTCCGTAGCCAGAACAAGCGTCTGGTTTCCTTTGCTTCTCCCGGCCAGGCAAAATGCTCCAGCTTTTCGAATGTAAACCAGCGCGAAAAGATCTGCGCCCATTCCTCATCCGTCCGGGAGACGAGCCGAAGAACGCCATTGATATACAGCCGATTGCCGTCCTCCAAAACCATATTTCTCGCGGCGGCCCCTTCCGGGGACAGATAATAATTCAGCCCGACGATCACGGTTCCGTCCCGCGACAGGACGCGCGCCAACTCCCGGAGGATTTCTTCCGCGGTTTCCGGTGGGACCACGTCCAGCACGTTGGAGCAGATCAAGCCGTCAAACGTGCCGTCAGGGACGCTTTGCAGCCAGTTTGAATCAGAACAGACTGCATGAACACGATCCGCGACGCCGTAACGCGCGGCATAAAGCCGGGCGGCCCGGACAGCCCCGGGGGCCGCGTCCGCGGCCGTTACGTCCGCACAGCCGCTTTTCGCGGCAATGACAGCAGCCCACGCATTCCCACAGCCGTAATCCAGCACCTTGTTTCGTTTTCCCAAAGAACAGGCTGCCTGATACAGCTTTTCGGAAGGCGCGATTTCCTTCCAATCCAACCCGCCGTCAGCAAGCATTTGCTTTTGATCCTCTTCGGACAGGGCGAAGGCTTTGTCCCAGAACGAGATCAGGGTTTGGTTTTCCTGTATCGTTTTTTCTATCATGTATATTCCTCCCATCGCTGCTCACAGCCCGTTTCCCAAATCATAGGCTTGTTTCAGCCCGTCTCCCTGCAGGACTTCTCCTTTTTCCTTCACTCCGCGCACAAGCACATGTCCAATGTCCTCAAGCCCAAAGAAGCGAAGGACCATCCGATATTGCGCCAGGATGGGATCGAACAGATCGGGAAGCGCCGCCGCGCCCACCAGGATCAGGCCCAGCCGCCTGATGGAAAACTGCTTCCGCATGGGGGTGTGCAGCCGATCGATCAGCGTCTTGAGCTGTGCGCTGACGCCATAGAAATAGACCGGCGAAGCGATGACGAGGGTATCCGCGCCTTTGAGTTTTTCATAGATTATTTCCATATCGTCCTGTTGGACGCACCGATTTCCCTCCGCGGAATAACAGCGATTGCACCCCAGGCAGGGATGGATATTGTAATCCGCCACGGATACCAGCTCCACCTCATGCCGTTTTCCGGCCCCTTCCACGAAAGCCCGGGCCAGCAGTTCCGTGTTTCCTTCCCTGCGCACGCTGCCCACAAGCACGATGATCCGGCTCATTTTTTGTTCTCACCCGTTCTTTTTTCATTTTCTGTATTTTTCACGCAGTGCTATTATCGCTTCACGCTTTCGATCCGCAGAAACGCCGCCTGACACCAGGCGAACAAATCGGCAAAGGCGCGGTCAAAATCATATCCGTCCGGCAGCTCCATAAAATCCAAAACCTTGCGATCCTCTGCCGAAACCGCCTCTTTCAATTCTTTTTTTGTAAGAACAAAGTGTCCGCTCTCCAAATAGTGCAGGTTCTGAATCAGGAAAAACGCGCTTTTGCAGGTGATACGAAGCTTGGCGATGTTTTTCTCCCTGTCTGCATGGATAAAACGATGGCAGATTTCGTGATACAGATTCCCTAAGCTGAACTTAATGTAGTTGATTTCGTCCTCCTGTGTCGCAGGCGGAAGGTATTCCGTCAATGCGCCAAAGAGATCTTTTGTCGTATGGCGCAGCTGGCAGACCTCCAGGGGGTTCCAGCGCTTCATTTCCTCCGTCCCGCAGATAAAGCCGCAGGATTTCTCATAGAAGCCGATCTTTTGCAGGATTGCCCGATATGTATCCATATCCCGTACGGAAAAGCGATCCAGGATCACCATGACGTCGATGTCGCTGTTTTCATTCGCTTCTCCGCACAGATGGCTGCCCTGCAAGCCCACATACCTGAGCCTTTCGCCAAAGGATGCCTGACATTCCAGGATCAAAGCCCGCAAATAGTTGTTCAGATCAAACATGGCTGCTCCTTTCCGCAAATTCGGATGAAATGCCGGCTGAACGCCTCGACCTGCGCCAGTGCCTCCTGCGTTTTCTCCGGCTCCCGGTCGCACAGATGAATCAGCGCGGAGATGGGCGCGGTGTAGGCAAAGGCCAGCATCTTTGGATCGTCCTGCCGCAGCAGTCCTTTTTCCATCATGCCCGAAAAAAGAACCGTAAACATATCCGTCAGGCCCGTCAGAAAGTGCTTGGTAGCCAAGTTCCTTGCCCGTTCGTCCCGAAACTGCTCGATGGAAAGCAGCTTCCTGGTTTTCACCACGTCCTCATCGTGTACCGTGAAATCCACCATGCGCATGGTCAGCGCCACCAATTCTTCCAGAGACTCCGGCACGGGGGGCAGATGCTCGGCTGATCCGAATCGCGCCTCATAATAGGCAATCATCCGGTCCAGCAGCGCGTTCCAGATTTCTTCCTTGCTCTCAAAATGCCGGTACATGGACGATTTGCCCATGCCCAACGATCCCGCCAGCTCCCGGATGTTAGTACCCACGTAACCGTTTTGTGAAAACATATCCAGCGCCGCCGCCAGAATCTTTTCCTTCGTTCCCTTGGCCATCCAGACACCTCCTCCAAAAACGTGACCGAAAGGTCGCTTTATATTATAGCGACCGATCGGTCGCGTGTCAAGAGGACTTTTTTAATTATGAATACTTACCTATATTTCAAGGCGTCAGGACATGAAAAAAGCCTTGTAACTACAGGATTTCTGTAGCTACAAGGCTAAATTTCGGTTCGCTATGTCGTTTCGCTATCTTACTCCCTCACAGGCTCAAGGGTCGTTGTAACTTTGAGGACCAGTTGGGATGTAACGAATCACCGGTTCTTATTCCCACTCGCTCCTGGCAAAGCCATCTTAAGCGATTTTGTTAGGACCATTTAGCTTATATTATCCACATTCGTCATATTCCATCGTTTATGATGGGCTATCCGATTTTGTGTTGCCAAAGTGTTGCCACGTTTGACACTGAAAGTATAGCAGAAAACAAGTAAAAAATCAAGCATTTTCGTTTGATTTATGTAATTGTTCGTTACTTTCCGTTTTCACGGTTGGATTCAAAAAAGGCGAGAGAACTACAGTCAAAAGACTAATGGTTTTCCCGCCTCAAGATAATGGAATTACATGAGCTTACGGAACATTTCCTCGAACTGCGCTAAACTGGCGGGACGGGGATTGCCGGGAGCGCATGCGTCAGCGGCAGCGGACTCGCAAAGGAAGGGCAGGTCTTCTTCCTTGAGCTTTTCCAATTTGGTGGGGATGCCCACG
>JAFWQM010000210.1 GCA_017509065.1 Clostridia bacterium
CGGCACCTTGAATACTGAAGTGATCTGGGAATGGAAGGAGGTTTGGCTTTCGTCACCCGGATGGGGATCACCCAGCACCCGATAGGGCCCGTGCCAGGTATCGGCCACAGCGAGCTGGGAAGGATTGGGCAGATAGCCCGTAGTTCCGCTGGTGACCAGATAATGCTTGCCGTGCCGGATAAAATGCGCCGTGGCTTCCCGCACAAAGGGCGGCTGGGGCTGGGGAAAATGCGTGGAGTAATAGCCGGTCACGTTTGTATAATCCTCCGTCAGATCGGCAATGATGGTTTCACTATGCACCCGCTCAAAGAAATAATAGCCCTTGCCGTCCGGGGCAGTCGCCAGATCAAAATCCCCGGCGCTCATACCCAGCGGGTGCAGCCCTTTGCGGACGATCCTATACGGCCCCAGGAGATGGTCCGCGGTCAGCACCGTTTCGGTCTGCTCACCGTTTTTCTCCATGATCTTCAGCCAGCAGACATACTTTTTTGTCCTGGCGTTATAGAGGATATGAGGCCGGTCCATCATGCTGGCAGGGTGCAGGGGGGATTGCGCGTCTGTTTCATCCGGTGGAATGATCAGCCCGCAGTCCTCCCAGTTATAGAGGTCCCGGGAACGGTAGCAGCGCACACCCCAATGCCAGATGCCGTTCTTTCCGTCGGTCTTTTCCTTGTTTTCGCCGTACCAATAATAGCAGCCGTCCGCCAGCAGGATGCTGCCGCCGTGGGCCTGGATGGGCTTTCCGTTGGTATCCAGCCATTCCTGACCGGGATAAAACGCACGCTGCATGGAAGGAATCTCCTTTTTTGAAAAGGCCGCCGTCCAATACGGGCGGCGGCACTGAGTTGATCAGAGGCAGCCTCTGATGATTTGTAAACGATTACTCCGTTACGAACTTCAGGGTCTGTTCGATGGCGCCGAAGGGCTGCACATCGTCCACCTTGTAGTTGAGCACCATATCGGCGGCATAGCCTTCGGTGGTCAGATCGCCAGCAGCCTCGAAGTGAATGATGAAGGAATAAGTGGTCATGTCGATCTCATAGGTGCCCTTGTCCACGTCCATTTTGTTGCCCATGAAGTCGGCATACAGCTGCACGGTGTTGTCGCTCAGCAGGTTGCAGATGAAGTCGGCGTTCACGCCGTCCATGCCGGGCACAGGGATTTCGCCTTTCAGAGCATAGGCCACTTCCACGGGCTTCACTTCCACCAGCGCCACTTCTTCGCCGCTGTCGGAAACATAGGTGTAGGTTCCGTCTTCATTCTTGGTCACCTTCGCACCCTCATCGCTCTCAGAATCAGGTGTCAGGGTGATTTCGGTCTGATCAGCATTCATGGCATAGGTGCCTTCCACAAAGAAGACGATCAGGTCTTCATACTTGCCGTTGACCTTCAGCTTCAAAGTCGCGGTGTCGTCATCGGGATTGATGAGGCTCAATAGCTCCACAGCGGGCTCGCCGGCATACTGGGCGGCAAATTTGCTGTTCTCAGGATCGGTATCCAGGTTCAGGGCGCAGTTGCCGCCGCCCACGCCGGTGATGGCGGCCATGTCATTGTAGATATGCTCGGCGTCCATGGCGCAGCGGTCGATTTCCTTGCCGTCGAAATCATAGAAAACCACGGTATAGGGAGCGGTGGCTTCGGTCATGGTGCCCGCTTCGCTGGCGGCGCGATCCATGGCCACGCTGTAAGCGCGTTCCTCGGCGAGCACCTCATAGGTGCCGTCAAAGGTGATCTGATCCATGCACATGCCAGCGTGGAATACTTTGCCGAGGCCGGGAATCTCATCGTAGAAGTGGATATAGTAATTCATGAACATGGTACCCACATCATAGCCGTAGGAATAGTAGGTGCCAGCCAGGTTGGGTACTTCGCCTTCCGCCTGAGCGAAAGCAGCCAGTGAAAGGGTCAGGACCAGGCAAAGCAGCAGGGCGATCGCTTTTTTCATGGTATTTTTTCCTCCTTGCCATCTTGCGGATGGGTTGTTTTCTGACACGGAACCATCATCCGTGCTGATGGTACCATTATGCCATCGGCGGAGGAAAAATGCTGTATGAAATCCGATGAAAAATCCTGCTGATCCGACATGAATGCTACTTGCGGATCTGCTTCTGATACTCCCGGGGCGTCATGCCATAGTGTTTTTTGAACTGTTCGGTAAAGTAGGAATAATTGCCGAAGCCCACCGTGTTGGCGACCATGGAAATGGTCAGATCTTCCCGCTGCAGCAACTCTCCGGCAAGACGAATGCGCTTCTCCTGAATGTATTCCGAAACGGTCATGCCGTATTTTTTCTTGAAAAGGCGGGTCAGGTGATCCGCGCTCACATAGCACAGCGTAGCCAAATCCCGAACGGAAAGCTCCTCCGCCAGGTGGCTGTCAATGTACCCCACAGCCATTTCCAGCGCGTTTACAGCGTCCCCCTTCGTTTCCTTCGCCAGAGAATCAATAAACTGCTGCCCGTATTGGCGGATCTGTTCATTCTGCCGTCGCTGATTCACCTTCTCCTTGGCCCGAAGAAGGATCTCGGTAAGCTTTTGATACCGGACAGGCTTTAGCACATATTCCATACAGTTCAGACGCACAGCTGTCTGAGCATAGTCAAATTCGTCATGACAGGTCAATATAATGCATTCCGTATTCGCGCTGTGCTCATTCATGTAGGCGATCAGCTTCAGCCCGCTTTCTCCCGGCATTTCAATATCGCTGACAAGGATATCCACATAGGTTTTTTTGACGATGCTCACGGCCTCTTCATAGCTGCAAGCTGTCAAAACCTTGTCAAAGCCCAGCATATCCCAGTTGATGCCATCCAGCATTCCCTGAATAGCAAATTGTTCATCGTCCACAATCAGGATGTTCATGTACGCTCCTCTTCTTTATTGTCCGATGCCAGGAATGGCACCACCATGTAGACCTGTGTCCCTTTTCCTTTTTCGCTGGAAAAATTCACCTCTCCTTCTTCCCCATAAAACAGCTCGATTCGCCGCAGGCAATTATAGATGCCAATGTGTTTTTTCCCGCTCTCGTCAATATAGGGTTCGTGGGCTTTCAGCTTTTCCAGCACTTCCGGCAGGATGCCGCTGCCCGTATCGGTGATGGCGATATGCAGGGCGTCTTTTCCCTTCTTGTTTTGTTCCTTTCGCACGGAGACCACGATTTCGATGGCTTCTTTGGGCTCCAGCGCGTACTTGATGGCATTCTCCACAAAGTTTTCGATCAGCAGCGGCGGGATCTGGGCGTTCAGGCATTCCTCTTCCGCCTGGTACACATAGGAAAAACGGCCCGGAAAACGGATGCGCTGGATGCGGATGAAATTATCCACAAATTCCAGTTCCTGCCGAACAGTGACCAGCTGCTGGCCCCGGCGCAGCACATAGCGGAAATAATCCACTAGACACAGCGTATAGTCCTGGATCACGGGATAGTTTTTGCTTTCCGCCAAGGCATAAATCGTATT
Organism: Clostridia bacterium; assembly: GCA_017509065.1. The sequence goes on from JAFWQM010000210.1 coordinate 3,458, forward strand.
GTAGGAGTTCAACAGCATGTGAGGATTCACCTGCAAGCGCAGATTGTCCATCTCGGTTTCCAGGAGTTTGATGTCTTTCTCATGGGAAACCTGGATTTCCTCAGCCATCCGGTTGAAGTCATCAAAGATCATCAGGAAATCATCGCTGATTTTTTCGGATTGCGGCGGAATCCGGTAAGCGCTGTCCGTTCCCAGCGTGTCGATTGCATTCCGCAGCGTGTCCATGGGCTGGAGGATGTCAAGGAGGAGCCGTTTGTACAAAAAAGGGCTGAGCATCAGCGTGGCCATGGAGATAATCAAACCGATCCAAAGGACAAAAGGCACATGAACCAGTGCAAAATGATACGGGAAGGTAACCAGAACCCGAAAAGACAGCTCCTCCCCCTGCCATTCATATTTATAAGGGTTTTTCCTTAACGCTTCAAATTCTTCCGGAGATTCGGCGTAAGAACCGTCATTTGACAGCAAAAAGGCCTGGCTGCCATTCCGGGACACGTATACCTTCCCGTTATACGCTTCCACATAAGCATGGAAATGACTGAATTTTTCGGATACTCCGGCGGGAAAATCCGTGAGGGGATCCCAGTTTTCCTGTTCAAACTGAAGCGCCGCTGTTCTCAGAAACGACGACAGCCCGTTATTCCCGATCTGATAGGTCAGCTCGCGGCTCTGCACAATGGAAATGACGGAGATGACCACACAGATCAGGCAAACGGGCAGCACCAGGGCCAGGATCATTGTCATGAGCCTGGGCCGGAGGCGGCGGAAGAATTCATGGCTCCAGAACCAACCCTTGAACATCTGAAGAGATTTCATCGATCGATCCCTCCCGGGAAAGACGGTTATACTGCTTTTATTATACACGAAAGCACGACTTTTGTATAGTAAAAAAACGGCCTGCGCCATGCGCAAGCCGTTGGAATGCAACCTTTGATCAACCTTTGACGCCACCCTGAATGACGCCCTTCTCCATTTTGTCCTGGAAGAAGGGGAAAGCGATAATGATGGGCGCGATGGCCGCGATGATCACCGCGAACTGGATCAGATAGCGGGCGTAATTGGGGTTGGAAGAATTGAGGAAGTCGGCGTTCTCGGAGGTAATCTGGCGGATCACCAGCTGCAGAGGCCACAGGGCCTTTTTGTTGGGCACATAAATGGAAGCCTGCAGCCAGGAGTTCCACTGGCCGACCGCCAGGTTCAGGATGATCACGCTACCCATGTTCATGGCCTGGGGCAGTGTGATTTCAAACAGGGTGGAAAGATGCCCCGCGCCGTCGATGTGGCTGGCCTCGTACATTTCCTTGGGGATGGAGTTGAACGCGTTCATCATCATGATGCAGTACATGGAATTGGTGCATCCCGGGATGACCAGCGCCCAGGGGGTGCCGACCCAGCCCAGAGCCCGGATGATCATGTAGGTGGGCACCATGCCGCCGCCAAAGAGCATGGTCACCATCAGCGCCATTGTGACGGGCTTTTTCAGCTTCGTGTCCCGGCTCAGGGCATAGCCCGTGACTGCGGACAGCAGGAAACCGATCACTGTGAAGCTGATCGTATAGATGATGGTGTTGATATAGCCTCCCACGATGCTGGCGTTCTGGAAGATCAAGGAGTAACCGTCCAGCGTGAAGCCACCCACGGGCCATAGAACCAGGCCCACATGGGCCAGCAGGGATTTACCATCCGAGAAGGAGGACATGAGTACATGCCACATGGGAAGCACGCTGCACAGCGCTACCAGCGCTACGCAAAGGTACACGATCACGTCCACAATCCTGTCCGCGATGGATTTGGTCTCCACCATGTTGTTTTCCCATTCTTCCTTTTTCCTTTGCCTTTTTGCCATGGTGATCCCTCCTCTCAGAACAGGCTGCTTCCGGCGGCTTTACGCGACAGGGCGTTGGAACTCACCAGAAGGATTGTGGAAACAAGTGACTGGAACAAGCCGGAAGCCGCGGAAAGCGAGTAATTGCTGTTACCTCCTCCGAATGCCTGGCGATAGGTGTAGGTGTACACAGTGTCTGCCACCTTGTAGGTGCTGGGCATGTACAAAAGCAGGATGTTGTCATAGCCCGCGGCCAGCGCGGTTCCCACGTTGATAACGAACATCATCAGGATCATGGGCAGGATGGAAGGAAGGGTGATCTTGAACAGCCGCTGCATACGGGTCGCGCCATCCAGGGCAGCTGCTTCGTGCAAATCACCGCTGACCTGGGAGATCGCCGCCACATACATGATGGATCCCCAGCCAATGCTCTGCCAGATGCCCATCAGGACGTAAATGATCCAGAACACGGGGGCCTTGTCGTTGGCAAACCAGTTCTGGTTTTCCGCCCCGAACACATTGGTCAGGAACAGCGTCAGGGGGCCGTCCTTGGCCAGGAACTGGGTGAACAGGGAGCAGACGATGACCGCAGCCACGAAGTTGGGCATGTAGGACATGGTCTGCGCGGTCCGCTTGAATTTCTTTGAATTGATCAGGCTCAGCATCAGTGCGAAGATGATGGGGGCCACAAAGCCGATGGTGGCGCGCAGCACGCCGATGACCACGGTGTTGCGGATGGCCTGCAGGAAGTCTTCACCGCTGAACAGATCAATGAAGTGCTTCAGGCCCACCCACGGGCTGTGGAAGTAGCCGTCCGCGACGTTGTAATCTTCAAAGGCCATCACGATGCCGAACATCGGCAGATAGTGCAGAACGATCTCATACACGATGATCGGCACAAACAGCAGGTAGACCACCCAGTCGCGCTTGAGCTCCGCCTTCCAGCTTCGGCGGGTGGAAGCGGCCAGATCATAAGCTTTTTTCTTTGCCATGTTTCACACCTCCTATCGCTTATCGGAAGGGATAATTGTCCACATAGTACTGATAAATCGCTGTGATGCTGTCGGTTTTGTACTTTTTCAGCACCGTGCACCACTTGTCCCAATCCTTGTCGAAATTGCTCTGACCGGTGATGAAGTTGGCACAGTTCTTGGTCATGTATTCCAGCACCTTGGCGCGGATATCGTCACAGGTTTTGCTGTCCGCCTGCGTCATCTCGTTGGTGGTGCGGGTGCCCTGGAAGAAACCGGTGTTGGGATACAGCAGCCATCGATCCAGAGAAGCCTGATAGGTATCGGCATAGCCAAGATCCACGTTTTTCACCAGCAGCAGACCGGGCGCTTTGTTGAATCCTACTGCGGTGTTCAGTTGACCGCTGTCTGTCACCAGCACATTGCTCTTTTCGTACTTGCCTTCACTGTTGATGAAATAAGCGCCATCGCTCAGGCCGTTGCTGGCATAGAAGGTGTTTTCGGAAAAGTCCGCCACCTGTTCGGCGCTGAGGCCAAGCGTACGGATCAGCGCGCCTTCCTCGGAGTAGAAGTAATCCAGATAACTGCACAGGGCAGCCAGATCCTTATCCTTGGCAGTAGGCGTAATGATCACGCCGCCGCCGGTCAGCTCGCCGCCCATCACGCAGTTCGGCGGCACGTTCCGGCAGCTTTCCGGGCCATACATATCGTTGATGGGATAGGCTGCGCCGGCTACGAAGATGCCGTCGGTATAGCCGCCGTCATGCATATCCAGCCGGCCGCCCAGCTCGCTCTGCTGGCCGTTCCACATACCGATCATGCCCTGGCGCACGGAGGTGGAGTCGATCTGATAGAAAGAATCGGAGGTGCGCTGGTTGAAGTCATGATCCAGCCAGCCCTTTTCATACCAGGCGTGCATGCATTGCAAGTAGGTTTTGAAGGGCTCCTCGTTGCCGCCGAAGTGCACCTTGTTTTCGGCATCCTGATACCACACGTTGACGCCGCCTCCGAAGCAGGAAAGGAGGCCGCCGCTCCATGTGAAGCCTGGATAGTACAGGCTCACACAGTATTTATCCCTGATTCCCAGATCGGCCTGAGCCCGGGTAAAGATCTCAAACATCCATTCCCAGTCGGAGATGTACTTGGGGTCGGTTCCGCCCGAAGGGAATACTACGTCGTCCACCCAGCTGTCCGCGTCTGCGGGATCAGTATAGCCGCCGGTGAAAGCAGCGCCGGTGGTCGGGTTGGTTCCATATTTCACGATCCAATCCCGGCGGTACATGTAGCCCTGGAACACCGCGTCGTAATCGTCCTGCAGATTGGTCAGGCCGTAATAATGCTCGTTTCCATCGGCATCCACGCTGACGGCATTATTGAAATAGACCGGATTGGAATGCACCAGCGCCACATAATTGGGCATGTTGGCCAGCACATAATCGGTGATCTCTATGCCGTATCCTTTTTCCACCATGATGCGGGGCGGTTCGCAGATAACCGCGTCGATCAAATCCGGCAGGTCGCCGGAGGCGATCATGGTGGTGTAGTTGTCATTTTCGGAGCCAGGCGGGGGCTGCAGGAAATTGAGGGCGATCCCCTTTTCTTCCGGGCCCCAGCCACGGCGAAGCGTGTACTGAACCGCAGGGTTCTCGGCGTAATTGCCGTAATATTCCGAGGAAGTACCGGAATAGATCCACCAGTCAAAGGTGGTTTCCGGAGATGCACTCTGGCCGGTGGTGCCGCCGATGTTGCTGTAATAGACCTGCATGCCGACCAGCATGACCACTACAGCGACCATCAAGGCAATCCACTTTGTGCGAATGGACATGGGTTTGATCTCCTTTCTCGAATGGACTGAACGGAGAGATATCTCCCTTGATGCTATCCATGATAGCGAATCACAGAAAAAAGCGCTTTATGATTTCCGACAAAAAATACGGCATTTCCGACACGTCGGCTGTCTGTATTTATTCTGCATACCGGAGCTCTCATGACCACATACTGTTACCTCTTTGAAAATGAAAGGCTGGAAAAACCAGCCTTTCACAAAATCCTTATTCTACGATGATTCGCGCCCGATCCAGGTTCAGCACCTGGGTAAATGGATCTGCGGCATCGCCATTGCGCTGGGTAGCGATGCGTACGGTGGCAAAGTATGTGCCGGGCTTATCAAAAGAACAGACGGTTTCCGCGTGCGCGGTGTGTACCAGCCCCCGGACTCCTTTTATAAAGGTCAGTGCACCATCCCACATTTCTTTTCCCAGCATCAGTCTGGCCGCGCCGTTGGTTTCGGTTTCCTTAGCGGCAAGCTGCTTTTCCTGCTGGGCAAACAGGATCTCCGTCACGTCGCCCGCGTTTTCGGGCACCTCAACATCCACCGTGAAGCGCACACACTCGCCTGCTTTTACATGGGTACACTTTTCGCCGTTGGCCTTCAGTGTGGGGATCGCCTGAATGCCGTACCGTTTGCTCACATCGGGCTCCGTATGAATCTGACCGTCTTCGCCCAGGGTATAGGCGGTACGATTCAGGGGTTCAATACCCTTCTCCACCCAGTTGCTCAGGTCAATCAGCGCCTGCCGCAGAGCACCCACATAGTTGACCACCATATAGTTGCCGATGGCGGCCACGTCGCCGTGCATGCAGCGTTCCATAAAGTAGGTGCGGTGATCTGCGTCGCTGCCCTTGGCCTCAACGATCTTGTTCCGCCACCAATCGGCGCACCATGGGCACGTGCTTTCGTCCATTAGCGCTTGGATGTTGATGACCTTACCTTGAATTTCGCCATCCTGCCGCACGCCCACACCGGTAAAGGGCACCGGGAAAGGCTTCCGCTGGGGCGTTTTGGGTGTGCCGTCTGCATTGCGGAACTGATCCCAGGCATGGAAGGACAGATCCTCCGGTACCTGGTGGCGATAATAGCTCTGGGCTGCGATATAATCGGAATTATCCAGCAGGATTTCATCCCCAGGCCGCACTTTCCCCAGTGTTTCTCCCACGTCGCTGGTGCCGTAGGCGGAACCGATGGTGACGATGCCACCGTCGCGGTCGGAATAACGCATCATTTTGCCCATGAGCAGGTTCGCACCCGCAGCCTCGCCACTTTCAAAAATCATCGAAAGACCTTCCAGGTACAGATGATCCCCCTGGGGCAGAGCCTCCAGTTCGAGATAGGCGCCATTGCCATCGGCCAGCTGCTTTTTCCAGGCGTCATCCACGCCATTCAGGCCGTTTTCCGCACTGCGGGCTTCCGCCTTATCAGCCAGATGCACCGAATGAACTTTGGTTTTGAAGTAAATGCGATCCTTGGAGGAAGAGCTTTCCGGGTCAGCCCCCGCATACCCGGGCTTGGTCCAGAAATCGGTAAAGTAGTCGGGATCCATTCTTTTGACACCGGGCATCAGCACCGGCAGGGAGCCGGGATCGATGACGCCCTTGGCCTCCAGATACCAGGCCAGCGGAGGGAAGCCCATCCTTGTCAGCTCCCGCAGCATATCCGCCTCGTCCCGATTCAGTTCTTTATAGGGGTCGCCGCTGCCGCCCGCGTCCAGGGCGTCCAGAATTTTGGGAAAAGCATCTCGCAGCACCCGCTGTCCCTGCACGTGCATGGTGATGGTGTTGGGCAGGCTCACGGGAGAGCCGATGACAAAGGGCGCAGCCCCGTCCCA